>NZ_JBTSFG010000006.1:0-210101 GCF_054604835.1 Sideroxydans sp. | reverse complement strand
CAGCAAGAAGTGGACGATGCCGATCCGAGATTGGAAGTCTGCGCTAAACCGGTTTACCATCCAGTTCGAGGAACGGATGTCGCAGCAGTAGAGAAACCCCGTTTACACAAAATTCCGGACACCCTCCATTTCGAATACAGACACCATCTCAAGAAAATGTTGGGTTAACTCGTGCTAGAACTTGTTGGCGCAACATCCTCAACATCCTTAACATCCTCCTTGTCAGTTCCTATTTGCATTATAGCGTCGTGCCCGTCCTCGATCGTCACCGCCATTGCCATAAGCGCCTCCAAGGAAAACCGCCGATAAAATTTTACGAACGCCATGAATAACAGGTAGCAGATGACCGAAACGACCCCCATAATAATGAATCCTGTTTTCGCTGATATTGAGTCTGTCGCTATATGCCACCATATTGACCAATAAGACAATATAGACAACAGAGTTAATGTTCTGAGGAAGCCATATAGCGCGACATAGTTCTGCATTTTCGGGAGGTGGTTCGGGGCATTCTCAACGGCAAAGTGGTATGCGTAGATAAACAAATCAACCTCACTAGCCTTTCCATGCTTTTCGATTTTTGGAAATACTCCAATATGACGCTTCGTCAATATGAACATCTTTCTTCTTAGTATTTCTTCCAAGTACTTATCAACTTGCTTTGCGTACAACTCCCGCATTTTTAGCTTTTCACCAAGGAGCCAATCCATGATTGTTATTGGTGTGAGGACCAAGCCAATTAAAAATCTAAGTACTATTCTCTGGTGTTCGTTTTTTGGAAAATAATCTTTTTTGGGAACTCCCAATAAATACTTTGACGGGTATCCGTGTGCCCAGATTGAAAAACGCTCGATTGTGATTGATGAGATAAATGAAAGAAAATGTCCCACTATGTAAGCTAATAGAACCAAGGGAATGTATATCTGAGGCTTTTCAAAAGAAAATTGAGAAAGAAAATCTAGGGATTTCCCTTGTAACGGTTGCTGCCCATGGGAAACACTCAGCCAAACTCCATAAAGAAATACTGCTCCAGGCGTGAGATACCCTAAGAAGTCATAGAACGAAAAGGGATTCTGTTTATTTATTTCCATGATGTCCTCTTAAGTCTCAATGAATCATGATGCATTTATTCGTCATATTCGCACAATAGCCGCTCAACCTTCATCACAATCGATTAAAGGTTGCTGAAATCCCCTTAATCGGCTATCGTCATTCAAAATTGAGTCGAGGTATAACTTATGAGCAAAGCCATGACCGAAGAGGAACGCATCAAGTACAACCTTTCGCGCCTCAAACCACTCTCATCCGAAAAACTTAAGCAACTCCAAGAAATCGAGTTGATGGCCATCGCCAAGTTTCATGGCAATTTCGATGAATTGGAATCTGCGTTTGGCTTTATGCGCTTGGGGTTCCAGATAGGCTGGAAGCCGCTCGCCATCATCCACAGCAAAAAAACCTTCAAGAAGTACGAGACCATCCTAGGAATAAATGCCAAAGAGCTTTTCCCCGAAGAAACCGCATCTTCGGATAGAAGCATCGGATATTCGTTGGCAAAGAAAATTTCCAACTTCTGGAAAGTCGTCAGTGGTGACATTAAGATTGAGAACAGAAGGGAAATGAATTCCCTCTAAAGGTTCTTGACATACCCTTTTGTCGCCCTCACAATGGGAACATAAAGTTCCCTTATGAGGTGTGCAATGCAGTGGGTTTTAATCAACAAGGTCGTAGAGCTCATCGGCTACACGGAAGACGCCATCCGCGCCAAGATGAAGAAAGGCGTATGGCTGCGCAACATCCATTGGCGCAAGGCACCTGACGGTCGCATCCATTTCAATCTGCGTGAGATTCAGAGATGGATAGAAAGCTAGAAGGCGTCCGCCCCAAAAGCGGAAAAGGCATTGAGATTGATTTCTACTATCAAGGCAGACGTTGCCGAGAAACAATCAAACTCCCACCTACAAAGCCCAACCTCCTGCATGCTTCGCGAAAGCGTTCTACCGTTCTTCATGAAATAGCGCTCGGCATCTTCAATTACGCCGAACATTTCCCAGAGAGCCGACACGCCTCAACTTTAGGGAAACTCACCAAGAAAACGGTTAGGGAGGCTCTGGAAGACTTTCTACGTAATCCAAGAAGGGAATATGAGGCCAGCACTCTTCGCGGCTACCAAAGCGCAATTTACTACCATCTGATTCCCGCCTTCGGCGACACACCAATCCGAAAATTAACGGCAAACGACATCAAAACTTGGATTGCGGGGCTTTCAATATCGGGAAAACGAATCAACAACGTGCTCATTCCCTTGCGTATCGTGCTTGAAGATGCGTTTTTGGATGAGCTCATAGACTCCAACCCTGCGAAGCGCATCAAGAACATTCCACATCGTTTAGATGAACCACAACCATTTGCAATGGATGAGATTCAGGCGATTCTGAAAAATTGTCTGCCACAGACGCGAAACCTATTTCAATTCGCATTTGGCTCAGGCCTTGGTTCCTCAGAATTGGTTGCGCTTGAGTGGGGCGATATAGATTGGGATAGGGAGGTCATTCGAGTCACTCGTGCCAGCGTCAGAAAAATCATCAAGCAACCGAAAACCAAAGCAGGGGTAAGGGACGTCCAATTTACCCCGCTCTCACGCGAAGCATTGCGGAGCCAGCGTGAATACACCTTTTCCAAGGGTGGGAGAATCTTTCACTGCGACCAGTCAAACCAGCCTTGGGAGACAGACGGACAAATTCGCAAGGTCGGTTGGATTCCGGCATTAAAAGCGGCCAACATTCCCTACCGAAATCCCTATCAAACACGGCACACCTACGCCAGTTCGCTACTATCCGCGGGAGAAAATCCGATGTGGGTGGCGCAACAGATGGGGCATGCCGACTGGGGTATGATTCGCAGACGATATGGTCGCTGGCTTCCCTCGGCAGATAATTCCGCTGGAAGCAGGATTGCAGCCCAATGGTCACAGTTTAGTCACGCTTCAGCGGCAACTGATTGAAAGTAAAGCATGCGCGCAACTTTCAATTCCCCGCCTCCACCAACAAACAAAAAAGCTCATCCGTAAGGGTGGGCTTTTTTGTTTGTTAAGCGAACATTGGGAATTGAATTCCCGTCCGGGACGGACGCGGGGCGAAGGGCGTTAAACAAACAGCACCTGCGTGCTGTTTGTAGCCCGAAGCGGCCTGCAAGGCCAATTCCCGCGCTATCCCCTCCCCATCATGGTGATGCCCGCGCATCATCAAACAGCATCTGCAGTCGCATGCTCATTGCCGGGCTGGCTTTGTAGTCATTCGCATTGGGAAAATGCAACTGCGGTGTGAACTCGAAGAACAGCCATTTCTGATGCAGGCGATAACGGTAGTGGACCAGGAACACCGTGTCCGTCATCTGCGTGCTCGGCTCGCTGACACCAAATACGCTGGCCTGATAGATCAGCGATGTCCGGTCACTCACCGTGTGATAGAACGAAAAACTCTGGCTCATATTGAAGTTCGGATTGTCTTTGAGCCAGATGGACAGACTGGTGGCACGGAACATTATCGACGGACTGACCTGACGCTGCAGGTCCAGTTGGGTCGTCTCACCCACGCCGGTCTGGCTGAACCAATAGACTGATTGCCCTATGGTCAGCCGCCAATCGTCCAACGGTGTCGAATAGCCGACCTTGGACCGTACGAAAGGCTGCAAAGGTAGCGGGAACCTGATGCCCGCATCCGTGCGATAGCTCCAGTCATTCTCCTGCTCCACGGCATAGCGGGCTGCCAACGCGAGGCTCTTACGGGTCGAGGGCTTGGTATTCATGACGGTCGAACTCCTCACCGGTTCATCCTCCAGATTCCGCTCCGGATCGGTCTCGACCAGCAGATGCAACTTCCCTTCCGAGATAGGCAGACGCAGATTCAGATTGGCAGACAAGTCATATTGCCCAGTACCGCCATATCCCGTCGCCCGCGAAAGATCCACACGCATCACGCTGGAGTTGCGCTCTTGAAAATGCTGGTTGCCGCCGAAAAAACTGTCGATGTAACTGGCGAATCGCGTCAACCTGCCGGAAAGATAGTCGCGCGTTCCCTCAAGGGGGTCGAACACATCAGGCACTGGTGTCACGGGCGGCGTCTCTGCGACGATGGGTTCGGTAACGACCGCATCCTCTCCCTGCACCTGCGCCTCTCCCTGTGCCTGCATGGCATAGCTCACCGCCAGGACCGCCAACAGCATCCTCGCAAAACGCGATATCCACATTAAGCCTGACATGACATAAGCGCCGTTCGCCCGTTATGGCAGCGTGCGCGCCACCCGAAAACCAAAGAAGCTGAATCGCTTGCCGGGGACTGAACTGTTGCGCCCGGCGGAACGGACATTGCGCGGACCATTGTTCCAGGACCCGCCGCGCAGCACGCGCTTCTCGCCATCGCCCAGCCAGGCTTTACCGTTCAAAGGCGCATCGACATAACTCTCGTGATAACTGTCCTCGGTCCACTCCCAAGCGTTGCCCAACATATCGTGCAAACCAAAGGCATTGGCTTTGAAGCTGCCCACGGGAGAAGTAAAGTCGAAACCGTCCACGCAAGCATGTATCCCCCACGAACTGGCCCCCTCGATCAAGGATTGCGCGGTCTTGTCGGCGGCATTGGCGTAGCCGCAGGCGAGATCCGCATCGTCACCCCAGAAACGTGAAGTGGTCGTTCCCGCACGCGCCGCGTATTCCCATTCAGCCTCGGTCGGCAGGCGATACTTCTTCCCGCTCCTGCGCGAGAGCCATTTGACATACGCCTGCGCATCGTCCCAACTGATACAACCGATGGGATGACGCTCGCTCTGGCCGTAGTGCAGTACAAGCCAATCGCCTTTGCGGTCCTCCACCATGCCCTCTTCCAGCGTCCCACACCGGTCGCCCGAGCTGTGCTTCGTGGCCTTGACGAATGCAGCGAACTCACCGCGTGTAACCTCATACTTTCCCAGCGCGAACCTGGCCACCTTGACCTGATGCAGCGGCCCCTCATCGTCGCCGCGCCCCGCCTCGGCCTCAGGCGAACCCATCTCGAAATGGCCGGCCGGAACGATCACCATCTTGGGGCAGCCTGCACAGTTGCTAAATGATTTGACGGCTTTATGCTTGGTGACGGTTACGCCCGCCGGTGCCGCAAAGACATCGCCGGCGACGGTGAGAGACAGCGCCAAGATAGGCATCATCGAGAACAAGGCCGGGAATGCCGATCTGCTGAAAAGCGCACTTTCTGGATTGGTATTCATCTTCTATCCTCGATCCACACGCAAAAATGGCCGCATATCGCGGCCATCTTCCTCACTAAGCAAGCTCAGGCATGCTTGGTCGCATCCTTGATGACTTCTTTGGCATCGCCATAAGCCTTCTCGGCTTTGCCCTCGATCTGTTTTCCCAGGCCTTTGGCTTGCTGCTCCTTGTTACCCACCAACTTGCCCGCTTCCTCTTGTACTTTTCCTGCGATGTCTTTCACGACACCTTTGACTTGATCCTTGTTCATTCCGCATCCCTTCGGCTTGATTGGCAGGAAAGCCCTGCATAAGTTGCAAGATACGACCAGCCCCCGTTGCAGTCTGTGCGCTAGCTAACCAAGGCAGGCACACGTTGGATGCAAGGTCAGCCCGGATACCGGAAGCAGGCTGTGTGCCATGCCGTACAGACCCGCCTGTAAAACCGTTTATAAGTACCTGTGCGATGCAACATCTTGCGCGCGAAATATATCTACAGGTGAAAACCATATGAAGGATGCTCCCGCCACTTACCGTCGATTTTTCAGCCTAACGGTATTTGCCGGTGTTGCCGGTTTGGCGGGCTTCATCGTTTTGCTATTGGCGAGTCTAGCCAGTGAATATCGGGACGAGACCCGGCATGCCAGGGTTGAGGTCGAGAATCTCACCATGCTGCTGGAAGAGCATGCGCTGGCTATCGTGGATAAAGGCGATCTGCTGTTGCGCGAAGTGCAAAGGAATCTGCAGCCGAATGACATGCGCGTTTCGCACGGGGAGCGTAGCGCACGCCAGCAGCAGATCCATGCTTTGCTGAGATCGCAGACTGAAGGCGAGCCCGAAGTGGAGGCGATCCATATTTCAGATGCCGAGGGAAATCATATATACAGCTCGCTTGATCAGACCCCACGTATCAATATCGCCGATCGTTCCCACTTCACTGCCCACCAAAGCGACCAGAATGCCGGTCTGGTGATCTCTTCCCCGATCATTTCGCGCACCTTCAACAAATGGACCATTGTGCTAACGCGCCGGCTGAATTTTGAAACGGGCGGCTTTGCCGGTGTCGCGGTGGTCATTCTGGATCTGGACCATTTCCAAACCCTGTACCGCAAGCTTGATCTGGGGGCACATGGCGTAGTCGCCATGTACGACAAGGAACTGCACTTGGTGGCACGCTATCCGCCCAATCAGCAATTGATGGGAAAAGTCGTGCCCCTGGTCGTAAAAAAATATATCGATAACGGGGACACACATGGCGTTTACTTGAACCGGTCGTCCGTGGACGGTATCAAGCGACAGTTGGGCTTCAAACAGGTCGGCGAGCTGCCGCTGATCGTTTTCGCGGGCATTTCCGAGGAGGACTATCTTGCTGCATGGCATGGACGCATTTGGAAGTACGGTATCGCGACCGTTGTATTCAGTCTGGTTTCGCTAGGCTTCTGGTTGCCCCTGCGGCGCGCAAAAAAGATCCTGCTAAAAGACGAGGCGCGGTTTCGCCTGATGCTGGAGACCAGCCCTATTGCCGTGCGCATTGCCAATGCGAGCGGGCGCAAGGTGATGTTCTCCAATCAGCGTTATGCCGAGCTGATCGAGGCGCCCGCCGATCAAGTGGACGGGATCGACCCGAAGATGTACTACGCCAAGCCGCAGGAATACCAGGAAGTGCTCGAGGCTTTGTCTCGCGGGGAAAGTGTCAGCAACAAACTGATCGAGCTGAATATCCCGGGTGGCAAGAAGAAATGGGCGTTGTCGTCCTACTTCAACCTGGATTACCGGAATGAGGCGGGCGTTTTGGGTTGGTTCTACGATATTACCGAGCGCAAAGTGGCGGAAGAGCTCATTCACACGCTGGCCTTCTACGATGCGTTGACGCAATTGCCCAACCGGCGTTTATTGGCCGACAGGCTGGCACAGGCGATGGCTTCCGGTAAACGCAGCGGTCGTTATGGCGCGCTAATGTTTCTGGATCTGGATAACTTCAAGGCGCTGAATGATACGCACGGGCACAGCTCGGGCGACTTGTTGCTGGTCGAAGTGGCGCGACGTATCGGTGCTTGCGTGCGGGAAACGGATACGGTGTCGCGCTTTGGCGGTGACGAGTTCGTGGTGTTGCTGCGCGAGCTGGATACGGACAAAGACCGCTCTGCTGCAGAAGCCGCCATCGTGGCCGAAAAGATCCGTCTTGCATTGGCCGAGCCTTATGAACTGACGATTCAAAGCGAGGGGAACAAAGAAGCCGCAATCAAACATTGCTGCACATCGAGCATCGGTGTGGTGGTGTTCCTTGGCCGTCAGGCCAGCACCGAAGATCTTCTCAAGTGGGCGGATATCGCGATGTATCAGGCCAAGGAAGCCGGACGTAATCAGATCCGGTTCTATGATGCGATAAGTTGAATGTGCGGGCATGGGTAGGTAAACATCACCCTGTCCCATCCGGCAACAACCCGATCACGGTGATGCTGCCGTCCAGCGGGCAGCTTCCTCACCGGCGAAGACAGTCAGTTTTTCAAGCGCGTTGTGTACGGCACGGTTGGATGCCACCACCACACCGTAAGGGCCTGCGGTCTCCAGCCCGACCGATTCGTCGAACTCGCGCCATGCCAATACCCGACGGTTCGCGGTGTCCACGATGTAGGCACGCAAAGTGAAGCGCACCCGACTCGGCTGCATATCCATTTCATAATGCAGACGCACGATCTCGGTATCCAGTCTCAGCTCGCCCACTGCCGCACTGGGCGTCAACACCACTGCCCGGTAGCCACCGCTGCGCGCCAGCGCGTTGGCGATGAGCGGCGTCAACATGCGCGCCGGTGTGTCTACCCATTCGCTGTGTGCAAAGTATTCAAGCTGGTGCGGCAAGCGCGCGTAGAGGATGTGCTGGCTGTCATAGCCGGCCGCCGCATGGGTCGGATTGACGATGAGCGTCGGTCGGCGCGCTGTGGTGTATGCCGGTTCAGCCGTCTGCGCCGCATCGTATTGCAGCGCATCGAGGGCATAGAAAGTGGGTTGCACGCTTGCGGAAGGTCCCACGACCCCGCAGCCGCTCAAGAGCAGCGTGAGTACGAATGCGCCCAATGGATAGTGATATCTGTTCATGGTGCGGAGGCTCCTTTTGATGTTTCTCCCGGTCCTTCCCGGAGTGGTGTGCGCCCGAACAGCAAGCCATCCGGATTGCGTTCGATCTGTTCGCTCAGGCGGCGCATCGAAGTGGATAACACCGTCAGCTCGCCCAGCAATCTTTCCAGTTCCGGCAGGGTCTCCGCTGTGAAGCGTTGCGCATCGGCCCCGACAGTTTCCACCAGCTTGCCGGCCGTGATGCTCGTCTGCGCCATCTCGTTACCCATCTTCTCCACCGCTTTCGCCCCTTGGTCGATCTGCGTAAGCACGGGACTGAGTTGCAACGATGCATGCGAAGCGTTCTTCGCCGCATGCGCGATATCGGTCATCGCGCTATCGAGTTCATCCTTGCGCTCGGCAAAGGTGTGCGCCACCACGGCGATGTCGGCCAGCGCGCGCCGGAAGGCATCCTGATTCTCGGCACTCAGTATCGAATTGATGTTGTCCGATGTGCTATCCAGCTTGGTCATCACACTGGTCAGCACGTTCTCCAGCCGCGCGCTGAGCGAGGGTATGGTCTGGATGATGGGATATTTGTTACCCGCCGTCTTTTGCAGCAGGGGCGAACCCTTGCTCCCGCCGCTGAGCTCGACATAAGCGAATCCGGTCAGCCCCTGTGTCTTCAGCACCGCCACGGTATCGACTCTGACCGGCGTGCCCCGCTCGATGGCGAACAGCAATATCACCCGGTCCGGGTCGCTGTGATCGAGACTGATCTTCCGCACATTGCCCACATCCACGCCGTTGTATTTCACCACCGCGTTCACATTCAGGCCCGACACCGATTCGTCCACGATGGCCAGATAAAGGTCGTACTTCTTCTGGTAAGCACCGCCCGAGGCCAGCCATAGCGCGACCGCGACCAGCACCGAGCCGAGCAAGAGGACGAAGGCACCCACCAGGGCGTAGTTGACTTTGGTTTCTATGATGGGCTCCCGGCGAGTTGATTTTCTGTTTGAGGGTTTTCCTGGGCTTGCGCTTCCCGACCGCGCGGTCCGGCGAAGAACTTCTGTATCTCGGGATTTTTGGACTGCGCCAGTTCGTCCATCGAACCGACCCCCTGCACTTTTCCCCCGGCCAGCACCGCGACACGATCGGCCACCTGCCACAGCAGGTCGAGGTCGTGCGTGATCATCACGATGGTGAGACCGAACAGGTCGCGCATCTTGAGGATGAGCTCATCCACCTCACCCGCGCTCGCCGGATCAAGACCGGATGTCGGCTCGTCCAGAAACACCAGTTCGGGGTCCAGCGCCAGCGCGCGCGCCAGTGAAGCGCGTTTCATCATGCCGCCGCTGAGCGAGGTCGGATACATCGCCCCCACCTCCGGCGCCAATCCGGTCATGGAGAGTTTCCACGCGGCAAGCGCGTCAATGAGTGCGTCATCCAGATCGGAATGCTCGCGCAACGGCAGCCCGATGTTCTCGCTTACCGTGAGCGCGCCAAACAGTCCGCCATGCTGGAACATCACGCCGCAGCGTTTACGTATGTCCAGCATCTCGGCCGTGTCGATCTGCAGCAGGTCTGAACCCAGCACCTTGATCGAGCCGGAATCGGGGCGCTGCAGCAGGATCAACTCGTTCAGCAACGTGGATTTGCCCGAACCGCTGCCGCCGATCAGCGCGAATATCTCGCCACGATGTACCTCAAGGTCCAGGCCGTCATGCACGACCTTGTCGCCGAAACTCGTCCTGACGTCTCTGACCTCGATCACTGCTTCGTCATGGTTGGTCGCCGTATGCATGTCACATGTCCAACAGGCTGAACGCCACTGAGAACAAAGCATCCGCCGAGATCACCAGGAAGATGGACTGCACCACGCTACGCGTAGTCTGACGCCCCACGCTGTCCGCACCGCCGCTGGTGCGGAACCCCTGGAAACAGCCGACTATGGCGATGATGACGGCGAACACGGGGGCCTTGCATATCCCGATCAGATAGGAGGTGACGCTGACTGCCGAAACGAAGCGATCGAAGAATTGCACGAAGCCAACATCGAGTTGCGAACCGGCCATCAGCATGCCGCCCAGCACCCCCATCACATCCGCGAACACCGTGAGCAGGGGCAAAGCGATGACCAACGCGATGATCTTGGGCAGCACCAGCAGTTCCAGCGGCGCGATACCCAGCGTACGCATGGCGGAGATCTCCTCGCTCACCGACATCGAGCCGATCTGCGCGGCATAGGCCGAACCGGAACGACCCGCGATGATGATGGCGGTGATCAATGGGGCGAACTCGCGCAGCATGGAAAGCCCGATCAGGTCCGCCACAAAGATGTTCGCACCGTATTGTTTGAGCTGGTCCGCCCCCTGAAAGGCGACCACGATACCGAGCAGGAACGAAAGCAGACCCACGATGGGCAGCGCATCGAACCCGGCGCTGCGGATGTTGAACAGGATGGGACGCCAGCGGATGCGCGAAGGGTGACGGATGCTGCCAGCGAAGGCCACCGCACACTCGCCGACGAAACTGAACAGTGCATACGCCTGATCGAATCCGGCCGCGACGAAGCGGCCAAACCCCTCCAACATCGGCATGGGCCGCTCGCGAGATACGGGCATGGCACCTTCCAGCGTTGCCACTTCCTTCAGCAGACGTGCGAAGGGCGGGCTCATCTCCCGCACCGGCAGGACATCAGTCCCCTCCCCGATACGCTTCAGGAAAGCATGCAATATCCAGGCACCCGCACTATCCAGCGCATGGATACCCGAGCCATCCACGACTGCGCCCGATACCGGTTCGATCCCATCCAGAGCCTTCCCCAGACCGGTGATGCCACCCGCAGTCCAAGCCCCGGCCAACACGATCTGTTGTGGCGTGGATTCGGAAAGCGTGATGGAGGCGGCCGACAGGTCGGGCATGGATGAATACCAAGAGCGGGGATATCAGCTTAGACGAACCTGCGCTGCAGGTTTGTACGGCAACACACAGAGAACCAGCGCTCCGCTATCTCAAGAATCTTCAGAAGCATTCACGCAGCCGCCTCGAACACGCGCCGGGAAACCTCGATATCCATGTTGCGATGCTCCCCCAGCGCGGTCATGCCGTGGCGTTTCAATTGCGCGACCAGTGCCGGGATGGCGTCTTTGCCGATGCCGTGATCCGACAGGCGGGTCTTCACGTTCAACGACTCGAAGAAGCTGCGCGTCAGAGCGATCGCCCGGTCGATGCGACCGTCCTCGTCGCCATCATGCAATCGCCAGACACGTTCCGCGTACTGCAGCAATTTGGCGCGCTTCTCATCACGCCTGACCTGCATCATGGCCGGCAGAATGATCGCCAGCGTCTGTGCGTGGTCCATGCCGTGCAGTACGGTGATCTCGTGCCCCAGCATATGCGTGGCCCAGTCCTGCGGCACACCGGCCCCGATCAGGCCGTTGAGCGCCAGTGTGGCCGTCCACATCAGATTGGCGCGCACCGCTTCATTGGCGGGTTCCGCCAAGGCCCGGGGGCCCTCCTCGATCAGCGTCAACAACAATCCTTCGGCGAACCTGTCCTGCACTTTCGCATCGACCGGATAAGTGAGGTATTGCTCCATGATGTGCGCGAAAGCATCCACCACGCCATTGGCGACCTGCTGCGGCGGCAGCGTAAGCGTCTTGGCCGGGTCGAGTATGGCGAAACGCGGGAAGACCAGCGGGCTGGAGAACGCGAGTTTGTCGCGGGTCGCTTCCCGGGTGATCACCGCACCGTCATTCATCTCAGACCCCGTCGCCGGCAGCGTCAACACACAGCCGAAAGGAATGGTTGTCTTGATCTTCGCCTGCTTGGCAAGGATGTCCCACGGCAGCCCCTCGAAGCCGATAGCGGCCGCGATGAACTTGGTGCCGTCGATGACAGAACCGCCACCCACGGCCAGCAGGAAATCGATCCTCTCGCGTCGTGCGAGCTCGACCGAGTCCATCAACTCTTCATAACTGGGATTGGGCGCGATGCCGCCGAACTCGAACAGGGTGTAACCCTTGAGCGCGGCCTTCACCTCATCCAGCGTGCCGGTCTTGATGACGCTGCCACCGCCGTAGGTGATCAGGATGCGCGACTGCGCGGGGATCTCTCGCGCGAGATCGGCGATGCGCCCTTTTCCGAACAGGATGCGGGTCGGGTTGTAAAAGGTGAAGTTCTGCACGATGCGATCTTTACTTCTGGATGACCCTGACCAGAACGACCACGATGGCGATGATCACCAGTACGTGGATGAAGCCCCCCATGGTGTTGGCGGTGATCAGCCCGAACAACCACAAGACGATCATGATCAATGCAACGGTATAAAGCATGGTATTCCTTTCTATAAGACTTCCGGCTGTGATGATTCCTTTTGTGTCTCGGCATTGTCATCCGTCGCATCGCCAATATCGCTGCCTATCAATCCGCCAGCCAAAGCGCCGCCGACGATGCTCGCCGTCCCGCCCGTGCCCACCACAGCGCCGAGCGCAGCCCCGATGGTCACACCGACGCCTATCCCGACCGTGGTGCATCCCGTGAACACCAGTGTCAGCATCAGGATGGCCGCAGCATGGCCGGGCAGATTCATATCAGTGCTTGTCCGGGCGCGGCAGCAGTTGGTGTTCCGACATCCACTCGTCGAGTTGGTCTTCTTCCTCCTCCGAATGGATGCCCTTGGAGCACTGGATACGGCCGTCGGTGCACAAGTGTCTGGCCAGCATCGCACCGTATTCATCATGGGTGATGCCGCACCATAGTTGCATGCTGCGCCCCTTGATCTGTTTCAAGCTTCCCGCCACCTGATCCCAGTTCATAGCCGATCCTCCTGCATCCGAAAACTGCGCACATCATTGCGCACACGGCGACCAGACTCTGTGCGTTAACGCACGCGCAAGGAAGTTTCCGGGGTTTTCAGGCGGGGTATGTGCGTAGGCGCACAGAACACAAAACCCCGAATCATCACTATCCGCTCCAATGCGCAAATCATCTTTGCGTCCTCCGAATCCCATGGCCGCATCCACGACGCGGGGCACTTACAGTTGAAGGAATCATCCACTTTGAAACAATCCCATAAAACAATACTGTGGTTCATGGCTGCGACACTCTCGGTCATGTTTGGCATCGGCCTGACCTTCTGGTCATACCATCAGATCGACAAGGCAGACATCCTGCGCATGCACAACTACACCGTGCTGCGCGACGCCAACAGCCTGATGTCTGAATTGGTGGATGCCGAAACGGGACAACGCGGATTCCTGCTGACCGGTAACGAAGTATTTTTGCAACCCTATCTAAGGGTCAGAGAAGGCATGGAAGAACGCCTGCAGGCGTTGCGCAAGATGACGACTGTCGCAGCCGCCCAAAAACACCTGGATAACATGACCCCCATGGTGGACGCGTGGATGGAGGAGCTGAAACTCGTTGTCGCCTTGAATCGCAAGCATGACATGGCGGGAGCATTCGCCATCGTCGGCAACGGCAAGGGCCAGTTGCTGATGGAATCGATACGCGCCGAGATGGGGCGCTTCATCAAGATAGAGGAAGAATCACGGGCCGCGCACGATGCGGCATTCCAATTGAATATGCTGCGACTCTTCAGCCTCATCGTCGCTGCCAGCCTGTCTGCCTTGTTGTTCGCGCTGATGTTCGCTTACCTGTTCTATCGGCAAGCACAGCAACAGCTCAAAGACGCCGTGCATCTGGAGACGAAACATCTCCTCGATATTCAGGAAGACGCTAATCAACGCCTGCAACACGCCTACTTCGACCTGCAGGCGACCGACCAGAAGCTCGCCGTCACACTGCACTCCATCGCCGATGCCGTGATCACCACCGATGCCGACGGCAACGTGACCTACCTGAATCCCCAAGCGGAGAACCTCACCGGCTGGGTGCAAAAGGAATCCATCGGACTACCCATAGGCGACATCTTCCATATCATCAGCCAGGACACCCGGCTGCCCGCTGCCATCCCGGTTCTGGACACCCTGGCCCATGGCACGGTACACGGACTCGCCAACCACACCATCCTTGTGGCACGCGACGGCAGTGAGAAATCCATCGCCGACAGTTGCGCACCGATCACCATGCCGAATGGCGAAGTGATCGGCGCGGTGCTGGTGTTCAGGGATGTCACGGACGAATACGCCACGCAGCAGGCGATGCGCGACAATGCATCGCTGATACAGACCATCCTCAACAGCGTGGTCGACGGCATCATCACCCTGCGCGCCGAAGACGGCATCATCGAGACAGTGAACCCGGCCGCCGAGCGCATGTTCGGCTATTCGGCCGCCGAACTGGTCGGCCAGAATTTCGTGCTGCTCATACCCGATCTAGAGCAGGCCAGACGCTCGGAGATGTTCGAGAGATTGAGAGCCGGTGACGATGAAGCGACCATAGACATCGGCAGCAACATCCCGGGGCGGCGCAAGGACGGTAGCAGCTTCCCGGTGGAGATCTCGCTCAGCCAGATGTGGTTGAGTGGCGAGCGCCACTACACCGGTATCCTGCGCGACATCACCATCAGGGAAGAGGCCGCCCAAGCCCTGCTCAAAGCCGGCGGTCTGCAGAGCGCCATCTTCAACAGCGAGAACTTCTCCAGCATCGCCACCGACGCCCAGGGCGTGATCCAGATCTTCAACGTCGGCGCGGAACGCATGCTCGGCTACACCGCCGCAGAGGTGATGAACAAGAACACGCCGGCCGACATCTCCGACCCGCAGGAGCTGATCGCCCGCGCGGAAGCGCTGAGTGCGGAGCTGGGCACCCCCATCACGCCGGGCTTCGAAGCACTGGTGTTCAAGGCCAAGCGCGGCATCGAAGACATCTACGAGCTGACCTACATCCGCAAGGACGGCAGCCGCTTCCCCGCCGTGGTCTCGGTAACGGCACTGCGCGACGCACAGAACGAGATCATCGGTTACCTGCTCATCGGCACCGACAACACCGCACGCAAACAGGCAGAAGCCGCCTTGCAGAAAGCGGGCGCGTTGCAGAGCGCCATTTTCAACAGCGAGAACTTCTCCAGCATCGCCACCGATGCGCAGGGCGTGATCCAGATCTTTAACGTCGGCGCGGAACGCATGCTGGGCTACACCGCCGCCGAGGTGATGAACAAGATCACCCCGGCCGACATCTCCGACCCGCATGAGCTGGTCGCCCGTGCCGAAGCACTCAGTGCGGAGCTGGGCACCCCCATCACACCGGGATTCGAAGCGCTGGTGTTCAAAGCCTCGCGCGGCATCGAGGACATCTATGAGATGACCTCCATCCGCAAGAACGGCAGCCGCATCCCGGTCGTGCTATCCGTCACAGCCCTGCGCGACGATCAGGACGCCATCATCGGCTACCTGCTCATCGGCACCGACAACACGGCGCGCAAACGCGCGGAAGAAGCCTTGCTCAAAGCGGGCGCGCTGCAAAGTGCCATCTTCAACAGCGCCAACTTCTCCAGCATCGCCACCGATGCGCAGGGCGTGATTCAGATCTTCAACGTCGGCGCGGAGCGCATGCTCGGCTACACCGCCGCCGATGTGATGAACAAGAACACCCCCGCCGACATCTCCGACCCGCAGGAACTGATCGCCCGTGCCGAGACACTGAGCGATGAGCTGGGCACGCCCATCACGCCGGGATTCGAAGCGATGGTGTTCAAGGCCAAACGCGGCATCGAGGACATCTACGAGCTGACCTATATCCGCAAGGACGGCAGCCGCTTCCCCGCCGTGGTCTCGGTGACGGCGCTGCGCGATGCGCAGAACGAGATCATCGGCTACCTGCTCATCGGCACCGACAACACCGCACGCAAACAGGCAGAAGCCGCCTTGCAGAAAGCGGGCGCGTTGCAGAGCGCCATCTTCAACAGTGCCAACTTCTCCAGCATCGCCACCGATGCCAAGGGTGTGATCCAGATCTTCAACGTCGGTGCCGAGCGCATGCTCGGTTACACCGCCGCCGAGGTGATGAACAAGATCACCCCGGCCGACATCTCCGACCCGCAGGAAGTGATCGCACGGGCCGCCGCCCTGA
The DNA here is from genome assembly GCF_054604835.1 of Sideroxydans sp. Lineage (NCBI taxonomy): Bacteria > Pseudomonadati > Pseudomonadota > Betaproteobacteria > Nitrosomonadales > Gallionellaceae > Sideroxydans > Sideroxydans sp. The sequence continues at coordinate 193,772 of NZ_JBTSFG010000006.1, read as the reverse complement.
GCAGCGAACTGGACACCCCCATCACCCCCGGCTTCGAGGCATTGGTGTTCAAAGCTTCACGCGGCATCGAGGACATCTACGAGCTGACCTATATCCGCAAGGACGGCAGCCGTTTCCCCGCCATCGTCTCCGTCACCGCCTTGCGTGACGAGGATAACGCCATCATCGGCTACCTGCTGATCGGCACCGACAACACCGCGCGCAAGCAGGTAGAAGCCGAGCAGAAACAGCTCGCCCAGCGACTGCGCGACCACCAGTTCTATACGCGTTCCCTGTTCGAATCGAACATCGACGCCATCATGACCACCGACCCTTCCGGAATCATCACCGACGTCAACAACCAGATGGAGGCGCTCACCGATTGCACGCGCGACGAGCTGATCGGCGCACCCTTCAAGAACTACTTCACCGACCCGGATAAAGCCGAAGCCAGCATCAAGCTGGTACTGACCCAGAAGCACGTCACCAATTACGAACTGACGGCACGCACGCGCGACGGCAAGGAGACCGTGGTGTCCATCAATGCCACCACCTTCTACGACCGCGACCGCAAGTTGCAGGGTGTGTTCGCCGCCGCGCGTGACATCACGGAACGCAAGCAGCTGGATCACGTGTTGCAGGAGAAGAACGTCGAGCTGGAAGGTGCGCGACTGGTGGCGGAGAAAGCCAGCCTTGCCAAATCCGATTTCCTCTCCAGCATGAGTCACGAATTGCGCAGCCCGCTGAACGCCATCCTCGGGTTCGCGCAGTTGATGGAGACCGACTCACCCGACGCGCCGCCCGCGCAGAAGGAGAGCGTCGAACAGATCCTGCAGGCGGGTTGGCATCTGCTCAAACTCATCAACGAGATCCTCGATCTGGCCAAAGTGGAATCCAGACAGATCCCGCTCTCGGAGGAGCCGGTCTCCCTGTCGGAGGTCATGCTCGAATGCCAGGGCATGGTCGAACCCCAGCTGCAGCAGCGCGGCATCCAACTTACGCTGCCCGCGTTCGACACCCCATATTTCGTCAAGGCCGACCGCACCCGTTTGAAACAGGTGCTCATCAATCTGCTGACCAACGCCATCAAATACAACTCCAAGCAGGGTGTGGTGGAGGTGAAGTTCGACACCCATAACGCCGGCCGACTCCGCGTCAGCATCCGCGACACCGGCGCGGGCCTCTCCAGCGAGCAGATGGCGCAACTGTTCCAGCCCTTCAACCGGCTCGGGCAGGAGGCCGGCGGCGAGGAAGGCACGGGCATCGGGCTGGTCGTCGCCAAACGTCTGGTGGAATTGATGGGCGGCACCATCGGCGTCGAAAGCGAAGTCGGCACAGGGAGTGTGTTCTGGTTCGAGCTCATGGTGGCGACCGAGCCACGGCTGGTGATGGAAGAGGTGAGCGGATCTGCCCAGCTGCCACAACACCCCCCGCGCTCGGACAAAGTGCATACCCTGCTCTACGTCGAAGATAACCCCGCCAATCTCAAACTGGTCGAACAGATCATCTCGCGCCACCCCGATCTTCGTCTGCTGGCTGCGGTGAACGGGAACACGGGCATAGAGATCGCCCGCAACAAGCAACCGGATGTGATCCTGATGGACATCAATCTGCCCGGCATCAGCGGCTTCGAAGCCCTCAACATCCTGCAGGCAGACCCCCTGACCTCGCACATCCCGGTCATCGCCGTCAGCGCCAATGCGATGCAACTCGACATCGAAAAAGGCATCAATGCCGGGTTCTTCCGCTACATGACCAAACCCATCAAGGTCGACGAGTTCATGGAAACGCTGGGTGTGGCACTGGATAAGGCCGAACAACTCGCAGAGACCGTAGAGACAGGAGCGTGATGCCATGGTAGACACAGCAGATATCCTGAAAGGCAAGATCCTGGTCGTGGACGATATGCAGCCCATGGTGGTGTTGCTCAAACGGATATTGCACAGCGGCGGCTTCGTCTCCATCTCGACCACCAGCGAACCCGGCCGGGTGTGCGAGTTGCACCGCGAGCATGATTTCCACCTGATCCTGCTGGATATCGAGATGCCCGGCATGAACGGCTTCCAGGTGCTGGAGGAATTGAAGCGCGCCAACCCCGACGACATGCCCCCCGTCATCGTCATCACCGCGCACCCGGCGCGCAGGCTGGAAGCATTCCAGGCAGGCGCACGCGACTTCATCGGCAAGCCTTTCGAGATAACCGAGGTGCTGGCGCGCGTGCGCAACATGCTGGAGATGCGTTTGCTGCAATTGGAGACACGACGCTACATCAGTTCGCTTGAGGAAAGCGTGCGTGATGCGGAACATCAAATACCGGGATATTTTAGATAGGTCAATCACGATGCTCAACACAAGCAGCATCCTATTCGGCTCGATCTTGATGATGGAAGAGCTGAGCTATCCGACCTGCTTAACTTTCCGATTTCTCAGAACTCGATCAAAGGAATTTCGACTTGAAAAGCACTCATAAAATCGTTGCCGCGATCGCTGGATCGGCACTGCTGGTTGCGTCGTTGGTGGCCGTATCATTCTGGGCTTTCAGTCAGGTCGAGGAAGCGGGCGAGATGCGGAAGCATTCCCGCGTTACATTGAACCGCGCGGACGATTTGTTGTCCGCGTTGAAAGACGCCGAGACCGGTCAACGCGGCTATTTGCTTACCGGTGACGAGGCCTTTCTGGAAACGTATTTAGCGGTGCGCAATAGCATCAGCGTCAAGCTGAAAGAATTGCGTCAGCTTAGCTTAGTCCCTGCCGCCAATGACCACCTGGATGCACTGGGACCAATGGTGGATGCCAGACTGGCGCATATGTCGCAGGCCATTGAGTTGCGCCGCAACCATGACGAGACTGCCGCAGTGGCGATGGTACGCAGTGGTCAGGGCAAGCAATTGATGGATTCGATTCGTGCCGAGATGAAGGGCTTCATCCGGCTACAGGAAGACGTGCAGGCGCAGCACGATGCAGAGTTCCGATCGAACATGCGCCTGCTGTTCACCCTCCTCATCATCGCCAGTGTATTTACGTTTCTGTTTGTACTTTCCTTTGCCTGGTTGGCCTACCGTGAAACACAGCAGCGGCTCAAGAACACGGCATCGCAATACGCCCGCTCGCTCATAGAATCCTCGCTCGACCCGCTGGTCACCATCAGTGCGCAGGGCAAGATCACCGACGTGAATGAAGCTTCCGTGCAGGCGACCGGCGTGCCGCGCGAGCAGCTCATCGGAACGGATTTCTCCAACTATTTCACCGAGCCTGACAAAGCACGCGCGGGCTACCTCAAGGTGTTCTCCGAAGGCTTGGTGCGCGATTACCCGCTCGCCATCCGTCACACGTCTGGACAGATCACGGACGTGCTTTACAACGCCGCCGTTTACAAGGACGACAAGGGAAATGTCCTCGGCGTGTTTGCCGCCGCGCGCGACGTGACGGTGCAGAAGCAGGCATCGCAATACGCCCGCTCGCTCATCGAATCCTCGCTCGACCCGCTGGTCACCATCAGTGCGCAGGGCAAGATCACCGACGTGAATGAAGCTTCCGTGCAGGCGACCGGCGTGCCGCGCGAACAGCTCATCGGAACGGATTTCTCCAACTATTTCACCGAGCCGGACAAAGCGCGCGAGGGTTACCAGAAGGCCTTCTCCGAGGGTTTTGTGCGCGATTACCCGCTCGCCATCCGGCACACGTCAGGACGGATCATGGACGTGCTTTACAACGCCGCCGTTTACAAAGACGACAAGGGCAACGTCCTCGGCGTGTTTGCCGCCGCGCGCGATATCTCAGAGCAGAAGAAGCTCGATCAGCGCCTGAACGACCAGCAGTTGTACACACGCTCACTCATCGAATCCAACATCGATGCCATCATGACGACCGATTCATCGGGCATCATCACCGACGTCAATCAGCAGATGGGCATCCTGACTGGCTGCACGCGCGAGGAATTGATCGGCGCGCCCTTCAAGGATTTCTTTACCGACCCCGAGCATGCCGAGGCGGGCATCAAACTGGTGTTGAGCAACAACAAGCTCTCTGACTACGAACTGACCGCCCGCAGCAAAAGTGGAAAAGAAACCGATGTGTCTTACAACGCGAGCACGTTCAACAACCACGAGGGCAAGTTGCAGGGGGTATTCGCCGCCGCTCGCGATGTGACCGAACGCAAACGCATGGATCGCGCGCTGCAGGAAAATAACATGGAATTGGGGTACGCCAAAGAAGCGGCCGAACAGGCCAGCGTGGCCAAATCCGACTTCCTATCCAACATGAGCCACGAGATACGCACTCCGATGAATGCCATCATCGGCATGTCCTATCTTGCATTGAAAACCGAGCTGACCACCCGTCAACGCGACTACATCAACAAGATCAAAGGTTCCAGCCGCCATCTGCTGGGCATCATCAACGACATCCTGGATCTGTCCAAGATCGAAGCGGGAAAATTGACGGTGGAACATACCGAGTTCGAACTTGAAAAAGTGCTCGACAATGTGGCCGACCTGATCGGGGAAAAGACCACCGTCAAGGGATTGGAGTTGATCTTTGACATCGACAAGAACGTCCCCCCTGTCCTCGTTGGCGATCAGTTGCGCCTGGGACAGATCCTCATCAACTATAGCAACAACGCGGTCAAATTCACCGAGCACGGCGAGATAGATATCAGCATCAGCGTGAAGGAAGAAACCGCGACCGATGTCCTGCTTTACTGCACTGTGCGCGACACCGGTATCGGCCTCACCGCAGAACAGATCGGACGCTTGTTCCAGAATTTCTCGCAGGCCGACGCCTCCACCACCCGCAGATTCGGCGGTACCGGTCTGGGACTCGTCATTTCAAAGAAACTAGCGGAGTTGATGGACGGCTCGGTGGGAGTAGAAAGTGAACCAGGCAAAGGCAGCACGTTCTGGTTCACGGCACGCTTGGGCAAAAGCATACGCCAACACCGCAAGTTGGTGCTAGCCGGTGATTTGCAAGGTAAGCGTGTGCTGGTGGTGGATGACAACGAGAGCGCCCGTTTGGTATTGGGCGAGCTGCTTGGCAGCATGAGCTTCAGTGTGGATCAGGTAGATTCCGGCAAGGACGCCATCATTGCAGTGGAAGCGGCAGAAGCACAGGGTAAACCTTACGAGATCGTATTCCTCGACTGGAACATGCCTGACATGGATGGCATCGAAACGTCCAGGATCATCCGGCAACGTCCCCTCAACCGCATGCCCCATATGATCATGGTGACCGCTTACGGCCGCGAAGAAGTCATCAAGGCGGCAGAAGAAGCGGGCATTGTGGATGTGCTGATCAAACCAGTCAGTGCATCGGTGTTGTTCGACGGGGTACTCCACCTGATGGATGGCACCAGCGACACCCCGCATATCTTGCTTGATACTTCATCCGGCACATTCGATCAACTCGACCGCATCAAAGGGGCGCGCATCTTGCTGGTCGAAGACAACGACCTTAACCAAGAAGTGGCGAGTGAACTGCTGACCGATGCCGGGTTCATCGTGGATCTGGCAGAGAACGGGCAGATCGCACTGGACAAGGTCAGGGCGAACACATACGACATCGTGCTGATGGACATGCAGATGCCGGTGATGGACGGCGTGACCGCGACGCGCGAGATTCGCAAGGAGGTGCGTTTCAACGAACTTCCCGTGGTGGCGATGACCGCCAACGCCATGCAGGCAGACCGCGATCGTTGCCTGGCGGCAGGCATGAACGATCACGTGGCCAAACCGATCGAACCCGAGGATCTTTGGACGGCTTTGCTGAAGTGGATCAAACCCAAATCAGATGACACACTAAAAGCGGATCTGGCGGCACAGATCACGCGCCGCCAAGCCGGCGCCTACACGTCTGGAATACTGCCGCAGGAAATCGAATTGCCATCCGCCATAGAGGGACTGGACATGAGCAACGGCCTGCGCCGCGTTCTCGGCAAAAAGTCACTCTATCTTTCGATGTTGCGCAAGTTCGTGGCCGGACAAAAATCTGCCGCACAAGAAATCACGCGCGCGATGGATGATGGACTGTGGGAGTTGGCAGAACGGCTCGCCCATTCACTCAAAGGAGTTGCCGGCAACATCGGTGCCAACCATTTGCAACAGCAGGCGGGATATCTGGAGAGTGCGATCAAGCAACGCCAGGATCGCAATGTGATCGACGAAAAACTACACGGCTTGAAAAAACAGCTCGACTATTTCGTGGATCAATTGCAACAAAAGTTGCCACCAGATCAAGTAAAAACCGCGGTCGTCGTGGATATGAATGAGCTGGAACGGGTATGTGAGCAATTGAAATCACTGTTACTGGATGACGACGCGACAGCCGGAGATATTCTGGAAACAAATGCCGATCTGCTCTCTGCCGCCTTTCCTGTGCACATCCGCAAGATTGAAGATCGCATCCATGCGTTCGATTACGAGACCGCGCTTTCCCTATTGAGTGTTGCGGTCAATTCAACCACGCCTTCAGGTGCCGCGAAATAATGCCCAATGACACCTACCGGATAGACAAGCGCACCATCTTTTTGGTCGTTGACGATTTGGAGCCGATGCGCAAAGTCACCGCCAATCAGTTACGTTCGCTGGGAGCCGAGACCATCCTGATGGCGAGTAACGGCGCCGAGGCGCTACGCATTTTGCAAAACAAGCCGGTGGACATCGTGCTTTCCGACTGGAGCATGCCGCTCATGTCGGGGCTCGATCTGCTCAAGGCAATGCGTAGCGATGACAAACTGGCGGGCCTGCCTTTCATTATGGTGACGGCCGAAGCGGAACGACACCGCATCGAGGAGGCGATTGGCGCGGGCGTGAGTGATCTGCTGGTCAAACCTTATACCGCCAGCTGTCTTGCCTCGCGCGTGGGCAAAGCCCTGACGACGCAACCGCGCGCGGTCTTTGCCGCCCCTGCAACCTTCCAGCCCCCCGCCGCCTCACCCGCCCCCGTACGCGATGATTTGCATGAATACGTGCGCACGACGATTCTTATCGTCGATGACATGCCGGACAATCTGCAATTGCTCTCCAATCTATTCACGGACGAATACCGGGTACGGATCGCGCACAACGGCGACAAGGCATTAAGTATCTGCCTCTCAATGGATCCGCCCGACCTGGTTCTGCTCGACATCATGATGCCCGGCATGGACGGCTTCGAAGTCGCCAAACGCATGCGTAACCATCCAAGTTCGGAAAACATTCCCGTTATCTTCGTCAGCGCCATGGTGGATGAGGAAGCACGCCTGCAAGGAATGGAATTGGGGGCGGTGGATTTTGTATGCAAACCGGTTGACCCCGACACGCTGATACCGCGCGTGCGCAATTTTCTGCACTTCGTCAATCTTCGCAAACAATTGCAGGCCGACTACGACGGCATGTTGGAGTCCGCGCGATTGCACGAGGATGTCGAACTGATGATGCGGCATGACATGAGAGGGCCGTTGGCAAGCGTGATCGCTATGCTGCATGAGATGGAAAGCGACAGCTCGGCAAGCAGTCCCCAATTTTCGCAATTGCGCCGGATCGAGGAGACCACGCTACAGGTACTCGACATGATCAACCTGTCTTCCGAACTATTCAAAATCGAGAAGGGACGTTTCCACCTTGATGCCCAACCGGTCATGATCGTGCCCCTCCTGCGTCGTATCGTGGAAATCGCCCGCACCACCTATGCCGAGAAGCACCTCACCGTGGAGGTAGATAGCGATATGCAAGTTGGCATTGAAGTGCCGCAGGTGCTGGGGGATTCCCTGTTCTGTTATTCGATCTTTCAAAATCTGTTGAAGAACGCCTGCGAAGCGGCGCCCGATAACAGCCGTGTGTCGGTCATCCTGCAAGACGAGACCCCGTTGCGCATCCTGATCCAAAACAAGGGGCTGGTTCCCGCCGAGATTCGCCCGCGTTTCTTCGACAAATTCGTCACCCACAGCAAGTTGAATGGGACCGGAATCGGCACCTATTCTGCCAAGTTGCTGACCGAAGCACAAAACGGCAATGTTGCATTAGACATATCCGAAGCGAAAAACCTGACAACCGTCAGCGTGAGCTTGCCCCGCTATTCAGAGGTAACAGCATGAACTCCCAAGCACCCACACAGGCCGTTGAGATTGCTGCAGCGTGTGAAGCCAGCCTTCCGGAAAAGGTCACGATACTGGTGGTCGATGACACGCCGGACAACTTGATCCTGATGAACGGCTTGCTCAAGGACGAATACAAGGTCAAGGTTGCCAACAGCGGCGAAAAAGCACTGAAGATAGCGCTATCCGATACGCCGCCGGCACTGATCCTGCTCGACATCATGATGCCTGACATTGACGGCTACGAGGTGTGCCGCCGACTCAAGCTCGACCCCAAGACGCGGAACATCCCGGTCATCTTCCTGACTGCCAAGACAGAAGCCGAGGACGAAAGAAAAGGGCTGGAACTCGGCGCAGCTGATTACATCAGCAAACCGATCAGTCCCTCCATCGTCATGGCGCGCGTGAAGAACCATCTGTCCTTACAGGACAAGAATACCGAGTTGGCGCATGCGAAGTTCATGGCGGAAAAAGCCAACCTCGCCAAATCTTCCTTTCTGTTAAGCATGAGTCATGAGCTGCGCAGCCCGCTCAATGCCATCCTCGGTTTTGCGCAACTGATGGAGATCGATATCACTCCACCCACTGCATCGCAGAAGGAAAGTATCGCGCAGATCCTGCAAGCGGGATGGCATCTGTTGCAATTGATCGATGAGATTCTCGATCTGACCAAGATCGAGTCCGGGCATGTGCCCATGTCGAAGGAACCGGTCTTGCTGGCCGAAATCCTGCACGAATGCCAGAGAATGATCGATACGCAAGCGCATCAACGCGGCATCAAACTGACCTTGCCCCAGTTCGACACCCCCTGCTTTGTGAGTGCCGATCGCATCCGCTTGAAGCAGATACTCATCAATCTGCTTTCCAACGCGATCAAATACAACCGCAAAGATGGAGCAATCGAAGTGCAATGTAGCAGCAGCTCGCCGGGACGCACACGCATCAGCGTCAGGGACAGCGGAACAGGATTGTCTCCCGAACAATTGGCGCAACTGTTTCAGCCCTTCAATCGTCTTGGTCAGGAGGCCGGTGTGGTGCAGGGTACCGGCATCGGCTTGGTATTGGCCAAGCGTCTGGTTGAACTGATGGGGGGCGTCATCGGCGTGGAAAGTACGGTCGGTGTGGGCAGCGTGTTCTGGTTCGAACTCACCACGGTGGCCGATCCGCATCTTGAAATTGCAGGAGTAGAAGCGGAGACACTGCCTCATCTATTGGCGCCGCGTGGAAAAAGGCAACACACGCTGCTCTATGTAGAAGATAACCCATCGAACATGAAGCTGGTCGAGCAGATCGTCGCGCGCCACCCCGACATCAGTTTGCTGACCGCGGTGAACGGCAATAGCGGTGTGGAGATCGCACGCGCATCCGTGCCGGATGTGATCCTTATGGACATCAATCTGCCCGACATCGACGGTTTCGAAGCCCTGAAGATCTTGCGCGCAGACCCCGCTACAGCGCACATCCCCGTCATTGCCTTCAGCGCCAATGCCATGCCGCACGTAGTCGAGCGCGGCTTGCAGGCGGGTTTCTTACGCTACATAACCAAGCCGATCAAAGTCGATGAATTCATGCACGCGCTGGATGAGGCATTTGATCAAGCACACCACGGAATCAATCAAGTGATTTAGGGATAATTCTTATGCTCAATACAACTAGCTTTTTCAAAGCCACCATCCTGATCGTGGACGATCTTCCGGCCAACGTCCAACTGTTGTCGCGCATCCTCTCTTCAGCAGGTTATACCGCCATCAGCTCGACCACCGATCCCAACGCAGTGTGTGATCTGCACCGCAAGCACCACTACGACCTGATCCTGCTCGATCTACAGATGCCCATCATGTCCGGATTCCAAGTGATGGAAGGGCTCAAGGAAATCGAACGGGGTGACTACCTGCCGGTACTGGTGATCACGGCGCAGCCGGATGAGAAATTGCACGCCCTGAAGTCGGGGGCAAAGGATTTCATCAGCAAGCCATTCGATATCTCCGAAGTTCTGGCACGTGTCCACAATATGCTGGAAGTACGCTTGCTCTACAAGGAGTTACACAACTACAACGACTTGCTGGAGCAGCGTGTCAAAGAACGCACCGCAGACCTGCTCGAAGGCAATCTGGAGACGATCTTCACCATGACACGCGCGGCAGAATACAAAGATGAGGACACCGGTGCGCATGTGCAGCGCATCAGCCATTACAGCCGCGAGCTGGCGCAAAGACTGGGACTGCACGAGACCTTCGTGGACCGCATCTTCATCGCCAGCCCCATGCATGACATCGGCAAGATCGGCATCCCGGACCACATCCTGCTCAAGCCCGGCAGCTTCACACCCGAAGAATGGCAGGTGATGAAAGGCCATGCCGAGATAGGCGCCAAGATACTGGGCAGCAGCAAATCGCTGTACCTGATGATGGCGGCCGAGATCGCCCTCAACCACCACGAACGCTGGGATGGCGGCGGCTATCCCGGCGGCAAGCACGGCGAAGCCATCCCGCTCTCGGCGCGCATCATGAACATCTGCGACATCTATGACGCGCTGCGCAGCAAACGGCCGTACAAACCCGCCTTCGATCACCAGAAGACGATGGACATCATCGTGCGCGGGGACGGGCGCACTGCACCGCAGCACTTCGACCCGGTCATCCACACCGTATTCACCAAGAACCACGAAATCTTCCGGGAAATATTCGAATCCTTTGCCGCCGCGCCCGCACTGGTGCACGCATGATCGACGCGGACGACATCCATCAGGGCAAGATACTGATCGTCGATGACCAGGAGGCGAACGTCCGCCTGCTGGAACGCGTGTTGCGCAATGCGGGCTATGTCTCCATCACCTCCACCACCGACCCGCTCAAGGTCGCGGCGCTGCATGCCGCCCACCGCTACGACCTCATATTGCTCGACCTGCAGATGCCGGAGATGGATGGCTTTCAGGTGATGCAGTCACTGAAGGCGAGCGCACCGGATGACTATCTGCCGGTGCTGGTCATCACAGCCCAGCCGGATCACAAATTGCGCGCCCTGCAGGCGGGCGCAAGAGACTTCATCACCAAGCCGTTCGATATGGCCGAAGTGCAGATACGCGTGTACAACATGCTGGAGGTACGCCTGCTGCACCTGCAGACCAAACAGCTCTATCAGCAAGTGCTGGCCGAGCAGCGCGTATCGGAACGCCTGCTCCTCAACGTGTTACCCCAGGCCATCGCGCAAAGATTGAAGGGGCGGCCCGAAGCCACGGAGGACTGCTTCACCGAGGTGATCGCCGACAGATTTTCCGACGTGACTGTGCTGTTCGCGGACATCGTCGATTTTTCCAGATTCTCCACGTCGGTCAGCCCCGAGGAATTGGTCGGCGTGCTGAACGACATCTTCACCCGTTTCGACAGCATCGCCGACAAACGCGGACTGGAGAAGATCAAGACCATAGGCGATTCCTATATGGCCGCAGCCGGACTACCCGTTCCCGCCCAGGATCACGCGATACGCGCGGCCAACATGGCACTGGACATGATGGAAGCAATGGAGAAGTTCAATCAACAGCACAACTATCACCTCAAAGTACGCATCGGCATCAGCACGGGCGCGGTCGTGGCTGGCGTCATCGGCAAACGCAAATTCCTGTACGACCTGTGGGGCGACGTGGTGAACACCGCCAGCCGCATGGAATCGCACGGTGTGCCCGGACGCATACAAGTGACGGATTCCACGCAGCGCTGGCTCGAATCGATGTTCGCGCTTGAAGCGCGCGGCCCCATCGAAGTCAAGGGTAAAGGCGAGATGAACACCTGGTTCCTGAACAAAAGACGCGAGATCCACACGCCCGCAGAGCGGGCTTGATGATTGTGTTGGGAACCAGGTGTTTCGCGAGAGGCGGCTGCTCAATCAAGAGCCGCCCCTCGAATCTAGGCGATCGCAGGACTGGTGATGCGGTGCATGCCCAATAATATTTTGTGAAGCTTTTCCTCGGCCAACCAAAGGTCATGTTTCGTTTGCATATCGACCCATAGCTGCGGGCCATTACCCAATAGCGCACCCAAGCGAAGCGCCATTTCTGGAGAAACGCCACTCCGCTCTGACAATACCGCATGAAGCGTTTGGCGAGATACCCCGAGATTCCGGGCGAATTCACTTACAGACATTCCCAAGTTAGGTAGAACGTCTTCGCGCAGGATTGCACCTGGATGTGTCGGTTTACGTTTACGCATGATGACTCCTAGTGATAATTTTCCAAATCGATCTTTACCGCATTCTCGCCATTCCATTCAAAAGTGATGCACCACGGACCGTTTACATGAATGCTGTACCGTTTAGGCTTGCCTTGTAATGGATGGAAGTCGAAGCCCGGCAAGTTCAATGCCTCAGGAGTCTTGGCAATATCAATGGCATCGAGTCGCCTGACGATCCGATCAACCAGAGACGCCTGTACCTTGGCACTCTTGCCCTTCTCAAAGAGTTCTTGCAGACCTTTGTGGGAGAACGATTCAATCATGGCCAAACTGTAAAGCAACGCCTTACATAAGTAAAGACCTGATCGAAATGCAGATCAGGCAGACATTCCAGCAAACATCCAATGTCTCTTTTGCCGAGCCCCCCTCTCCCGGCAATAGCGCTTAAGCTCCCTTGCCTCATTGACGCATCTCAACTTCAACTTCCGCAGGCAAAAGAATGGCCCGGAAAGGGGGGAGCCGATCCGGGCCAAGTTACATCAGATATCCAAAAGGGGAGGATGAATATCTGACCGGATAATCTGCCTATCTTTGCAATGAGACCGTGCGTTGCCGCACATACCCCGTATCCGCCAGCCCACATACTTCGTTCCTGTATAGTCGATGCGTGTATAAAGGAGCGACTCCCAAAGACCGTTCCTTATCCGCAGGTTGTCTGCATCATCAACCACCGCTGCAAAGCCGAGGGCAAGAAAATGGGTTCTATCACTTCCCTGCCGCATGCGCCTGACCAGAATCACCTGCTCGCGGCACTACCGAGGGAAGCATTCGACCGCATCTTTCCCGACCTTGAACTCGTCAGGATGCCGCTGGGGGAAGTGCTGTATGAATCCAGCGGCGTGATGCAGCACGTCTATTTCCCCACCGACGCCATCGTGTCTCTGCATTACGTGATGGAGAACGGTTCATCGGCCGAGATCGCCGGTGTCGGCAACGAGGGCGTACTCGGTGTCGCGCTCTTCCTGGGCGGCAACACCACCCCCAGTCTGGCCACGGTACAAACGGGCGGCTACGGCTACCGGATCAAATCCAGATCGATGATGGAAGAATTCAACCTCGCCGGCGCGACGATGCGCCTGATGCTGCGTTACACTCAAGCCCTGATCACCCAGATGTCGCAGACCGCCGTGTGCAACCGTCACCACTCGGTCGAGCAGCAACTGTGTCGCTGGTTATTGTCGACCCTTGATCGCCTGCCCTCCGCCGAGTTGACCATGACACAGGAACTCATCGCCGGCATGCTGGGGGTGAGGCGCGAAGGCATCACCGAAGCGGCAGGGAATCTGCAGCGGGCGGGCCTCATCAGCTACCGTCGCGGCCACATCACCGTCCTGGACAGGGCTGGACTGGAGCGTCATGCCTGCGAATGTTATGAGGTCGTCAGAAAAGAGATGCACCGTTTGCTCGATGAAACGGGCGAAGCAAGAAAAGTATCCGGGCAATCGCGAATGAGGAATAGCCATGCTTAGCAAGAAAGTCGCAACCGGTAAACGCAAGACACCGGCTCGCAAATCGGCACCTGCCATGGTGCAGGCAGAACCCGTCACCAAGGCCGACGCGCCTGACGCGACGAAACAGCCCGTTGCGGCGAACTTCCCCATCGTCTGCCTGGGCGCTTCAGCCGGCGGACTGGAAGCCTTCGAACAGTTCTTCCGCCATGCAGCGACCGACAGCGGCATGGCCTACGTGCTGGTGTCGCACCTCGACCCCGACCATGTGAGCATCCTCACCGAGATCCTGCAACGCACCACCCGCATGACGGTATCGGAAGCCGAGGATCAGATGGTCATCGCGCCCGACCACGTCTACGTGATCCCGCCCAATCGCGACATGACCATCTTCCATGGCACACTGCAACTGAGCCTGCCCGACCAGCCGCGCGGACAGCGCATGCCTATCGACGCCTTCCTGCGCACGCTGGCCGATGACCGGGGCGAGTCCTCGTTCGGCATCATCCTGTCCGGCACAGGCACCGACGGCACACTGGGGTTGCGCGCCATCCTCGGTGCCGGGGGCGTGACACTGGCGCAGGAACCGGCAAGCGCGAAATATGACGGCATGCCGATGAGCGCGATCAATGCGGGCTATGCCACGCTTGTGTTGCCGCCCGAAAAGATGCCGCAAGCATTGCAGGCAGCAAAACGCCGTCTGGGTGACACTTCTGCAAAGATACCCACGGACCCCGCGCCAAAATCGGCAAGCGGCACGAACCGCATCCTGATGCAGTTGCGCACGTCCACCGGCCACGATTTCTCGCTATACAAGAAGAGCACCATCGGCCGCCGCATCGAGCGCCGCATGCTGCAACACGACATCGCGGACACCGAGATCTATGCGCGCTTCCTGAAAGAGCATCCGGCCGAGACACAGATCCTGTTCAAGGAACTGCTGATCAACGTCACCAGTTTCTTCCGCGACCCCGAAGCATTCGATGTGTTGCGCAGCGAAGTATTGCCGAAGCTCTTTCAGGACAAGCCGGATGGCTATGTGTTCCGTGTCTGGGTGGCGGGTTGCGCCAGCGGTGAGGAGGCTTACTCCGTCGCCATCCTGTTGCGCGAGTTGATGGAGGAGACCCGGCCCGAGTTCAAGATACAGCTCTACGCTACCGATCTGGACGACGATGCCATCGCTATCGCGCGTGCCGGCGTCTACCCGCCCAACATCGCGCAGGACATCTCGCCCGAGCGCCTGCGCCGCTTCTTCACCAAGGAGCCGTCCGGTTACCGGGTGAAGAAGGATATCCGCGAGATGGTGGTGTTCGCGGTGCAGAACGTCATCAAGGACCCGCCTTTCACCAAGCTCGATCTGCTGTGCTGCCGCAACCTGATGATCTATCTGGAGCCGGAGTTACAGAACCGGCTCATCCCCGCCTTCCACTATGCGCTCAAGCCCGGCGGGGTGTTGTTCCTGTCGCCATCGGAGAGCATCGGCAACCACACCGACCTGTTCGCGCCGATCAATCGCAAATGGAAGCTGTACAGCGCCATCCACTCCATCGCTTCCAAACGCGCGATGCTGATCGATGGACTGAACCTGGCCTCAGAGAAGATAGTGAAAGCCCCGGAAGAAAAGACGGCGATCACCAAGCCGGGGAATTTTGCGGAGCTTGCCCGGCGTCAATTGCTGCAATCCTATGCGCCCGCTTCCGTGGTGACCGATCTGCGTGGCAACATCCTTTACGTGCATGGCGAGACCGGCAAGTTCTTGCGCCCGGCGCCGGGTGAAGCGTCGCTCAATGTCGTCGACATGGCGCGCGACGAGATGCAGATCCCGCTGCGCACCGCCCTGCACCAGGCGGATGGCCAGAGCGAGCCGACCTTCGATCACGATGTGGCGATCAAGTCCGACGGCGAGACCCTCAACGTGCGCTTCAGCGTGCGCCCCCTGCCCGATGCGGACATCGGCCAGGGCTATCTGCTGGTCAGCTTCCAGATACTGGGCGATGAAGCGAACGCTAAACCTGTCGCGCGCACCAAGGCTGGCGGCAAACGGTTGACCGGCCCGGCGGCCATGGCGCGCATCGAAGCGCTGGAAAGTGAACTCAAATATACAAAAGACAATCTGCATTCGACCGTCGAGGAACATCAGGCCTACAGCGAGGAGCTGAAATCCATCAACGAGGAGATGCAGTCCACCAATGAAGAATTGCAATCGACCAACGAAGAGCTGGAGACTTCCAAGGAAGAGATGCAGTCGGTGAACGAAGAGCTGATCACGGTGAATACCGAGCTGCAGTCCAAGATCGAACAGTTGGCCGGCATGCAGAACGACATGAAGAACCTGCTCGACAACATCAACGTGGGCACCATCTTCCTCGACGACCAGCTGAACATCAAACGCTACACCCGCGAAGCCATAGAAATCTATCGCCTGGTCGCCACCGACATCGGCCGCCCCTTGATCGATATCAAGTCGAATCTGGAGAATGACGACCTGCTGACGGACGCACAGGCGGTGCTGGACGATCTGAGGGCGCGCGAACGCGAGGTCTGCACCATGGGCGGGGTTTGGTATTCGGCGCGCATCCAGCCCTACCGCACGCTGGACAATGTGATCCGGGGCGTGGTGATCACCTTTTCCAACATCGCGCAACGTGTGGCTTCGGAGGCTGCCGTCAGGCAGGCACGCATGCTGGCCGAAGGCATCGTGAACACCGTGCGCGAGCCGCTGGTGGTATTGGATGGCGGGCTGAAAGTCGTCTCCGCCAGCCGCTCGTTCTACCAGCACTTCAAGGTCAGCGAGCAAGAGACCGTGGGGCAACTCATCTATGACCTGGGGAACCGGCAATGGAACATCCCCGATCTGCGCAAACTGCTGGAAAACATCCTGCCCGAGAACCGGAGTTTCGATGACTTCGCCGTCGAGCACGATTTCCCCGTGATCGGACACCACAAGATGATGCTCAATGCACGCCGCATCGTCGGCGCGGACGGCAATACCCAGATGATCCTGCTGTCCATGCAGGCCGTCACATGAATACACCCCGGCGATGAGCGAGCTTCCTCCATCCGAGCTGTTAAGAGCGAAAGCGGAAGCGCGGCTCGAGCACGAAAGTGCCCCCCTCCTGCCGCCCCGCTCGGCCGAGGAACTGTTGCACGAACTGCAGGTGAACCAGATCGAACTGGAGATGCAGAACGAGGAGTTGCGCCGCACGCAGCTGGCGCTGGAAACAGCGCGTGATCGCTATGTCGATCTTTACGAGTTCGCGCCGGTCGGCTTTCTCACCCTGTCGCACGAAGCCCGCATCAGCGCCATCAATCTGACCGGTGCCACCATGCTGGGCGAGGACAGGAAGAAGCTGCTGCAGCGCAGTTTCTCGCGCCTGATCGTGCCGGAGCACTACGATCTGTGGCAGCGCTTCTTTGCTGCGGCGCTGGCCACCACGGACAAGCAGACTTGCGAACTCACCCTGCGACACAAAGACAGCAGTCGCATGGATGTGCGCCTGGATAGCCTGCTCATCACGACTGATGCAGCCGCTACCGAACTGCGTATCGCGCTGACCGATGTGTCGGAGCAGAAGCGTCTGGAGCATATCCTGCAGGAGAACAACGCCGACCTGATCAAATCAAAAGCGCTGGCGGACAAGGCGAATCTGGCCAAATCCGATTTCATCTCCAGCATGAGCCATGAACTGCGCAGCCCGCTCAATGCGATATTGGGTTTCGCGCAGTTGCTGGAAGCCGGCCCCCCCCTGCCCACGCCGCCGCAAAAAGCCCGCATCGACCAGATCATCCATGCGGGCTGGTATCTGCTGGGACTGATCAACCAGATCCTCGATCTGGCCATGATCGAGTCGGGCCGCCAACCCATGACCATGGAATCATTGTCTTTGAACGAATTGCTGCTCGATTGCCAGTCCATGATCCAGCCGCAGGCGGACAAGGCGGGCATCCGTGTCGATTTCCCCAGGCTGGATGAACCCTGCTTCGTCTATGCCGACCGCACACGCTTGAAGCAGATCCTGATCAACCTGCTTTCCAACGCCATCAAATACAACCGCACGGGCGGCACGGTCGATGTCGCACTGCATTCCAACATCGACGGGCGCGTCCACATCGGCGTAAGGGACACCGGCCAAGGCCTGCCCCCGGAGATGCTCAAGCAACTGTTCCAGCCGTTCAACCGACTGGGGCAGCAGACGGGCTGCGTGGAAGGCACGGGTATCGGTCTGGTGGTGAGCAAGCGTCTGGTGGAATTGATGGGGGGCCGCATCGGCGTGGAAAGTGTGGTCGGCATCGGTAGTGTGTTCTGGATAGAGATCCACCTGAGTGACATGAGCCACAGCGCCGCCAACGGTCATGTGTTGCTGGAACCGGTACAGGCGGCTGTCGAGGCGGCCATCCAGGCGGCCGTGCAGAAACTGCAGGAGCAGGTCCGTCCCGAAGTGGCACCGCGCACCGTCCTGTATGTGGAGGACAACACCGCCAACATGATGCTGATGGAACAGATACTGGAGCGGCGCTCCGGCATCAAACTCTACAAGGCCGGCAACGGCACGAGCGGCATCGCGCTGGCACGCATCCATATTCCTGAAGTGATCCTGATGGACATCAATCTGCCCGGCATCAGCGGCATACAGGCCCTGCACATCCTGCGCGCCGATCCGCTCACGGCGCATATCCCGGTGATCGCCATCAGCGCGAACGCAATGCCGCGCGATATCGAAAAAGGTCTTGAGGCCGGCTTCATGGGCTACATCACCAAGCCGATCAAAGTGGTCGAGTTCATGGCAGCCTTGGATCAGGCGTTCGAATACGCGCAGCACATCCGCACCAAAAAGAGCGGCGAGGATGGTCGATCATGATCAGCGAACAGGACTTCATGAACGCCAAGATACTGATCGTGGATGATCGGGCCAGCAATGTGGCTTTGCTTGAGGACCTGCTGCACGGCGAAGGTTATCTGAACGTGACAAGGTCTTTTGACCCTTGTGCCGCAAGCGGGCTGCATCGCGCAAATGACTTCGACCTGATCCTGCTGGATATCGAGATGCCAGGTATGGACGGCTTCGAAGTGATGCGGGAATTGAAGGAGATAGATACCCACGGTTATGTACCTATCCTGGTGATCACGGTGCAACCGGAATACAAACTAAAGGCACTGGCATCGGGCGCGAAGGATTTCATTTCCAAACCGCTGGATATCAGCGAAGTCAAGACACGTATCCACAACATGCTGGAAGTACGTCTGCTCTACATGCAACTGGAAGCCTCCAATCGGACGCTCGAATTCATGGCCTTGCACGATGAGCTAACAGGCCTACCGAACAGACGGCTGCTGCTTGACCGTCTATCGTCGGCTATCGCGCATGCTCACAGGAACGAGAACCTGATGGCGGTGCTGTATCTGGACCTGGACCTGTTCAAAGGGGTCAATGACCACTTGGGACATGATGCGGGTGATGCTTTGCTGGAAGAAGTGGGCAGGCGGCTGGTGGCCGCAGTGCGTGAAGTGGATACCGTGGCCAGACTGGGAGGGGACGAGTTCGTGCTTGTCCTGTCCGAGCTCAAAGAGATCGCGGACATAGAGATGTTGGTAGGCAAGGTGATCGCGGCAGTAACGTGCCCCTGCCACATCAACGGTTCGGATGTGAGCGTCACGACCAGCATAGGCGGCAGCATCTACCCCATGCACGGCGAGTCGGCCGAGACATTGATGAAGCGTGCCGATATGGCTTTGTATCAGTCAAAGCATATGGGCAAGAACAGATTCAGCATCGCATCCGACCTTGATTCGAACCAGTATGCGATGTGAGCGATGCGGTTCATGTAGTCAGGACGCCGTCCTGAACCAAAGTATGCAGGAGGAAAAATGATAGAAGAAAAAGATATCTTGAGCGCCACGATCCTGATCGTGGACGACCAGCAGGCCAATGTGACGCTGCTGGAAGAGCTGTTGCATGACGCCGGTTACCTCAACGTGACGTCGGTCACAGATCCCTGCGCGGTGTGCGAGATGCATCGCGCCAATCATTACGACCTGATACTGCTCGATCTGGTGATGCCCGGCAAGGATGGTTTTGCCGTGATGGACGACTTGAACGCGATCGTGACGGATGACTATGTGCCCATCCTGGTGATCACCGCGGAACCCGGCCACAAACTGCGCGCCCTCGCCTCCGGCGCGAAGGATTTCATCTCCAAACCGCTGGATCTGGTCGAGGTCAAGACACGCATCCACAACATGCTGGAAGTGCGCTTGCTGAACCGGAAACTCGCCGTCTACAACAAGCAACTGGAACAGCAAGTCGCGGCACGCACGGCGGAGCTGAGCGAGAGCGAAGCGCGTTTCCGCCGTCTGGCCGAGCTGTCTGCCGACTGGTACTGGGAGCAGGACGAGAACGGGCACTTCACCCGTGTGTACGGCCCCGCGCTCGAGATGCTGGGTGTGCAGGAAGGCGAAGCGACCGCCCCCATGCGTGAAGACCAGGGGGCCTACTGGAGCGAGACCAAGCAGAAGATGCTGGAAGAATTCATCTCCGCCAGAAAGCCGTTCATCGACTTCGTATACAGCCGCACCAAAGCTGATGGCACGGAACAGTTCCTGATGGTGAGCGGCGAGCCCATGTTCGATCAGACAGGGCGTTTCACCGGCTACCGTGGGATCGGCAGGGATGTGACGGACAGCATCCACCGGCAACAGACCCCGCCATAAGAAAGCGCCGCGACGATCTTTCAACCTCAGCGTGAGCACGGGGCACTTGTTTCCGATGCGTCAGTTTTACAGCAGCCTGCCCTTCAATTTTATACAACAGGGTGGGGAAGCAAGCGGTCGTACTCTTGCTTCACCACTACATAGCATTCACATACTTGCGCTTCAAGTTTTGGACGATCCGTTACGGTGATGACGCCGCGTGTGTAGGTGATGATGTTCTGTTTCTGCAACTTGCAGGCAGCCTCGGTCACACTTTCCCGCCGCACACCCAACAGGCTCGCAATCAGCGCTTGTGTGATCGTCAGTTTGTTATCGTGCATCCGGTCCAGACTCATCAACAACCAGCGGGCAAGCCGCTGGTCGTTCGAGTGATGCTGATTGCAAACTGCGGTTTGAGAGGTTTGGCTGATCAGCGCCTGCGTGTAAAGCAGTGACAATCTTTGTAGCTGCCCGCCTATGGCGAACTCCTTCTTCATGACTTTCCTGCTGAGCCGATAGGCATAGCCCGGGCTTTGCACTTCGGTACTGCTCGGCATACTGTCGCCCCCCATGAAAATGGAGATGCCGACCATGCCTTCATTGCCGACCAGCGCAACTTCACTCGATGCGCCGTTCTCCAAGTCATAGATCAGCGAGACGATGCCGCTGGTCGGGAAATGCAGGAAACTGATATGGTCGCCCGCTTCACCCACCCGCAAACCCAGCGGCATGGCAATGAACTCCAACTCCGGCAGGATGCGTTGATAGTCTTCCTCCGGCAGGGCGGCAAGTATGAGATTCCTTTTCGGATCATGAGGCAACTCATTGGCTGTCTTTAACATATCTGATAATCCCTATAAGGCGTTGTCCATTGGAATAGTGTTGTGCTGTTGTTGGCAATGAAATACTGCCAACTTAAAGCGCGCGCTTTATAGCAAAACATAGGGGACGCATATGTTCGGCAGCTAACATATGGATATGAATCATGTGGCAGCCCGGCGTATCCACCGCCAAGCCGCGCATGAACAGCGCTTACTGCTTTGGCGCATCCTCTCAGGTGGCAGGCTCCTGCCCTGTCACTTCATCCCGGGCGAGCCACCGTTCCAACAGGCTCAGACCCACGGCAAGCAGGGTCGGGCCGATGAAGACACCGACCAGGCCGAACGCCATCACGCCCCCGAATACGCCCAGCAGCAGCATGATGAATGGCAGGTCGCTGCCCCGGCTCATGATCAGCGGCAATACCATGTTGTCTATACCGCTGATCAGGATCACCCCCCAGGCGAGCATGAAAAACGCCCACCCGATGTCCCCCTGCATCAGCAGCCAGACCACGGCACCTCCCCACAGCAGCGGCGGACCGATAGGTACCAGGGCGATCACGGCCGTGGCGAAGCCCAGCATCAGAGCTGCGGGGACGCCCGCGATCGCGAACCCTATGGTCGCGACGATGCCCTGGGCGAGCGAAGATCCGAACAATCCGTACATCACACTGCGCACCGTCTTGACGATGATCATGCTGATGTCCTGCGCCTGAAGACCTATCACGCGATCCATCACCCCGTCTAGGAAGCGCATCAGCTCGACACCGTAACGATAGAAGTAGAAGCAGATGAAGGTGCCCAGACTCATCTCGATCAGGCCCTGCCCCAACACTGCCCCGCTCGCGATCAACATCTCTTTGGCAGGTACCAATATTCGATCGGTGAGGGCATTCATCTCTTTTTGATTCGATGCCAGCGTGTGCCAATAGTCGTGCACCGAAGTGCCGATCAAAGGTAACTTGGCGACCCATTTTGGCGGCTCCACCGGCCCGCTTCTGACAATCTCGCTGATGTATCCATAGATGGACATCACGTTGTCGCTGAGGCTGTAGGCAACGAGCGCAAGGGGCAGGATGACAACGAGGATCAATGCGAAAGTCATGCTGGTCGCTGCCCAATTCCTGTGCCCATTGAAACGCCGCAACAACCATTCATAAGCGGGCCAGCTGGAGATGCACACCACTGCCGCCATCAGCGTGGCGACCAGGAACGGCCGCATCACGATGAAGCAACCCACCACCAGTATGAATACGGCGAAGAGCTTGGCTATTTGTTCGAAGCGTTTTTGCATGGTGGTTGCCCTGGTTTCTTTCTCACATCAGCCATTCATCATCGGACCGTCGCGGCAACACCCTGCCTTCCGGAAATAAAAATAGCGCCCGCGATCAGGCGGGCGCTATTTGCACACAACATGATCGAACCTATCTGACCGAGCGTGTGAACGGGAACACTTTGGTGACACCCAGGATGTCTGTCAGCAACAGCACGATAAAGACCGTGAACAGGATGCCGAGGATATCCCCGCCGGCCGGCAGCGTGTCTATCTTGCCTGCGACTTGTTGAACTTCCTGGTCGGTCAATGCATCGACGCGGGATTTGGCGGTGCTTGCATCGAGGCCCTCAGCCTGCATCGCCTTGACGACATCTTCGCGGTCGAGGAAGGACTTGATGCGGTCACGCTGGTTCTGCGACTGCTCCGATTGGGCGATCTGGTCCACACCTATCATCCCGGCATAAGCTGCCTGTATAGGCAAGCTAAAGCTCAGGACTGTGGCGATCAGGAAACGGCTGGTTATACGCATGAAACGATTGTTCATTATTTTCTCCTCATTATTGATTGTAAAAACATCAGTTGCCTATGGCAGATACACCCGACCCCTGTTCTTCCTGTGCAACATGAATGCGTGCAGGAACCACCCCATCACAAAGCCGAGCAGCAAGGTGAAGAAGATCAGCAATGCGCGCGATATGGTCGCGGTCCAATAGAGGAATCCGACCTCCACTGGCGCGATGTTCTGGGCGATGAACACTGCTGCCAGCGTGGACAGCAGCAAGATCAGTGCAAGTTTCATATCCATCATGAGATTCTCCTTGACGAGATCAGTAGCTGACCGATACCCGCATCATTTGAATCTGGCATGCGCATCCGACATGCCGCTCTTGAGTTCGTCCCATACTTTGTCGGCAGTCGTCTTGACGTCTTCCCACGCTTCGGCACTGGCGCTACCCAGCTCTTGCAGCTTTTCAGAGGCAGTGCGCTGTTTCACACGCAATGCCTGCATGGCTTCGGCATGCTTCACTTTCAAGTCTGCACTGACATTCTCCGCTTTGGCTTCGAGCAGAGTGATCTGCGCACCCCATTCTTTCAATTGGGCCGCTCGCTTTTGTTTGTAGGCTTCCTGAATATCCATGATGTGCACCGTCCTTAAGTGTTGATCGTCTTATTTCTTGACGACCAGATCGTTCTTCACACGGCTGACACCGGCTACTGCACCTGCCAGCCCTTCGGCCGTGTCACGGTTCGCCGCTGTACCGACCGAGCCGGACAAGGTCACGATGCCGTTGATCGTCTTGACGCTGATCTGCAAAGTCTTCAGACCGGGCTCGGCGAGGATGGCCGCTTTGACCTTGGCGGTGATGCCGGTATCGTCGATGGCGACACCCGCTTTTTCGCCTTCATGGGACATGGAATCGCCCGCCTTCTCGATCTTGTCGCCCATTTGATCGACCTTCTGGTCGATGCTCTTGCCTGCCGATTCGGCAGGGCCGGGTTTATCACAAGCGACCACGCCCGCGGCCAGGAATATCGCGGCAGTGATGGTCAGGATGTTTTTAGAGGCGCTCATTGCATTTCCTTTTCTATTTGTTTGTTTCAATCAAACAGCTTCGGCGAGATGCCGAAGCTGCCGTTCATCTTTTTGCGTAATTGAAGATGATGTTGACGCGACGGTTCTCTTGGCGGCCTTCAGCCGAAGTACCGTAGGAGACGCGGCGTGTCTGTCCGAATGCCGAGGTAGAAAGACGCGAACGCGACACCCCGCGCTTGTCCACAAGATAGTTCACCACGCTCTGGGCACGACGCTGCGAGAGCGCCATCGCATCTTTAGCAGAGACGCGCGTCTGGTCCTTGCCGGCCCCGTCGAACATGGCCGCATGACCTTCCACCGTCGCCAGGACAGTCGGGTTCGCTTGCATGAATTCGGCGACTCTGCCCAGCTCAGCGAAGTATTCAGGCTTGACTTCGGACTTCAGCGAATCGAAGCCGACCTCCATCGCCACCGTGAATCTGGCCGGTGCGACCTTGAGGCCCGCATAGTCGGTGGCACAGGCGATGACAGCACCGATACGACGGTTCGCCTGCTGGCCTTCTGGCGTGCTGTTGTCCGCGATGGGCCGTGTATCGCCATAGCCGATGGCGCTCAGTCGCGATGCATCGATCTTCAGGTCATTGACCAGATACTCGACCACGCTGTCCGCGCGCTGCTGGGAAAGCTTCTGGTTGTATGCGCTCGCACCGACACTGTCGGAATGCCCTTCGATCACTGCCGTGGATTTCGGATACTTCTTCATGAACGTGCCCACGACCGCGAGTTTCTCTTTGTCGTCGCGCTGGATGCTGTCCTGCTTGATCTCGAACTGCAGATCCAGGATGGTGCAGTATTCCTGCATCTTCACTGGCACGATGACCACGACGGGAGCGGGCGCTACAGCCGGTGCGGCTGCAGCCTGCTTGACGGGTGCCGGCTTCTCTTTGCCGAACTGATAGACCAAGCCCAGCGACACCATATTGATATCGCCTTTGCTGCCTGCCGCATCATCGATACGGTATCGCTCGCCTTCAAGACGCATGCCCAGCGACGGGGTGAAGTCGTATTGCAAGCCGCCCCCTACCTTGTAGTTCGCCGCGGTCTTGCTTGGGTTCGGGTTTGCCGGGGTCGGCACCAACCCGGTACTGGTGAAGGTGTCCTTAGCCTCGGCATATTGCAGCCCCAGACGCCCGAAAGCGGAAAACTTTTCCGTAAAGGGGAACATCACTACTGCATCGATATTCACCCCACGTAGTTTGATATTGCCGATCAGCGTCCCTGCTGGGGTTGTGGTAGCGGTATATCCGAACTCGCCCAGATCGTAATAGCCGCCTTCGACTGCAAAGTTATTGCTGAACTTGTAGCCGCCAAACAGTTTGAATGCCGTTTTGCGGTCGCGCTCAGTCAGCGTGGTCGTGGTCAATCCCGAGTTGAGTAACTGTGCACGGATGCTGGCAGCGTCGATCTTGGCCATCGATTGCCCCGCATTGATGCCGATGAGCCATCCTTCCTCCACCGCCATCGCGGCGGAACTGCCCATGACCGTGCATCCCGCGAGTCCGATAGCACTTAATGTCTTAAATACACTTTTGGTGTTTTTCATGTGATTCTCCAATTGGTTGATAGATCTTTTATGTTCGATGGACTCGCGGATCAAGGCGCCGGGACATTGACGACACTCGATTGCAAGGCGATGGTGCCGGCTGTGATCGCACCTGCCAGGATGCGCCCGTTGATGGTGGCTCCTGTCACCGCCGTGACATCACGACCTGACACGATGGTGCCTTCGAATGTCGACCCCACGCCTATCGTTGCATCCGAGGTTGGAACCCAGAACACGTTCTTGGCCTGCGCCCCGTTCGTCAGCGTGACATTTGCTGTTGTAGTCAATGAAGAGCCGATCTGGAACACCCACACTGCATTGGTATCCCCACCGGCATCGAGGGCGAGTGGTGTGGCGACCAGCATCGTGCTACCCGATGTATAGGTTCCCGGTGCGATACCTGACGGATACAGCGCGCCGAGATCGGCACCAGCGGAAATGGTGGTTCCCGGTGCAAGTCCCTTGGCATAGTCGTAGGCAGTCAACAGGTCTGCTCTCGCTTGGGCGGATACAGAATCGTTGATGTGGGTGGAGCCGTTCACGATGGCAGGCGGGAAGCCGGTCATCGACGTACCTGGATCCAGCGATACATCACCATTGATGATGGAGTTGCCCGTGCTGGTGATGGCGGAAGTCGCCATGATACCGAAGGTGGCGGTTGAACCTAGCGCCACTGCACCCGGCGCAAGACCGGTACCCGTGGTGAAGTTCCAAGGGTTTGGTTTTGGCAAACCACCTGCTGCGGGTACGACCAATAGATTTCCGGCCAAGTCGGCTGCCGCTGCCGTCACGGTAGCTGTGTATTGCGTATTGGCCAACAGATTGCTGGCCGGCGTGAAGATTGCGATATTGTGGAGTGCGTCATAAGTGACCGTGCCTGACAACAATGGACCCGGGCCGGCCGTCACTTGCAAAGTGAACGTCGTGGTGCTGATAGTCGCCTGATCCATCGCTTCGCTGAAGGTGGCGTTGATGGCACTGTTGAGCGCGACACCGGTCGCCGCAGAGGAAGGCGAAGTCAGCGTCACGGTAGGCGCTGTCACATCCGCCGCAGCGGCTGTGAAAGTCCAAACCCGGCTATTCGCCACATTTGGCGAGGCAGTCACCCCAGCCAAGCCGTTACCCGCAAGGTCGGTCGCCGCTGTCGTGATCGTTGCGGTGTAACCCATCGCCGGTGTCAATGCTACCGTAGGCTTAAAAACTGCGGTGCGGCTGGTCGCGTTATAGCTGACGGTAGCACCCGCCACGTTATTTCCGCTGACGGTCTCTTTGACAGTGAACGTTGTTGCGGCTGTAACGGAAGCCGGAGCCATCTTCTCGTTGAAAGTGGCAGTGATCGATGCGTTGGCCGCGACAGTGCCTGCATTGGCCGGCACAGTAAGCGACACGAGTGGTCGCGAGGTGTCGGCCAGCGTGGTTTGCAAAGTACCGCCACCGTTGCCCAGAATGGGACTTTGACCACCACCGCACCCCACCACCGATGACACCAGCAGCAATGCTGCCAGCCATTTAAGCGGTCGATAAATACTGTGTAAAATTTTCATTTCTTGCTCCTTTGATTGATCCCGAAAAGCCCCTGATAGATAGGGTCCACTTCTGCGGGCACTGCGTACTGCAAATATTTCTAGTCAATGCCTGTTCATTCGCTGCGATGCCACGTCACATCCGATGACGCAAATAGATGCATCTCGCGCATAGTGTTTATCCTCTGTTCGCCGACGGCGCTCCGTTCGATAGCGAACATAGACAAAACATTTGTTGAACAAAAAAAGGCCGTCTTGCGACGGCCTTTTAATCACTGCGTTACAACTCCTGCTGCGGCTTACGGGGCTTTGGTAACGGTATCTGCAATCAGGGTGACCCGATCCGATATGCCATACAGGCTGCCTGTAATTTGAGCACCTGAAAGCACGTTGACTTGCGTCGCGGCAAACACGCTGCCGTAGAAAATGGTGCCCGCTCCGATCGTCGTGATTCCGCCCGTTGACCAGAAGACATTCTTGGCTTGTGCTTGATTAGCCAGAACGATACTGCCGCCGGGGGCACCGGTAGTCAGCGTGCCACCGATCACGAAGATGAACACCGCATTCGGATCACCCTGTGCGTCGAGCGTAAGCGTTCCGGTGGTGATGCCGACGTTGGAAGCGGTCTTGTAGACACCCCGCGTCATGGTCAGCGTTCCCAGCTCCGTAGCCAAAACCTGAGTCGGTGCAGTCGGATTCGGATCCGCATCGAGGAAGGTCTTGGCAGTTCCCAAGTCGGTACTGGCCTGAGTCAGCATCGCTCCCGTCGTAGTCCATACCGCATGCGGCAAGGCATAGTGCAACGGATAGGGGAATGGCGCTGGATTCGCATCAGCAGGCGCATAGGATGTCGATGCCATACCCGCCCAAGTCTCACCGGTAAGCTCGGTAAAGTCACCGGCCGGGCCTGTCGGGGTAAACCCTGTGATGAACGAGCGGGCGGCGGGCGTGATGCCGATATCCCCGTTTGTAATCGCGGTGACACCCGTTGTCGTGACGGCCTGGTTGCCCAGAATCACGAATCTGCCGGCTTCGCCAAGGACTGGCGGAGTCGGGTTTGCCGCGGCCAAGCTCACGGTTACAGTATAGGCCGCCGTGGTGGTATCGCCTGCCGTCACTGTGTAGACCACCGGCGCGGTGAAGTCATTTTGTGTGGCAGTGCTGGTCTGCACGGCTGCACCGACTTTGACATTGGCCCCTGTCGTGGTGAATGTCGCCACCAGTGCCGTGACATCGGTACCGCTCGGCACAGTGACCGCGACGGTCTTGAGCGCTTCATCGATCACACCGGAAACCCCGAGCAAGGAATATGCGGTCAGCGCTTTGGCGGAAGTAGATGCGACAGTCACGGTGACGGTGTAAGTCGCTGTGGTCGCATCGGCTGCCGTGACAGTGTAGGCCACCGGGCTGGTGAAGTTATTCGCGGTGGTGGCGCTGGTTTGCACTGCCGTGCCCACTTTGACATTCGCACCGGTGGTGACAAACGTTGCCACCAGCGCCGTGACATCCGTTCCGCTCGGCACGGTGACCGCGATGGTATGCGCCGGTTCGGTGATCACACCGGTTGCCCCGGTGTATCCGGCGAACGAGAAGGCAGTCAACGCTTTGGCTGTGGCAGATGCGACGGTGACCGTGACAGTGTAAGTCGTGGTCGAAGCATTGCCTGCGGTGACGATATAGGCCACCGTACTGGTGAAGTTGTTCGCGGTGACTGCGCTGGTTTGCACTGCCGTACCCACTTTGACGCTTACCCCGGTCGTGGTGAAAGTCGCCACCAGCGCAGTGACGTTGGTGCCGTTAGGCACAGTCACGGCAATCGTCTTGGCCACCTCGTTGATCACGCCCGTTGCCCCCGAATACCCCACAAAAGAGAAAGCGGTCAGCGCTTTGGCGGTGATCGACGAGACAGTGACGGTGACGGTGTAGATCGCCGTCGTGGCATCTTGCGCGGTCACCGTGTAGAGCACCGGGCTGGTGAAGTCATTCGGTGTCGTACCACTCACTTGAGTTGTAGTGCCAACCTTTACGCTAGCCCCGTTTTGGATATAAGTCGCCACCAGCGCGGTGACGTTTGTTCCATAAGGAACCCTCACGGCAATTGTTTTGGCTGGTTCGTTGATAGTAGCAGCTACGCCATTCAGAGAATAACTGGTGATCGCCTTGCCTGAGACTGCGCTAGCGCCGCCGCTACCGAGCAATGCGTCACCACCACCGCATCCTGCTAACGCACTAGCCAGTACCAATGCGATAAGCCACCCGAGTGGCTTGCTGAGTCGTTCAAAATATTTCTTCATTTTATTCACCTCTAAATTTGATCCAAAAAAGAGTCATAACAAGCGACTCGCACAAGTCGTACCCGTGGTCTTTATGCGCCATTCATTAGAATCACTCCGTGCGTTACCGAACATCCATACAAAATATTTTCGTTTGACGTGCGCAAGAAAAAGGCCGTCTTGCGACGGCCTTTTCTACTGAAAACCAATTACGGTTGGGTAACTGTATTGCTATCCATCAAGACACCTGTTCTACCGAATAAACGCCCCGTGACGGTTGCACCCGTGACGAGAGAGATATTGGTGGCAGACATCACCACACCTTCCATATGCGCACCTGCTCCCACAGAGACACCGTTCGAAACGATCCAGAACACGTTCTGAGGCAGTGCACCACCCGTCAGCAGCACATTCTTTGCTGCGGTCTGAGTCAGCGATCCGGTGATCTGGAATACCCATACATCAGTAGCATTGCCATTGAGCGTGAGATCGCCAGGTATGGTGACATTGACACCACAGGTATAGACACCTGCAGCGATCGGCGCACCGATGCCTGCATCACTCATCGCACCGGTACCCGGACAGGCAGTTATCAATCCGCCACCTGATGCTGGTTTTGCTAGCGCCGCATTGTAGGCTGCATTCTTATCACTGACAGCAGTCGTCAGAAGGGTTGCCGTATCCGTCGTTGCCGTTGCACAACCATTGACGGAGCTGTAGTCGGCCGCATAGAGCTTGCCTACGACTTGGGTCGATGTAGAGAAACATTTAGCCGGATCAAGTGCCAACGCGAATCCCGTCATGAATGAGGCGGCGGCCGGACTGACAGCGATGTCTCCTGTGATCGTGGCGGTAGTTGTAGTAGTGGCGATAGGCGTGAACGTGACTGTTGCTTCATCCAGAATCACATAGTTCGCGGCAGATAACAGATTCACGCAGTTCGTACCGCTAGCTCCTCCGCAGACGACTTGGCCTACCACTGAGGCCGCTGTAAAGCTCCAAGTCTTAGCGACAGCCAATGCATTGCCGGCCAGGTCCTCGGCCGCAGTGGTGATCGTGGCCGTATATACAAGGCCGGCCGTAAGATCACTAGTCGGATTGAAGGTCGCGATTGTTGTGCCGGGGAATGTCGCTACGCCTGGAATAACCGTGCTTCCTTGCTTCAAAGTAAAAGTCGAGGCGGCAGTGATTGTTGCAGCATTCATCGTTTCGCTAAAGGTTGCGACGATGTTCGCGCCGACCGCTACACTCGTGGCTCCACTTGCAGGAACTGTGGAAATCACGGTTGGCGCGGTGGTGTCTGCCGATGTACCTGTGGTAAAGCTCCAGGTTTTAGTAGCCGCCAATGCGTTACCTGCCAAATCCTTGGCTCCGGTTGTAATCGTGGCTGTATAGACCGTGCTGACTGCGAGATTGCCGGTCGGGTTGAAGACTGCGGTTGTTCCAGAATAAGTCACAGCCCCTGGAACAGCTGTGGCGCCTTGCGATAAAGAAAAAGTCGTGGTGGTGATCGTCGCAACGTCCATTGCCTCACTAAAAATGGCGGTGATGTTCGCGTTGATCGCAACACCAGTCGCAGCAGTCAGAGGAGCGGTTAAACTCACTGAGGGAGCGACGGTTTCTGCAGGCGCAAGGATTCCCCCGCCCCCGCCGCAACCTGCCACGAATGCTGCGAGCAGCACCGCCATGAACCACGTCAGTGGTTTTGATGTGAAATTGGTACTGATCATTTGATTCTCCTTAGTGTTTGGTGATGAGCGAGTCGTGTATCCAGCGGATATGACTATCGGCACATCTCCAGTACGAAACTTGCAAGATGGCTTATCACCGCTTTCGCCCGGCAGCTCGGTACGCTGTCGCACATATGCCCGCATATTCATGAATTCCTGTCTCTGTGTGTGCGAGCGCACAGTTCTTGTGCGTGGCGTGGAGTCTGATGGCGACTCCCTGAACTTATTGGATGAAAAAAATGAAGACCTCTACGAACTACAGAACAAAGTCTCTGCTGGCCAGGATCGGCATCGTGATGGGCAGTGCAGTCATGCTGGCCGCATGCACAAGTGTGCAGCCGCCGCTTGATCAGATGGCCACTTCCAAAGCCGCGGTGAATACGGCGATCAGTACCGGCGCAAATGAATTCGCACCGGCGCAGCTAAAGGCAGCCACGGAGAAGATGACGCTCGCCGAGAAGGCGATGTCCGACAAGAACTACGCGGTCGCAACGCAACAGGCCGAACAGGCGCTGGTGGATGCGCAACTGGCGACGGCGATGGCACGTTCTGCCAAAGCGAAGAAAGCTGCGGATGCACTGCAAGAAGATAGCCGCATCCTGCGCCAAGAGATCGACCGCAAGACCAATTAAATATAAATGGAGTCATTCATGAAAAATTCTCACTATGTACCTTTGTCCATCATCGTTCTGGCCATCCTGGCCGGCTGCAATACCACGACGCACAACGCCCAGCTGCAGGACGCCCATGAGCGCTACACGCGCGCCCAAGGGAATCCGCAGGTCACCACGCTGGCGGCCGCCGAACTGGAAGTTGCCGCCAACTCCCTCGAACGGGCGGATAGCGCATTGAGCAAGGGCGATGACTCGGCCACGGTCGATCAGCTGGCTTATGTGGCAGCACAACAGGTCTCCATCGCTGAAGAAACGGCGAATCAGAAGACATACGAGCTGGCTGTGACCAATGCGAGTGCGAATCGCAATCAGATCCGCCTTGAGGCCAGGACTGCCGAAGCCGATGCAGCCAAACGTAAAGCGGCGATCGCCGACAAGACCATGAATCGCCAAGCCGAGGATCTGGCTGCCGCCGATGCGAATGCGCAAAGTGACCAGACCCTCATCGCTCTTCAAGAGATGAAGATCCGCGAACTGAACGCTAAGCAGACCGAACGCGGCCTGGTCGTCACCTTGGGCGATGTCTTGTTCAATACCGGCAAGTCTGAACTCAAGTCCGGCGGCACACGCAATGTGCAAAAGGTGGCC
The DNA here is from genome assembly GCF_054604835.1 of Sideroxydans sp. NCBI lineage: Bacteria > Pseudomonadati > Pseudomonadota > Betaproteobacteria > Nitrosomonadales > Gallionellaceae > Sideroxydans > Sideroxydans sp. The sequence continues at coordinate 161,341 of NZ_JBTSFG010000006.1, read as the reverse complement.
GACTTCCTTATGCAATACCCGAAACGCAATGTCCTGATCGAAGGGTTCACCGACAGTGTCGGCAGTGAGAGTTTCAATCAAGCCTTGTCCGAACGTCGCGCCGAGTCGGTGCGGTCAGCCTTGATCGGCTTGGGCGTGCGCGGCGATCGGATCTCCACCAAAGGATATGGCGAACAACGTCCTGTGGCCAACAATGACACAGCCGCCCATCGCCAAGCCAATCGCCGCGTGGAGATCATCTTCTCGGAAGATGACAGAAGCATTCCCGCAATGTGATCCAGAACCACCACATATAACCTGTTCCACCAAGGAGTGAAGTAATGACTACCAATGCAATCGATATGAAGAGCCTCTCAGTTTCGAAAGATAAATTTATGGATGAGATGCGCACAGTCGTTGACGATGCCGAAGCGCTACTGAAGGCCACAACCAACCAGACGGGTGATGGAGCGACTGCAGCACGTGCCCGCATCGAGAAGAGTCTGCATATCGCCAAAGAACGTTTGATCGATGCGGAAGAAGCTGTCATTTATCACACCAGACATGCTGCCAAGGTTACCGACCAATATGTACATGAGAATCCCTGGAAGGCGCTCGGCATCACTGCCTGTGCCGGCGTCATCGTGGGCATGCTCATCGCCAGACGCTGAACATGTCCGATTCGACAGGACTGATGGAATCGCTGAAACGGATGGTGGACACGCTGTTATCCATCATCCAGACGCGTCTGGAATTGCTGTCGGCCGAGATCGAGGAAGAACGCGTGCGTGTCGGACAGCTGCTGCTGTACGGCGCTATCGCGTTCTTTTTCTTCGCCATGGCTGTCCTGCTGCTCACTTTCCTGGTCGTGGCAGTCTTTTGGGATAACCACCTGTTACTGGTATTGAGCGGACTGATCGCGCTGTTCCTTATTGCTGGAACGGTCGCGTGGTTCGCATTCCGCAAAGTCTCCCGCAGCAGGCTCGTACTGTTTTCGACCAGCCTTTCCGCACTGGCGGAAGACCGTGAAGGATTGGTGTCTCGACCATGAGCCGGAAATTGACAGCACTTGCAGAGCGGCGCGGCATGCTGGTGCAAAAGATTTGTGAACAGCGTACGGATCTGACCGAATCTATGCGGCAGTGGCAAAGACCCATGGCTATCGCCGATTCCGGCCTGAAGGTGGTCCGCGTCCTGCGCAGCCATCCCGCATGGCTGGCTAGCGGCCTGACTGCCTTGCTGGCTTGGCGTCTCAAGAAGGTCTCCGGTTCGTCCCAGCACGACTGGCCGCTCACTTACCTCTACCCGTCCGCGATATTCGCGGGCTCCAAGATCCTTTCCGCGCTCACCTCTCGCCGCGAGGCAAAAGGTGACAAAACCGGGGGAGAATCAGAGCCTCGCTGACTGCGGCACGACAGGCCGCTTTGTTGCGCCCCCGCCCTCCTCGTCATTGAAGCATCAGCCCGATGCCGGTATAGTCGCCGAACTTTCTCAGGGCATGCATATGGGCGCACCAGACGTTCCTAATCACAAACTCAAACTGACCGAGCTGCTCGACATGCTGGTCTCGGACGGCATGGTGGACAAGGCGGAGGCTGATGTTCTGGTCGCCGAGCGCCGTGCACAACGCAACGACCATCACCCGCTGGTCGTCATCGCGGAAAAGAGCTGGAAATCGCTGCTGCCGCCCAATCGCATCCTGACGCTGGAATCCCTGACCGAATGGCTGGCCGGCAAGGCCGGTCTGGAGTATTTCCACATCGACCCACTCAAGATCGATTTCTCCAATCTGACCGAGTTGATGTCCATCGATTACGCGAACCGCTTCTCCATCATGCCTATCCGCATCGACGGCGGCGATCTGGTGGTGGCGACGGCGGAACCGTGGCTGCGCGACTGGGAGACCGTGTTGCGCCAGACCTCGCGCAAGAGCATCCGCCGCGTGGTCGCGAACCCGCTGGATATCAAGCGCTATCTGGTCGAGTTCTACAATCTTGCGCGCTCGGTGAAGAGCGCGACGAACACCAACGCCCCCTCCGGCAACCTCGCCTCGTTCGAGCAACTGGTCGAGCTAGGCAAGAGCAACAAGCAATTCGATGCCAACGACCAGCACATCGTGCATATCGTCGACTGGCTGTGGCAATACGCCTTCGAGCAACGCGCCTCGGATATACATATCGAGCCGCGCCGCGAGGCGGGCATCGTGCGTTTCCGCATCGACGGCGTGCTGCATCAGGTGCACCAGTTGCCGATGTCGGTGATCGCCGCGATGACCAGCCGCATCAAGCTGCTGGGCCGCATGGATCTGATGGAGAAACGCCGCCCGCAGGATGGCCGCATCAAGACGCGCACCGAGGAAGGGCAGGAGATCGAGCTGCGCCTGTCCACCCTGCCTACCGCCTTCGGCGAGAAGCTGGTGATGCGTATCTTCGACCCGGAAGTGCTGGTGCGCGACTTCGCCGAACTGGGCTTCTCCGAAGACGACCGTACCCGCTGGGAACAGATGACCGGCCGGCCGAATGGCATCATTCTGGTCACCGGCCCTACCGGCTCAGGCAAGACCACCACGCTGTATTCGACCCTGAAGCATCTGGCCACACCGGAAGTGAACGTGTGCACGCTGGAAGACCCGATCGAGATGGTTGAACCGGCCTTCAACCAGATGCAGGTGCAGCCCGACATCGGTCTGAACTTCGCCGACGGTGTGCGCGCCCTGATGCGCCAGGACCCGGACATCATCATGGTGGGCGAGATACGCGATCTGGAGACGGCCGACATGGCGATCCAAGCGGCGCTGACCGGCCATCTGGTGCTCTCCACCCTGCATACCAATGATGCGCCTTCCGCCATCACGCGCCTGCTCGACCTGGGCGTACCGCCTTACCTGCTCAATGCCACGCTGCTCGGTATCATGGCGCAACGTCTGGTGCGCACGCTGTGCCCGCATTGCAAACAGCCGCACCCGGCCAGCGATGCAGACCATGTGCTGTGGGACAATCTGGTCTCTCCGTGGAAAGCGGCGCGCCCAGCCAAGTTGCACCGCCCGCAGGGCTGCCTGGAATGCCGCATGACCGGCTACTCGGGTCGCATCGGCATCTATGAGATCCTGCTCATGTCGCCCGAGCTGCGCAAACTCATCACGGCCGACACCGATATCGCCGCGCTGCGCGATCTGGCCGGACGCGAAGGCATGAAGCCGCTGCGCATCTCGGGGGCGCAAAAGATCGCCAACGGCACGACCACTCTGGAAGAAGTGCTCAAGAGCGCACCGCCAGCCGAACAGAATAGATAACAACCTAGGGGCGTCTATAAAAATAGAAAATTCTAAGCAAGACAAGGCGCGAGCAAAAAATCACGACGCAGCATATGCTGAATATGTAAGGAGTGATTTTTTGTGAGCAACGCAGTATTGCGACGAAGTTTGGATTTTTAGAGATGCCCTTAGATAACAAGGGGAGCATTGAAATGAGTATTTTGGACAGTCTCAATCAGCAACACGCCATCGAGAACCACGTACAACTGCGCGAGATCGCCGACGGCGTGATCATCGCCGAGGTCGCCAACCAGCACGCATTGGCCAACATCGCGCTGCAGGGTGCGCACATCGCCACCTTCCAGCCGCGCGGCGAAGAGCCCGTACTGTGGCTGTCACCCAACGCCAAGTTCGCACCTGGCAAATCCATACGCGGTGGCGCGCCGATCTGCTGGCCATGGTTCGGCCCGCACAAGACCGACAGCAGCCTGCCCGGCCACGGTTTTGCCCGCACCGTGCCGTGGGAACTGCTGGAAACAAAGGCCCACTCTGACGGCTCCACCAGCTTGCGCTTCGGCCTGATTGAGAACGACACCACGCGCGTGCAATGGCCGCATGCCAGCACCGCGCAACTGGAAGTGACCGTGGGCAGATCGCTCAAAGTCGAACTGGTCACCACCAATACCGGCGATGCACCGTTCGAGCTGGGCGAAGCCCTGCATACCTACTTCCAGATCAGCGATGTCGACAACATGACCATAACCGGGCTGGAAGACTGCGAATACCTGGACAAAGTGCTGGACTTCACGCGTTGCACCCAGCAGGGCGGCATCAAGATCGAGAGTGAAGTGGATCGCGTGTATGTGAACACCGAGGCCGATTGCGTGATCGAGGACAAAGGTTTGAAGCGCGCCATCCGTATCGCCAAACAAGGCAGCCGCTCCACTGTGGTGTGGAACCCGTGGAAAGAGAAGGCCGAGAAGATGGGCGACTTCGGCCCCGCCCTGCATCGCGACATGGTGTGTGTGGAGAGCGGCAATGCACTGGAGAACGTCATCACCCTGCAGCCCGGCGAGACGCATCGCTTGGTGGCGGAGTACAGCGTCGAAAAACTGTAACGTGTCCACGTCATCCCCGCGCAGGCGGGAATGACAGACGAAAAAATAGCCGCTTTGCAGCGGCTATTTTCATTGCATCGACAAACTTAGTTCGCGCGGCGCTTGAACTCGTTGGTGCGGGTGTCGATCTCGATCTTGTCGCCGATCTCGATGAATGCGGTCACAGGCAGTTCAAAACCTGAACCCACCAGTTTGGCCGGCTTCATCACCTTGCCGGAAGTGTCGCCGCGCACAGCAGGCTCGGTGTACTCGACTTCGCGCACGATGGTGTTCGGCAACTCGACGGAGATAGCTTTGCCTTCGTAGAAGGTCACTTCGCACTTGTCTTCCATGCCGTCCATCAGATAGTTCACTGCGTCACCGAGGTTCTCTGCTTCGACTTCATACTGGTTGTACTCTTCGTCCATGAACACATACATCGGGTCCGAGTAGTAGGAGTAGGTGCACTCTTTCCTGTCGAGGATGATCTGTTCGAACTTGTCATCGGCCGCGTACACGGTTTCTTTGCCGGAACCGCTCAGCAACCCCTTCATCTTCATCTTCACCACGGAACCGTTACGGCCGGAACGGCTGTATTCGGCCTTCAGGATAACCATCGGCTCGCCGCCAACACTGATCACGTTACCGGCGCGGAGTTCTTGTGCTGTTTTCATGTTTACTGCCCTAAAATTTTGAGGCGCGGATTCTATGCAACTTGGCGGGAAAAATCCAGCAGATTCAATGCAAGATCATTCCCTGACAGTCGTTTCCCCCACGCCAGGCCATGCTCCGCCAGCAGTTTGTGCCGTTCATTGAACCGCTCCCAGGCAGCCGCGACATCCGTCCCGCCGTTCCATGCCCGCCATAGATCCCGCACCGCCAGCGCGGCATCTTCCGGCAGCCCCTCGACATAGCGCGCCCGCAAAGCCTCCAGTTTTTCCAGATGAACCCCGTCCTGCTGCGCATATATCTGCCAAATGAAGGGCTTGGCCGCCCATTGCGCCCGCACGCAGGAATCCTCGCCGCGCACGAAATTGACATCGCAAGCCCACAGCAGCCGGTCGTATTCCGGCTGCTCGACGAACGGCAGCACATGCACGGTCAGGCTATCGCACTGCCAGACATCGCCTGCCCGCCCGCCCGCATGGCCGAAGAAAGCCGCCACCTGCGGCATAGCGCGCCCTTCCGGCAACAGGCAACGCAGCGGGGATACCCCATCCGCCCAAGCCTGCAGCAACGGCGCAATAGCCGCATTCTCATAGCTGAACAGCGATACGCGCAGCTCCCCCGTCTGCCGTTGCGGCGGCACCCCCAGTCCTTGCCAATAGCGCGCCTGCATCTGTGCGTCTGCACGGAAGGCATCGCGTTGCGCCAGCAAGCCGCGTTCGATCAGCAAGCCGCCCGTCCTGACGGTGAACCCCGGGAAAAAGAAATACTTCGTGAGCGGCAACTGCGGATGCGGAGAAGGTAGCTTGTGGTGTGACTCCACCCAGTCTTCCGCGCTGAGATATTCCAGATTGAGCCAGACGGGCTTGCGCTCACACGCCGCCATCGACGCGATATAGCTATCCGGCAATCTGCAGGCGAACGCGCCTATCACCAGCTCCGCCGTGGCAAACTCCGGCATGTCCGCCGTCCATAGCCGTATCTCGACACCGCGACACGTCTGCTGCGACAGGGCGACATCCAGTTCCGGCAACATCCGCCCGAAACTATGCAGGTCATCCACCCACAAGCGCACCGCCAACCCATGCTCGTTCGCCAGCTGCCGCGCCAGCCGCCAGCACACGCCGATGTCGCCGTAGTTGTCCACCACGGTGCAGAAGATGTCGCAGCTGCGCGGAAAATCCTTCTCCATCACTATGCCGCCTGTTGCTCCAACACGAAGCGCGCGCCCGCATCCTGCCCCAGCAGCGCCACCAGCTTGGGCATCACTTCCTGCAAGGTGGCATGCAAGGTCCACGGCGGATTGAGTACGAACATGCCGCTGCCGTGCATACCGAAACCGTCTTCGGACGGTGATTGCACATGCAACGCGACATGCAGCCAGCTCTTCACCGGCAGGCGTTTCAGCTTGTCGGGCAGGCGCTCTGCTTCTTCACGCTGCAGACAGGGATACCACACGGCGTAGGTGCCGTTGGCGAAACGCTTCAAGCCTTCCTGCAAGGCCTCGACCACGCGCTTGTAATCCTGCTTCTCTTCGTAGGGCGGGTCGATCAGCACCAGCGCGCGGCGCGGCGGCGGCGGCAGCAGCGCCTTGAGTGCGGCGAATCCGTCCGACTTCTGCACCATCACCTGTTTGTCGTGCGCGATGAAGTTCTCCGTCAGGATCTCGTAATCGGAGGGATGCAATTCAAACAGGCGCAACCGGTCCTGATCGCGCAGCAGCATCTGCGATACCAGCGGTGAACCGGGATAGAGCTTCAGCCGGCCCTCGGGATTGAGTCGTTTCACCAGCGCGACGTACTCGGCCAGCGCAGGCGGCAAACCCTTGGCTTCCCACAAACGCGCGATGCCGCTTTCGTATTCCGCGTTCTTCGCGGCGTAGCCGCTGAGCAACTCGTAACACCCCGCGCCGGCGTGGGTGTCGATGACCCAGTAGGGTTTGTCTTTCTGCGCCAGATACTGCAGCAACTGCATCTGCACAAAGTGTTTCAGCACGTCGGCATGGTTGCCGGCGTGAAAGGCGTGGCGATAACTCAGCATGGTTCTTTACCTTTGAAAGGGGCGCTATTCTGCATGCAAAGCTTCGACCGGGTCGAGCTTTGCGGCGCGCATGGCCGGGATGACACCGGCAGCGAGGCCGATGGACACGGCGGTCAGCTCGGCCAATGCGGCGAACATCCACGGGGTATGCACCGGCAACGCGGGAACCAGCAGATGCAGGCCCTGTGCGATGCCTATGCCCAGCAGCAAACCCAGGCCACCGCCCAATGCGGAGAGCATCATGGCTTCGCCGAGGAACAGCACCAGCACCTGTTGTTCGCGCGCACCCAGCGCGCGCAGCAGGCCGATCTCGGCGGTGCGCTCGGTGACGGCCATGGTCATGATGGTGAGGATGCCGACAGCGCCGACCAGCAGCGAGATAGCCCCCAAGGCGCCGACGGCGAAGGTGAGGATATCCAGCACCGAGCTCAACACTTCCAGCGCCTGCTCCTGCGAGATGATGGTGAAGTCCTCGCGGCCATGCACTTCGATCAACCGGTTCTTGATCAGGCGGATCAATACATCCGCCTCGACATCGGCGCGATAGCTGACGTTGACTTCCATCAGTCCGGGACGGTTGAGCAGTTCCATCGCCCGTGCCGCCGGGATGAACACCGCGTCGTCCATATCCATGCCGAGCACCTGGCCCTTGGATTCCATCACGCCGACCACGCGGTAGCGCTGTCCGCCGACGCGCAGATACTGTCCCAGCGGATTGGTGTCGCCGAACAGTTCCTGTTGTATCTTCGAGCCGATCACCGCCTGCGCGCGCGCCTGCTCGTCATCCGCATCCGTCCAGAAGCTGCCGCTCTGCACCTTCATGGTGAAGGCTTTGCCGAAATCGCGCCCCTCGCCCAGCACCATGGTGCGGCGCGTCTTGCCCTCGAATCTCACTTCCGCGTTGCCCATCAAACCCGGAATGACATATTCCACATAGGGCAGGCGGCGCAAGGCATCGGCATCTTCCAGGGTGAGCGGACGGGCCGAACCGAAGATGCCAACATTTCCGCCCTGCGTCTGGGTCTTGCCCGGCTGCACGCTGATGATGTTGGTGCCGAACTGGGAGAACTCGCTGAGCACGAACTGGTGCAGCCCTTCGCCGATGGAGGTGAGCAGGATCACGGCGGCGATGCCGATGGCGATGCCCAACCCGGTGAGGAAGCTGCGCATCCGGTAGGTGAGGAAGCTGGAAGAGGTGAGCGTGATCAGGTCGCGGATATACATGATCATTTCCCCGCGAGCGCGGCGACCGGATCCAGTTTCGCCGCGCGTCGCGCCGGCCACACGCTGAACAGGATGCCGGTGCCCAGTGCGGTGGCGGTAGCCGCGACCACCGCCCACCAGGGCGGCGAAACGGGCAGACTGGGGTATATCTGTCCGATGATGAAGCTGCCGGCATAGCCCAATGCCAGTCCAGCGACACTGCCGATTGCGGATAGCAGCGCGGCCTCGGCAAAGAACAGATGCCGTATCTGCTTGCCCGGCGCACCCAATGCTTTCAGCAGACCGATCTCCTTGACCCGTTGCGCCACGGCGATGAGCATCACATTCATGATCAACACGCCCGCCACCGCCAGACTGATGGCAGCGATGCCGCCCACTGCCATGGTCAGCGCACCGAGGATGCGGTCGAAGGTCTGCAACACCGCATCCTGGGTGATGACGGTCACATCGCGCTCACCGCTGTGCCGTTCAACCATGATGACTTCCGCATCACGCGTGACTTGCTCGACGCTATCGCGGTTCTTGGCTTCGATCAGGATGCGGAACAGGCCAGAGTTGTTGAACAACTGGTGCGACGCCGCGACCGGGATGATGACCAGTTCGTCGGTGCGCATGCCCATGGATTCGCCCTGCGAAGACATCACACCGATGACGCGGAAGCGGCGATCCCCAAGGCGCACCCACTGCCCCACGGCCTGCTCGTTTCCGAACAGTTCGCGCTTCATCTGGTTGCCCAATACGCACACCGACGTCGTATCGTGGATATCCCCCTCCGGCAGGAAGCGTCCGACCGCCATCTCCATATGGCGCACAGCCAACAACTCGGAAGTAGAGCCCAGCACCACCACTTCACGGTTCAGCGCACCGCGCGACAGCGAAGCGGAGCCGACCGTGAGCGGCGCGAAGCGTTTGATGGCGCGGCTGCGCAGCAGGGCCTGCGCGTCATCCAGTGTGATCTCGCGCGGCGTCTGGCCGGACATCAGGCCGGGGCCGACCCCGGACGTCTCGGTGCGCCCCGGCAACACGATGACCAGATTGGTACCAAGCGAAGCGAACTGATCGACCACGTAGCGGCGTGCACCCTCGCCCAAAGCAGTGAGCACCACCACGGCGGCGACACCTATGGCCATCGCCAGCATCATCAACAGCGTGCGGGTGGGGCTGCCACGCAGGCTGCCGGAAGCGAATTGCAATGTATCGGACAGTCTCACTTTGCCTGCTGTTCATCGGACAGGATGCGCCCGTCCAGCATGTGGATACGGCGATGGGCGCGCGCGCCGATCTCGGCATCGTGCGTCACCAGCACCAGCGTGATGCCCTGCTCCAGCAAACCTTCCAGCAGCTTGAGCACTTCCCAGCCGGTGGCCTGATCGAGGTTGCCGGTCGGCTCGTCTGCCAGCAACACCGAAGGATTCATCACCGTGGCACGGGCGATGGCCACGCGCTGGCGCTGGCCGCCGGAGAGCTGGTCCGGCTTGTGGTCGGCGCGATCCGACAGGCCGTAGTTGCGCATCAACACCTTTACCCGTTCCTTGCGTTCCTCGACGGGGATGCCGGCCAGGATCATCGGCAACTCGACGTTCTGTGCGGCGGTGAGGCGCGGCACCAGATGGAAAGACTGGAACACGAAGCCGATCTTCTCGCGCCGCACGCGTGCCAGTTGCTCGTCGTTCAGGTCGGTGACGTTGCCGCCGTCCAGCAGATAGGTACCCGAACTCGGCCGATCGAGCAGGCCGAGCATATTGAGCATGGTGGATTTGCCGGAGCCGGACGGCCCCATGATGGAGATATACTCGCCCGCCCCGAAACTGAGATCGATGTCGCGCAAAGCCGCGACTTCCTGGTCGCCGACCGTGAATGTACGGCATACATTCTGCAGTTCGATCATTTTGCTGCGGGTTGAGCGGCTTCCGGCTGGACGCTCGCGCCGGCTTCCACGCCGTCTCGGTCCAGCGATGACACCACCCGGTCACCCTCCGCCAAACCGGCCAGCACTTCGACCTTTTCCCAATTGCTCAGGCCGGTGGTGATGACGCGCTCTTCCAGCACGCCTTTGTCACCGTAGCGCAGCACGCGATCACCTTCCAGCAAAGTCGACGTCGGGATGCGCAACACATTCTGCCGTGTCTCATAGATGATCTCGACATCGGCGCTATAGCCGACCAGCAGGCTGTCGCTTGCCGCTGGCTTGTCGAACTCGACCTCGACTTCGACCGTGCGCGCCTGTTTCTCCAGATCGAGTACATAGGGCGCGATGCGGCGTACCTTGCCATTGAAACTTCTTCCCTTGATCGCATCCAGCGTGATGCGACTGACCTGCCCGACTTTCAATTTGGAAGCATCCACCTCGTCGATAGGCGCGCTGACATACATGCAACTATCGTCGATAAGATCGATGGCGGGAATCGTCAGAATACCGGGCGGTGATGGAGTAGCGTATTCACCCAACTCGCCGCTGATGTCCGCCACGATGCCGTCGAACGGCGCGCGCAACACCATGCGTTCCAACGTGGCCTTGGCGACTCTGACGCGAGAGCGACTCTGCTCCACATCGCCATTCGCGGAAGCACATGCAGAGCGCTTCGCCGAAGCTTCTGTCATCGCACGATCGAGCTGTTGTACCGAGATGAAACCTTTGGCTCGTAGCTCCTGCGAGCGTACGGCATCGCGTTGTGCGGCGTCGGCCAGCGTGCACACTTCCTGCACACGCGACAACGCGACCTTGAGTTGTTCCTGCGCCAGACTCTCCTGCGCGTGCAGATCGTTGTTCCACAACTCCAGCAATATCTGATCCTTCTTTACGCGCTCGCCTTTCTTCACCAGCAGCTTAGAGATCTGCCCGCCTGCCGAGGGCGACATCTTGGCGCGGCGGCAGGCATTCACCGTCCCCGCACGCGTATTGCTGACCGAGGACTCCACGATGCCGCGCTCTACTTTCTGCAAGACCACGGGAATCGGTTTGGCTTTCGGAAACAGTAGAAAGGCTGCTGCAACAAGAGCCGCTACTACAACAGCAATAATGATCTTTTTGCGGCGGGAATAAGGCGAACCGGAAGTCGGTAAGGTCATTGTTACTCCTGACTGTTCGCTGCGAAATGGCGAAAAGAATGGTGCCGATGAGGGGAATCGAACCTCTGACCTACGCGTTACGAGTGCGTTGCTCTACCAACTGAGCTACATCGGCGTTTCGGCGCTGAGTATAAGCGGATAGCGCGTCTACGGGCAACGACTAACGCCAGCGATACGGCGAAACATCGAGTGTCTGCGGCTTATCGAAGATCTTATTGAGCAGCACTTCAGCACTGGCCGGTGCCATGGTGACGCCGTAGCGAAAATGCCCGCCGTTGATGTACAGATTCTCCAAAGAGGGATGACGATCGATGGTCGGAATGTTGCCGTTAGAGCCGGGACGCAAGCCTGCCCAATGACGCACGATCGGCATGTCCTGCAAAGTAGGCAACAACGCGATAGCGCGCTGCAACATAGACTCGCGCGCCTCTTCCGTCGTGGATTTATCGAAGCCGACATCTTCCAGCGTACTGCCGATCAGTAGATGGCCGTCTTTGCGTGGAATGAAGTACAGATCACCCTTCAGCAGGATGTGGGGTAGCGGAGGAGCGTCGAACTTGAACAACAGCATTTGCCCGCGGATGGGTTTGATATCTAGTTGCTGTGCATGCTCGCCCAGCAGCGCCTTGCTCCAAGCGCCCGCCGTCAACACATAGTCATCCGCTTTAAAATCACCCTGGGTGGTGTGCACATGCCGCACCCTACCCTCAAGTGATTCGACCGCCAACACCTCGCACTGCTCAACGATACGCCCGCCGAGCTGAAGCACTCTTTCACGCATGGCGTGCAACAAACGCGGATTGCGCACTTGTGCGATCTCCGGCAAAAAGATGGAATCATCGGCCAGCTCGTAGCGCATACCATGCGCCTCACACCAATCGACAGCCACTTTCGGATCGAACGGCGACAACACTCGCATACCGCAACGCAGATACTCGGTATCCACACCCGTCTCGGCCGTCAGCTCAGCAGTGAAACGCTCGAAACGCGACATGCCCAGCAAAGCCAAACGCGTGACTTCCTCAGAATAATCCCAAGGACACAAAGGCGACATGATGCCGCCTCCCGCCCAGGATGCCTCCTGCCCGACCTCGCCGCGCTCCAGCACGGTCACCGCCGCACCCGCGCGCAACAACGCCTCGGCCGTGGACAAACCCAACGCCCCAGCGCCAATGACAAGGTAATGCGCTTTCACTAAAATTTTCCAATCTGCTTGCAAGGCGCACATTGCCGAGTGTAAATAAACAGACAGCGGGGGCTATCTGTGTGGCGGAACGCAGCCATTAGCGCCAAGCAATGGCGCTACCCGTACAGTTGTCCGCGCTTTGATACCACTGACGCTGCCCCTTCTCGTTGAGGGTCAGGCAGCCGTCGCCCACTTGCGCCGTGCCTGCCTTGGGTTTTGCCTGAATTTCAAAGGTCTGACCGGGTGTTCCGTTGAATTGCATGGTGTAGCGCCCGTCTTCGGTTTCTGCCGGACTTTTTCCCAAGCCTCCAGTAGCCTGTCCATCATATGCCGTGGTCATATTGGCAGTATAGGCACTGGAATTGAGGTAAATCTTCTCTTGCACACTGGCCAGTTGCAGCAATTCAGTTTGTGCCGCGGCACGCGCACTGCGCACCAGATAGCTGCTGTAGCTAGGCATCGCGATGGCGGTGAGTATGCCGACGATGACCACCACAATCATCAATTCCACCAAGGTGAATCCCTGTTGCGATTTCATGTGCGCCTCACTTAATTGTCGTTGATCAGTTCATGCCAGGACACGCGCCCAGTATGCGCGCGTGTACCGCGCTCGTCACCGCCATTGACGAAGTCATCTTCAGGACGTTCCTTTTTGACAGCATCTGTCACACAGTTGCCATCTGCATCGCAGGTCTCGGTCGTGATAGTCGTGCTGCCATCGGCATTGTAGGTTTCCGTGCGAGTGATGGTCGCCTGCGCACCGGTACTATAGGTGATCACAGTGGTCGTCACATTACCCACCACGGTGCGCGTGACATTGGTCACTGAACCGCCACCGCTGCCACTCAAATTGCCAATCTTGGGATCGGTCGAGCCAGCCGCAGGCGTTGTGGGCGTACTGCCACCATTGTCCGGCCCGGGGCTCTTGATCCAGCCCGCATCACCATAGCAGCCATTGTCCGGGTGGTGCCAGTAAACCGTGTATTCGACCAACACATTAGCGCTGTGCTCGGCACTCTTCACGCGCCAGCCGTATTCCGGGCGACCCAACGGATCGTTCAGTTCGATTGCCGACTGAGGTGTGGTGTCCTTGATGATCTGAACGGTCAGCGCTCCGCCATGACGCACCCCTTTCGAGTTGATGGACACCGTGGAGGCCGACCAGCCCTTGGTGCCCGGCCCATCCACCCCATTGGGGGGCGGAATCACCGGCTGGTACATGTTACCGTCGGTGGTATTGCCGTCCCGTCCGCCGCAGCCCGGGTTGATCGGATGCAGACCGACACGCACATCGCCATTGCCCCACCAGTCCTTGGCGGAGAGCGCATCAGTGGGCATGTTATAGACCAGACTGCCGATCGGTACGAAGCCCGCTCCGGTGCCACCCGTGGTATTGCTGGTGCCGTTGTAGGTAGGCAAATCAGCCAGATTGAGCGTCGCCGTGGTCTGATAATTTTTCACGCTGACATAGCCGTGATCCACGCCCGGATCGTAAGTCGCATCGCCGATGTGCAGATTCACTGCCGGATTGAGGTACTGGTTGTGCACCAGCACCTTGTATTTGATGACACTGCTGATGGCATTCGACAGAAGATGCGAGGTCGCACTCGGGTTGAGCATATCCAGGCCGGTGCGGTCATATTTATCGTCATATTGGTGGATGTGGGCATTGTTATTGCCGTTCTTGGCCTTGCAAGTGGAGGTAACCGTCACATTGGTCAACGCATCCGCCCCGCCGCTGAATGGCGTCACGGTGAGCGCCGGCTTGAAATTGCTCCAGCCGGTGGCGGGTACCGCGGTGATTGCCGCTGTGCCCGGCGTGCCACCCGCCGTCGCAGTGAAAGTCGCCACTTGAGCTTTTGGCAGCGACAGGGTTCCCATTTCCACGCTGCTGCCATTGGCATATGTGGAAGTGTCCACCAGACAGACCGACTTATCATCCATTGCGGCGCAGGTAGGGGTGACGGAATTCCCCCCGACATAAGCCTTGATGACCCCGCTGGTACCGATGGCACTAACGATGGCTGCCGCGGTCTGGCGTTCGCGTTTATCTTTACCTACTGTAATCGAAGTTGACTTGGCGATGATGGCACCCACCTTCACACTGGCGGGACCGACGAGGTCGGCGGCGATCACACTGCCCGGATTCTGGTCTTCGGTTCTGCCACCACTGAACGTAATCAGACCGGTCGGATAAGTCGGCGGCTGTGCCGCAGAGCCGGGAGAGCCGGGCGAACCTGCCTGCGCAGTGCCATCCAGCACGGTCAGCACCTTGCCGTTGTAGGCCGGGCCAGCGGATGGCGCAGTGATGGTGATGACATTGCCGCTGACGGTTGCGGTATAACCGCCGGTCACGGCATTCCTGAGCGTGGCGGCATTGGTCGTGGTGGCCGTGCCATTGGTAATGTTGGCGGTGGTCTGGGTCGGGATCACCGTTGCGCCTTCCACTTCGACACCGCCTAGCGTGGCGGGCAAATAGTCCGTTTGTCCGGCCGTGCCCACGGTGATCGTGGCCGTCGCCTTGGCGGCCGGTACATTCACCCCGGTGGTGGTTGTGCAAAGATTACCGGCAGAACCGTTATAGAAGATGTCGGTATCGAAGTGACCGCCCGTCACGCCATAGGTCACTTCGCTCACCGGGAACACCGCATCGCTGTTGCGGTTAAAGAAGGTGGTGTTGAGGGTTTGCAGCTGCACCAGGATGGGCTGCGACATCACGCCGTTGGCGAGGAACTTGCCGACCGGAATGCCATCCGTACCCTGTATCGCGTCGCCCACAGCAGCCCCGCCGGGCAAGGTATCGCTGAAAATGTATTTGATCCGGTCACCATCGTTCAATATCTGATTGTTGTCCAGATCAAGGAAGGGGGAATTCTTGCTGCCGCCGGTGAGGTAATCCAATTCCATCAACCAGTTCTCGCCATGCACCGTGGTGCCTGCGCTCAAGCCTGAAGTTGCCGTTGCCCCGCTGCCATCGCCGACAATTGACACACTGGGGGCTGAGGTATAACCGGTACCGGAGGAAGTAACGTTGATCGCGGTGATCACCCCGCCCGTACCAATCACCGGTGCCGCACTTGCACCGGTTCCGCCCCCGCCGGAAAAATTAATAGTCGCTGACGTATAGCCCGAACCGCCATTGGTCACGCTCACCGAGGTTACCGTGGATGCCCCGGAGAGCACGGAAACAGTGGGATTATGGCTGCTGAAGTAAAAGCGGCTGCTGGCAATAAAGCTGCCTTCACCCACAATCCTTTCTCCGGCGGGCAGGGCAACCTGCCAACCCTTGTCGCCACCGCTCGCCCAGTTCGGCGTCTGGATGTTCAGGGCGCGCCGCACGCGCGTGGTGACCCCCGCGTCCACATAGGCACGCTCTTGCAGATTGGCAGTCATCAGGTTGGTATTCGCAACCGGCGCGCCGTCCCAGATGCCATACACGTAGTAGGTCGATGTATCCGCAGCATCGGCATCATCGAACATCGTGCCTGTGCCGAACGTGACCATGAACCCGCCACTGGGGTGGAGCGAGACGCCGGGTGTGGCGACGATGGGTTGCAGCGGACTGACCGTATGCAAGGCCGTTGCCGTCCAACTCGCCGTCGAGGTATTGGAAATATCAAATTTCCACAGCGTGCCTTTCAGGTCACCGGCATACACACGATCCACTTTGCCATCGGCATTGGTATCCACCGGTGCCGGATTGAACAGTCCGTTGGGGCTGGCTGCGGTGCCGCTGCTGCCCGCCGCAACATTGGCAATAAGCTGGCCGCTGGCCGCATCTATGACATACAGATGCGCCTGATAATCGCCCAGCGAACTGTCGTTGTAGCCATTACCCGCAATCACCGCATCCTTGCCAGCGTCATTGACCTTGACCATAGCCGGTGTGCCGTACGTGTAACCAAGGTTGTCATAAGCAGTGGAGACGGTCGGGGCGGCATTGTTGAGATCGCCATCCAAGCCGTCGATCTCCCACAGCACCTTGTTGACTACATCGGTTTCACTGCCCGCAGTCAGGCTATCTATTTTCAGCGCATACAGGCCGCGCCCACCGGCACCCAAGCTCCCCACCAGAATGCGCGTCGGCGTGCCACTAATATCGATGCTGCGCACATTGATGCGGCCATCCACATAATAATCGTGCGGATTGCTCGCGCCGCCATAGGGCTTGGCCAGTTTTGCCATCTTGCCGAGCAGCATGGAAGGCACATAGGCCCAGCGTTCCGCGCCTGTGGTCGCATTGAAGGCATGCAGCATGCCGTCGTTGGCACCTACAAACACGGTGGGATTGGTGCTGTCCGCGACGTAGAACGGGCGCGAGTGGATGATGTCGCCCAGCGTGGGGCCGCCCGCCCCGTTCGGCTCGTTGGAGCGGTTGCGCATGCCGGCGGGACTTTCGTTGACGCGCTCGCCGCGCAGGAAATTGACAATTTGCGTGCCGGTGTAGGCTGTCGTGCCAATGGTCGTGGCAGGAAACAAGGTTTGCTGCAAAGCCGACAGGCTGGTATGGCGGAAGGGAATGCCAACAGAAGGGATGGCTGCATTGCGGGTGGCAATATAACGGCCGACATCCCAATCCTGCGCTGCCAGTTGTGCGGCTGCCCCGCCTATCCACGGTTCGGCAGAAAAATTGACGTTGCCGCCGGCATTCACCGGATAGGCAAACAGATTGCCGCTCCAGAATTCACGCTCGTAATCGGGGCGGTAGATTTGTTCGTTGCCCGAGGTGAGATTGAAGTTGGTCACCTCGTCCTGCCCCACATAACCGACCGGCTGATTTTGGGGCGTGAACGCGGTATTGGCTGACGTAATGGCATAAGCCAGATTGGCACCTATCCCCAAAGCGGCCAACAGCGCCAGCCAGGGTACGGACGCCGACGGGCGAACATTTTTCAAAATAGATTCAAGCATGATGCACCTCTCCTTCAGCAAGCCATCAGGACGCTGTAATACGAACGAACGGTGCGTTGCGCACCGCGTCCACCCTCACCACGCGCTGTGATACGGTAAGTATTAACCTTTTTGCATTCCGAACTCTGCGGGATACCGTTGATATAGTTCTCGCCGAACTGCACGGTTTCTGTGGACATCAACTGCACGATGCGGCGACCGGTGGCCGTTGCCGCCGAATCGGCATTATCCCAATTCACCATGCTTATGGCGTCCGCGCCCATCGGATAAAAACCGCTCGCTGCGGCAACCATCGAAGCCGCAGTAAAATCGGCATGATTTATATCGATGGCCCCTGACTTGAGGCCATTCTCGACATCACTCAAGGCAGCCTCGGCATTGTTCAGGGCGTTGTTGTGGAATTGCAGATTACCCGCCAGCTTGTAGGCGGTATCCGACGTCGACATCGACATCACGCCCAGCAACATCAGCACAACCAGCATGATCATGCTGATGACCAGGGTGGAACCGCGCTGTGCAGAAATGTTCATTTTGGCTGCTCCGCTCATAGTTCGTGAAAATTACGCAACTGCACCGTGCTGCTGAAAGTCTGACGGCGAAAACCATCGTTAAAAGTGTCGTTCCAGTCGCCCAGTGTGTAAGTCGTACTATTGCTGTAGCCTTGCTCTGCCTTGGAATTAACGGACAGCAGACTAATACGCACGCTGCTCACATCTTCCCATGCCGCGTCCGGGTTGGCGGCTGCACTGATATCGTCCGCGTTGAACCACTGTGTGGTATTGGCAGCAAACGGGGTGCGCCCATACTCCACCTGCAACTGGGAAATCCCGTCCACCACCAACTCCTTGACGAAAGCGTCGCCACTCAAAGCGAGACGGCACAGCGCCGGACGATTGGCATCGCCGCCGCCTATGCAATCGCCCTGGCCAATGTAATACACGTATTGTTGCACCAAGAAATCAGCCAGCGGCGTACCAAAAGAAGCTACGGTGTGATCTGGTAGATCAAAGTTGGCCGCCACATCTCCGGCTGTCGCCTTGAACATAATCCCCTTGACGAAGGAAGAACGAAAATAGAGATTGCCGCCAATCAATGTTGTGGGCGGCACCAGTGCGGCAGAGGCCACACGGCGAATCACCAGCACATCCCCACCCACATATCCGGTTGCCAGGCAGTTGCCGGTAAACGGGTTGCTGTCGTTACTGCCCCACACGCCCTGGCTAATGTTATTCACAAAACTGCCAGCTGCACCACCGGCTAGGCACTCGTTGGTTACGCTCAAACTGCTTGCCAGCGGCGTCACCCAGGTGTAACCACGGTAATCGGCATGACGCAATTGATTTTGCAGGTGATTCAAAGCGTAGCGGCCGTTCTCGTTCAATTCTGCCGTGTTGTCATTGGTCTTGCTGTTGCGGGCATTGCTGCTCACCACCCCGACCAAGCCGGCGATGATCGCCAGACCGATGGTGATGGAAATCATCAGTTCGATCAGGCTGAAACCACGCTGACCGCGATCAAAACGCGAGGGGGCGCGAAAAGTTTTCATTAATCTTCTCCTTTACCTCAACTGCATCCCGAATTGGCGGGCGGACAAAAATGCAGCGTGCGTGCCAGGGTATAACTGAAGGGAATGTTGGAATCGCGATCCGACCACCGTACCTGAATGTCATAGGTCGCGGTGACACTGGGCGGGGTATTGGTAATCGTTGGTGCCACACTCCAGCTTGCACCGGGCAAGGATTGCGCGACAAGGGTTTCCCATTCAGACAAATCGAATTGCGCCATGCTGTCGCCGTTGCAGGCATTGTTCCAGCAATCCGCCACCGCGTTGGCGGCAGCAACAGAACTGGCGGCATAAGCGCCGGTGATGGCCGCCGCCTTGTTGGCTTCCATGCGCTCGGCCAGATCCGCCGCCAAAAACACCGCCTGGGTACGAAACTCGCTGTTTTTGCCGACTTTCATCGCATACAGTTGCAGCCCGGCCGTGCCCAGCAATGCTGTGGCGATGATCACCAGCGTGATCAAAATCTCCAGCATGGAGAATCCGCGCTGTGAGGGGTGTATCGCATGCCGCAATGCTGACATTTGAACCTCCTACAATTTTGCAATATTGCCGGTCACTGCCACCTTGATCTGGCGTGCTTGATGGCCGGAAAACGTTCCATCCAAGGTCAGCGTCGTGGCACCGGAAGCATTGCTGCCATCAGGATGGAACTGCACAGAAGTCACCGTCGTTACCAAAGACAGTTCAGACGACAAGGGGGCATGCACTGCTAGAACGGCATTGCAAGTAATGCCACTGCCCACACACACCAGCCAGCCATTTTGCCAGTTAGTGGTATTGCCGCAGGCAGTATCACTGCCACGCACACAGAGGATGGCCGAGGTGTTGCGCTTGATTGCTTCGTTGCGTGCGCGATTCAAATCGCTCACCAGCTGACTGAACACCGAGTCCTGCCGAGTGCGGCTGATGAGTTCGCTAAATGAGGGCGCAGCCAGCGAGGCAAGGATTGCGAAAATTGCAATGACGATCAGCAGCTCAACCAGTGTGACGCCTCGTTGTGTAGTCTGAATAGGCACGAATTTTTTCCAAGGTTGTTTAGTGCGCAGTATTAAGCGATGAAATCGTGATAGCCAGCGACAGTTGCACGAGCGGTATCGCGCGCCGACGAACGGCAAAATTTTAGGAAATAAGTGATTTGGGCAAAGGAAACACCACATTCTCCTCTATCCCATCCAACTCCTTCACCTCACCCACACCCAGCTCTTGCAATCGGGCTATCACCTCAGTGACCAACACCTCTGGCGCTGATGCACCGGCACTGATGCCGATGTTCTGTCTGCCTTGCAGCCATTCCGGCTGCACTTCACTGGCGTTATCCACCAGATAAGCCGTTACGCCGATGTTCTTGGCGACTTCGCGCAGGCGGTTGGAGTTGGAGCTGTTCGGGGAGCCGACCACGATGACTAGATCGCACTGTTGAGCCAGTAACTTCACGGCATCCTGCCGGTTCTGCGTGGCGTAGCAGATGTCGTCTTTTTTGGGGCCGGTGATGGATGGGAAGCGTACTTTGAGGGCCGCGATGATGGTGCTGGCATCGTCTACCGACAGCGTCGTCTGCGTCACATAGGACAGGTTCTGCTCGTCCTTCACCTGCAAAGTCTCTACATCCGCAGGTGATTCGACCAGATACATGCCGCCTTCGCTCTGCCCCATCGTTCCTTCCACTTCGGGATGACCCTTGTGACCGATCATCACGATCTCTTTGCCCTGATCGTGCATGCGCGTCACTTGCAGGTGAACCTTTGTCACCAAAGGACAGGTCGCATCGAATACGGTGAGGTTGCGCGCTTCCGCTTCACGGCGCACTGCCTGCGACACGCCATGGGCGCTATAGATGAGGATGCTGCCGGACGGCACATCCTTCAGCTCTTCGATGAAGATCGCACCCTTGGCCTTCAATCCTTCGACCACGAACTTGTTGTGCACGACTTCGTGGCGCACATAGATCGGTGCGCCGTGCAGTGCGATAGCGCGCTCGACGATCTCGATGGCGCGGTCTACGCCTGCGCAAAAACCGCGCGGATTAGCTAGCAGTACGTTCATGTCTCTTTCCTCGAATGCCGTCCCAGATTAGCAATGCGGCGCCGCAGGTGATCGCCGAATCGGCCACGTTGAAGGCGGCGAAGTGATAGCCCGCCGCGTAGAAATCCAAGAAGTCGACCACGTAGCCGTAGGCGATGCGGTCGATCAGATTGCCCAGCGCGCCGCCGAGGATCAGCGCCAACGCCAAAGCGAATAGCTTCTCCGCCTGATGTTTACGCAACAACCACACGATCCACACCGAGGCCACGACGGCGATGAGGGAGAACAGCCAGCGCTGCAAACCGCCCGCTTCGCTCAGGAAGCTGAATGCCGCGCCGGTGTTGTGCGCCAGCACCAGATTGAAGAACGAGGTGATGGGGAGCGATTCACCATAGACAAAGTGACTGGTGATGGCGAGCTTGCTCGTCTGATCGAGCACGATGACGATGACTGCCAGCAGCAACCAGCGCTTAAGCATGCTGTCGCGCCTCGCCGTCGCCGAACAGATTGCTCACGCAGCGCCCACACAGTGTCGGATGGTTGGCATCGCTGCCCACGTCCTCGCGGTAGTGCCAGCAGCGTTCGCATTTCTCATGCGTGCTTGGTGTGACTTTGATGTCCAATTCGCCTTCATGCAGATGCACATTGGCACGCGAAGTGATGAGCACGAAACGCAGATCATCATCCAAACGGGACAACAACTCGAAGGTCTCTTTCGCCGCATACACATCCACCTCGGCTTGCAAGGCGGAACCGATGGCACCCGCTGCACGTTGCTCTTCCAGCTTCTTGTTGACCTGTTCGCGCACCGCGCGGATGTCTGCCCAGGCACTCACCTGCTCGCCGCTCAAACCGCTGTCCGGCAATGCATACCACTGCTGTTCGAACACACTCACCTCGTCGCCGCCGTTCAGCGTCGCCCACACTTCCTCGCCGGTGAAGCTGAGTATGGGCGCGATCAAACGCGCCAATGACTGCGTGACGTGGTACAGCGCGTTCTGCGCGGAGCGGCGTGCTGGCGAAGATTCGCCTGCGGTGTACAGACGGTCTTTCAGGATGTCGAGATAGAAACCGCCCAAGTCTTCCGAGCAGAAGCCCTGCAGCTTCTGCACTGCCAGGTGGAACTCGTAACGGTCGTAATCGGCGCGCACGTCGTCTTGCAGTTCCTGCATCAGGGCCAGCGCATAGCGGTCGATCTCCAGCCATTCGGCCACCGGCATCGCATCGCGTTTTGCATCGAAGTCGCTCACGTTGGCCAGCAGGAAACGCAGGGTGTTGCGGATGCGGCGGTAGCTGTCGGTCACGCGCTTGAGGATCTCGTCGGAGATGGTCAGCTCGCCGGAGTAGTCGGTCGCTGCCGTCCACAGGCGCAGCATGTCCGCGCCCATGGTGTCGATCACCTTCTGCGGCGCGATGACGTTGCCCTTGGATTTCGACATCTTGTGGCCCTTGCCGTCCACCACGAAACCATGCGTGAGCAAAGCATCGTAAGGCGCGCGGCCGTTGATGGCGCAGCCGGTCAGCAGGGAAGACTGGAACCAGCCGCGATGCTGGTCGGAACCTTCCAGATACAGATCGGCCGGTGAACGCAGACCTTCGCGCTTCGCCAGCACGGCGTAGTGCGTCGCGCCGGAATCGAACCACACGTCCAGCGTGTCGGTCAGTTTGCGGTAGTGCGCGGCATCGTCGCCCAGCAGGTCGGCGCTGTTCAGCGAGAACCATGCCTCGATACCGACCTGCTCCACGCGTTTTGCCACTTCTTCCAGCAGTTCCGGCGTGCGCGGATGCAGTTGCAATGTCTCTTTGTGCACGAAGAACGGCATCGGCACGCCCCAGTTACGCTGACGCGACACGCACCAGTCGGGACGGTTCTTGATCATCGCCTCGATGCGCGCACGGCCCCATGACGGGAAGAACTTGGTATCCGCGACCGCATCATTGGCCAGTGCACGCAAGCTCACGCCCTCCTCGCCCTGCTCCATGCCGATGAACCACTGCGGCGTGGCGCGGAAGATGATCGGCGTCTTGTGGCGCCAGCAATGCGGATAACTGTGTGTCATCTTCTCCTGATGCAGCAGATGACCGCTGGCTGCCAGCGCCTGCAGCACGATGTCGTTGCCCTTCCACACGAACACACCGGCCAGCGGCGTCTCGCCCACCGGCAAGGTGGTAGAGATGAACTTGCCGTCGTCGCCCACCGGATTCTCCACCGGCAGGCTGTATTTCTGGCCGACCACATAGTCGTCCACACCGTGCGCCGGCGCGGTGTGCACCAGCCCGGTACCGGCTTCCAGTGTGACGTGTTCGCCGCAGATGATGGGCACGATGCGGTCGTAGAACGGATGCTGCAGCGGCAGGTTCTCCAGCGCACTGCCCTTGCCTGCGCCGACCACTTCCGCCTGCAGTTGATAGCGCTGCACGCAGGATTCGAGCAACTCGCCCACCAACAACAGATAACCCTTGTCGGTCTTGGCCAGTCGGTATTCATGTTCCGGGTGCACGCTCACGGCCTGGTTGGCAGGCAGCGTCCACGGTGTGGTGGTCCAGATCACCGCATACACCTTCGCGTCACCGGGCAGCGACACCCCGAGCGCACGGCCCAGCGCCTCGACATCCTTCACCTCGAAACCGACGTCGATGGCGGGCGATACCTTGTCCTCGTATTCCACTTCAGCCTCGGCCAAAGCAGATTGGCAATCCAGACACCAGTTCACCGGCTTGCGCCCCTGATACAGGTAACCGTTCTGCTGGATCTGACCCAGCGCGCGGATGATGTCCGCCTCGGTCTGGAAATCCATGGTCAGGTAAGGATTGTCCCAATCGCCCAGCACGCCCAGACGGATGAAATCCTTCTTCTGGCGCTCGACCTGTTCTTTCGCATATTCGCGGCACAGCTCGCGGAACTGCGACGGCGGGATAGCCTTGCCGTGCTTTTTCTCCACCTGCAACTCGATAGGCAGACCGTGGCAATCCCAGCCCGGCACGTAAGGCGCGTCGAAACCGCTCAGCGTCTTGCTCTTGATGATGATGTCCTTGAGCACCTTGTTCACCGCGTGACCGATGTGGATGTCACCGTTCGCATACGGCGGGCCGTCGTGCAGGATGAACTGCGGGCGTCCTTTGGCCGCCTTGCGGATGCGCTGGTAGCGCTGCTGCGCCTGCCAGTGCGCCAACATCAGCGGCTCGCGCTTGGCCAGATCGCCGCGCATGGGGAACGCCGTGTCGGGCAGATTCAGGGGATATTTCTTCTTGTCTTCACTCATGATCGATAAACCATTGCTTTGCATTATTCACATCCGACGCGATCTGCCGCGTCAGCGCTTCCAAACCGTCGAACTTCATCTCGTCGCGCAACTTATGCAGGAATTCCACCCGCAGATGCTTGCCGTATATCTGCTGTGCGAATTCGAACAGATGCACTTCCAGCACATATTTCGCATCGTGCTTCAGCGTCGGCCGCAGGCCCAGACTGGCCACGCCCTGCAACACGCCGATACCGTCCGAATGCACCTGCACCACATACACGCCCTTGAGCGGCGGCAGGTTGTGCTTCATCTGGATGTTCGCCGTGGGATAACCCAGCTTACGACCCATCGCATCGCCATGCACCACGCGCCCGCTGATACTGTAGGGGCGGGCGAGATAATCGCGGGCGATATCCAGTTTGCCTTCCGCCAGCGCCGTACGGATCGCCGTGCTGGAGACGCGCACCCCGTCGAACAACACACTATGCATCGCCACCGCCTCGAAACCGTGTTGCGTCCCAGCCTGCTGCATCAACGCAAAGTCACCGCCGCGCCCGCTGCCGAAACGAAAATCGTCACCGATCAGCACATGCTTGGCACACAAGGCTTGCGCCAGGGTCTGCGCGAAATCTTCCGCTGTCCGTTGTGCGAACACCTTATCGAAGGGACACACATACACGCGATCCATGCCCATCCCGCGAAACAACTCCAGCTTTTCGCGCAGACTGGTCAGCCGCGCCGGCGCCTGTTGCGGCGTGAAAAATTCGCGCGGATGCGGCTCGAAGGTCACCACTGCCGTCTGCAAACCACGCGCCTGCGCCGTCTCGCGCAACTCCTGCAGCATCGCCTGATGCCCGAGATGCACCCCGTCGAAATTGCCGATGGTGACCGCCAGAGGTCGAAAATCCGTAGAATGGAGGCCGCGTAGAATCTGCATAGGGCGCGGATTATACAGCCTTACACCCCGTAATCACCCCCGCCAAAAAGGTAAAACATGCTGAACTACCCACGCGTTGCGATAGATTTCATGAACAACGACCACGCCGAGTTCGTCGCCCTGCGCAAGCACCTGCTCGACCTGCTGCATTCGGGCGCGGATCACACGCAAGTGGATGCCCTGCTGGACACCCTGCTGGAACACACCCGCCTCCATTTCGCCGAGGAAGAGCAGCTGATGCTGTCGGTCCAGTTCCCGCCCTACCCGATGCACAAGGGCGAGCACGACAAAGTGCTGGCCGACATGATCGCCCGCGCCGAAAACTGGAAGACCTCACGCAACAGCAAAGACCTCAGTAGCTGGCTGGAACACGCCGTGCGCGACTGGTTCGTCAATCACGTGAGTAGCATGGATTTCGTGACGGCCGCCTATATCCAGGCGCGGAGTGCATGATGAGCGAAGAAATATTCGACCATAGCCGCTTCGTGCAAGCCCATGCGGCCATGCTGGAGCTACTGGACAGCGATGCGACCGAAGCCGCGTTGAGCGATGCGTTGGCGGCCATGCAGAACAGCTTGCAGCAACAATTCGCAAAAGAAGAACAGGCCATGCAAGCCGCACAGTTCGGCCCGCTGGATGCGCACAAAAAAGACCACGATCAGGCGCTGGAACGCCTGTCTGCCCGCATCGCCCAATGGCAGGAATCGCAGGACAAAAAGGCATTACTGGAATATCTGGAAGGGCCGTTCTCGGACTGGTTCGTGCGCCACGTCAACACCCGCGACTTCATCACCGCACAGCGGCTGTCGCTGGGCGTCTAGCTGCTGACCGTCGGCGGCACCAGTCCGCGCAGTTTGAAGCAACTCGGGTTCGGCATACCGTCCAACTCGTATTCGTTGAACTCGCGGCACACCTGCGGACGAGCGTCATAGATGCCGCATCGCACCGCCTGCCCCACCTCCCCCTCCAGCGCGATGCAGCGCGGCGGATAGATATCCGTGCCCTTCATGCAGAAGGAATGTTCATTGAGTCGATTGGTGAGTTTGAGCGGCACATAGCCGCCGGGGGAGATATCCACTTCCTCGCGATGCAGCACGATACGGAAGTGCGCGCAGCATGCGCCGCAAGTCAGGCAGGGATTTTCCTCACTCATTCCCTGACGACTTCAGCATGCAGGTCGTGCTCGTCGGAACCGGTGATCTTCACCGTGACGAACTCGCCCACTTCCAGGTCCTCGCCGTCGATGTAGACCAGCCCGTCGATCTCGGGCGCATCGGCGCTGCTGCGCGCGAGGGAGCCTTGTTCGTCCACGTCGTCCACCAGCACGGTCATGGTCTGGCCGACTTTCTTGGCCAGTTTCTCGGCACTGATCTCTTCCTGCAGATACATCAGGCGCGCGAGGCGCTCTTCCTGTTCTTCGGGGTCGATATGGTCGGGCAGTGCATTCGCGGCAGCCCCTTCCACCGGCGAATACTTGAACGCACCGACGCGGTCGAGTTGTGCTTCTTCGATGAAGTCGAGCAGTTCTTCGAACTCTTCTTCCGTTTCGCCGGGGAAGCCGACGATGAAGGTGCTGCGCAGGGTGATGTCCGGACAGATCTCGCGCCATTTCTTGATGCGCGTCAGCACGTTCTCGCTGCTGGCCGGGCGCTTCATCAGCTTGAGGATGCGCTCGTTGGCATGCTGGAACGGGATGTCGAGGTAGGGCAGGATCTTGCCTTCCGCCATCAGCGGGATGACATCATCCACGCTGGGATACGGATAGACGTAATGCAAGCGCGTCCACACACCGAGCTCGCCCAGTGCGCCTGCCAGATCGGTCATGCGCGTCTTGAGCGGCTTGCCCTGCCAGAAGCCGGTGCGGTATTTCACATCCACGCCATAGGCAGAAGTGTCCTGCGAGATGACCAGCAGTTCTTTCACGCCGGACTCAACCAGCTTCTCCGCTTCGGCCATCACATCATGCACGGGGCGGCTGACCAGATCGCCGCGCAGGCTGGGGATGATGCAGAAGGTGCAACTGTGGTTGCAGCCTTCGGAGATCTTCAGGTAGGCGAAATGTTGCGGCGTGAGGCGCACGCCCTGCGGCGGCACCAGGTCGGTGTAGGGATCGTGCAGGCGCGGCAGATGCTGGTGCACCGCGTTCATCACCGCCTCGGTCTCGTGCGGACCGGTCACCGCGAGCACCTTGGGATGCGTCCTTTGCACGATGTCGCCCTTGGCACCCAGACAACCGGTGACGATGACGCGGCCGTTCTCCTGCAAGGCTTCGCCGATGGCTTCCAGCGACTCCGCCACCGCGCTGTCGATGAAGCCGCAGGTGTTGACCACCACCAGATCGGCTTCTTGATAACTGGGCGTGAGCTCATAACCTTCGGCCTGCATGCGCGTGAGGATGAGCTCGGAATCGGATGCCGCTTTGGGGCAACCGAGCGAGACGAAACCGATCTTGGGTTGAGTTTTACTCATGACGTATTCCTGTAGATTCTTCGGGCCGTTCCAGTGTCGCATCAATCAGCGAGACCGGGTCTTCGATGGGCTCCAAATGGGTGGTGATGTGGCTGAACGGCACGGCGGTGCGGATCTCGGCCTCAATCAGCTCGACCAAGTCATGGCCGCGCTGCACCGACCATACACCCGGCACCAGCACATGCATTGAGATGAAAGCCTGACGTCCGGCTTCGCGCGTACGCAGCGCATGGAAGTCCAGACCCTGTGCACGGTACTTCGCCAGCACGACTTCGATGGCGTCGATATGCTCCTGCGGGATGGCTGCATCCATCAGGCCTTCAGCCGAACGATGCAGCAACTGCCAGCCGGTCCACACAATGTTCGCTGCCACTGCCAACGCGATCACCGGGTCCAACCACAACCAGCCGGACAGCCAGACCAGCGCCACGCCGATGATGACGCCGACCGAGGTCCACACATCGGTCATCAGATGTTTGGCGTCCGCTTCCAGTGTGATGGAGTTGTAGGCGCGTCCGGCTTTGAGCAATTCGCGCGCGGCGAACAGATTGATGAGCGATGCGACCACCGACACGGCCAAGCCGACGCCGACCTCGGCCAGCGCCTGCGGATGCAGCAAACGGTCAATGGCCGCATAGGCGATACTGATCGCCGCCAGCAGGATGAGGAAACCTTCGAACGCGCTGGAGAAATACTCCGCCTTGCCGTGGCCGTAGGCATGCTTCTCATCGGCGGGGATAGCTGCCAGTGTCAGCACGTACAAGGCCATCAATGCGCCGGCCAGATTGACGAAAGATTCCAGTGCATCAGACAGCAGGCCGACCGAGCCGGTCAGCCACCATGCCAAGCCCTTGAGCAGAATGGTGGCGACAGCCGCCGCGATGGACAGCCAGGCAAAACGGGTCAGATCGGCATGCATCTCAGACCCCGGTCGCCATACTGACCAGACCCACGGTCGCCACGCCCAGCACGATCAACACCACCTGCTGCACGGTGTCGCGCATACGGGTGCGTTTGTGCAGACCGGGGATGAGGTCGGCCACGGCGACATAGATCATGCTGGCCGCCGACAGCGCGAGGATGTAGGGCGTCCACGACTGCAAACCCTGTAGCGCGTAATAGGCCAGCACCCCGCCTACCAGCGTGGCGAAGCTTGAGATCAGGTTGAGCTGGAACGCGCGCAGCTTGCTGTAACCGGAATGCAGCAGGATGAGGAAATCGCCGACTTCCTGCGGGATCTCGTGCGCGATGATGGCCAGCGCGGTGACGATACCCAGATTGATGTCGACCATGAAGGCGGCGGCAATGATGATGCCGTCCACGAAATTATGGAAGGTGTCGCCGATGATGAGCATGGTGCCGCTGCGACCGTGGTCGTGATCATGGGATGACGGCTCTTGCGGCTCGTGCGCTTCACAATGGTCATGGTGGCAATGACGCCAGATCAGCACCTTCTCCAGCGTGAAGAACAGCAGGATGCCGGCCAGCACCGTGCCGCTCACGGCGGCGGTGTCGCCGGCCAGTTCTATTGCTTCCGGCAGGATGTCGAGGAACACCGCGCCCAGCAGCGCGCCGATGGCATAGCTGACCAGCATGCCGATCCAGTGCGTGCGCGCATTCAGCGCGAACAGCGCGGCAGCGGCAACGCTCAGCACGCCGCCGAACAGGCTGGCGACGATGATCCAGGTCAGGACGGACATATCAGGTCAGGGGAATACGGGGCGCGCATTGTACCCGACGCGGCGCTATTCCCCCAGCACCACATCCTTGGTCTCGGGCAGGAACAGCAGGCCGATGATCGAGGCCATGATCAGCATGCCGACCGGATACCAAAGTCCCGCCATCACATCCCCCGCCTGCACCGACAACAGGGTCACCATGAACGGCGACAGGCCTCCTATCCAGCCCGCGCTCAGGTTGTGCGGCAGCGCGGCAGCTGTGTAGCGATTGCGGGCCTTGAACAGTTCGGGCAGCACGGCCGTCTGCGGACCGGTGATGAGTCCGACCGCGACCACCGGTATCAACAGCAGCAGGAACAACATCACCGTGTTGGCCTGCTCGCTGTCGGCTTGTGCAGTCCAGCCTTTGGATCGCAATCCAGCGCTCAACGCATCAGGGTCAAAGCCGCTGACCTCGACATCCGCACCGATACGCACCACAGCGCCCTCGCCCGGCTCGGTGCTGTGCACGATGCCGTTCTTGATGAAGAACTCCTGATTGCGTGCGCATTCGCTCTTCGCCTTCTGGAAGGGACTGTAGTCGCAGTCAGTGCCGGACAGGGTCACCGAAACTTCGCTGTTGAATCGTTCCAGCGCGGGATTGCCGAAATGCTGCAGCCCATTGAACACCGGGATGATGGTGAGCGCCCCCAGCAGCAAGCCGGCCAGCAGCACCGGGCGACGCCCGATGCGGTCGGACAGCCAGCCGCACCAGATGGTGAGCGGGAACAGCACCAGTGTGGAGAGCATCACCAGCGTGCTGGCGAGTTGCGCATCCAGCCGCACCACGCTCTTCAAAAACACGTTGGCATACACCTGCGAGGTGAAGAACAGCAAGGAGCCGCCCGCCGAGATGCAGAAGAACAACAGCGCCATACCCTTCAAGGTCTGCCGGTCGCGGAAACATTCGCGCAACGGTGCCTGTGACACGCGCCCCTGTTCCTGCAATTCCTTGAACACAGGCGATTCTTCCAGACTCATGCGCGTCTTGATCGAGATATACAACAGCACCACCGAGAACAGGAACGGTATGCGCCAGCCCCAGCTGCTGAACTCCGCATCATCGAGGAACATATGCAACAACACGATCTGGAAGGTGGAGACCAGAATGCCCAGCGGCCCCATCAGTTGCAGCACGCTGGTGTAGAAACCGCGCCGTCCTTCGGGCGCATGTTCGGTCAGATAGACCGCCACACCGCCGATCTCGCCGCCCACCGCAAAACCTTGCAACAAGCGCAGCAACAGCAACAATGCCGGAGCCAGCATGCCGACCTGCGCATACGTCGGCAGCAAACCGACCAGGAAGGTGGAGGCACCCATCAATGAGATCGTCACCAGGAAGATCGGACGACGGCCGTAACGGTCCGCCAAGGTACCGAACAGCGCCGAACCCAAAGGCCGCACGATCATGCCCACACCGAATGCCGCCAGACTCGCCAGCAAAGCTGCGGTCGCATCTTCCGGCGGGAAGAACAGCACACTGAAGTAGGTCGCCAAGGTGGCGAAGGTGAGGAAGTCATACCACTCGAGGAAGGTGCCGAAACAGGCGGCGAGCACCACTTTTCGCTGCTTGGGAGTGATTGTATTCATAGCTGCTGACTACGTTATGGAAACAGCGGTGGGATATAAAGCATATGCTGGCGCTTGTCCACCCGAGCGCTTGATTTACGGTGTGGCGAGACACACAATGTAGCCGCAATGAACCATTCGTCGCAGGCCGCTGTCACATGCGCGGCCCTTAACTTCCGGAGATCACGATGAGAACCCATTCCCTGCTACCCCTTTCTGCCATCGCCTTGCTGCTGTCCGCCTGCGCCACCCCCGACGCCGGCAAGCCGGTCACCTATCAGGATGTGAATTCCACCGGCGTCGTGGCCGGTGTGGGCGTGGAGAGCCAGGATGTGACCGCCGTCACCGATGCGATGGTGAAAGACATCCTTGCCACGCCCGAAGTGGTGAAACGCAGTCAGGCGGCACGCGTCATCCTCGATGCGGCCTATTTCGAGAACGAGAGCAGCCAGCGCATCAACAAGAACCTGCTGGTGGATCGCCTGCGCATCAATCTGCAGCGTGCAGCCCAAGGCAAACTGCAATTCGTCTCTCGCGAATCCGCCGACATGGTCGCGCAGGAACGTGACATGAAGCGCCAGGGTACGACCGACGCCGGCACACTCAAACAAGCCAAGGCAACCGCCGGTGCTGACTATCGCCTGATCGGCCGCATCAACTCGCTGGATGCGCGCAGCGCACAGAGCGGCACGGTGGAACGCTACACCCAGATCACCTTCGAACTGATCGATCTGGAGACTTCACTCAGCATCTGGTCCAACCTGTATGAGTTCAAGAAGGGCGGCCAGGACGATGCGGTCTATCGCTGATCCTTCAGCGACGACCCGCTTCGTTCCACACGCGCTGGCGTGCGCACTCTGGCTGACGCTGTCCGGCTGCGCTTCGACGGGAATCGATAACGAGCTGGTCCAACCGGGACGCCTCGAACAACTGCTGGAGCCTAAGGCGGAAGTGCCGGCCGCGTTGCGCCCCTTCGTGCTGCGCGATCAGGAACAAGGCCGCCGCGACCGTGTGCTGAACGAGGCGATGGCCGGGCTGTCCGCACTGGAACTGTCGCAACCGGAAATCGCCCAGCGCCTGCTGTCCGACGCGCAAGCGCTGATCGAGACTATCTATGCGCACGATCCGGCAGCCAACCGCGCGCGCAGCAACTTCGTGCCGGAGGCCAACAAGGATTTCAAGGGCGACCCCTACGAACGCGCCATGGTCGGCTACTACCTTGCCCTCGCCGATTTCTCCGATCCCGATCTGGACAACGCGCGCGCCGACCTGCGTTTCGCCGAGATACAGGACACCATGTCCGCTTCCGAGACCTTCCAGAGCGACATGGTCATCATGCCGTTCATTCGCGGCTGGCTGTATAACTGCTCGGGACGCAGCGCACAGGCGAAGGATGAATTCGCCGCCGTACGCAAAGCGAAGCCGGGTATCAAAACACCCGCCGCCACCGACAACGTGCTGCTGATCGCCGAGGTCGGCCGGGCACCGGGCAAGGTCGCCTCTGGACGCCATCAGGAAGAACTGCGCTACGCGCGGCGCGACGACGGCACGATACGCGGCGTCACCTACACACAGGACGCGCAACTGCTGGTGGGGCAACAGATCGAGGACGTGTACTGGCAAGCCTCCACACGCGGCGGGCGCGCGGTGGACAAGATACTGGCGGGCAAGGCTTCGTTCCGCAATACCGCCGAAGGCATCGCGACCGGCGCTGCCGTGTTCGCGCACATCTCTTCCGATCTTGCGCGCAATGCAGCCCGACGCAGAGACAGTGATGATGCCAACCAGTACGCCGGACTGGCACTGCTCGGCATACTGGTCAGCATCGGCAGCGACATCGTCGCCGCCTCCACCCATCCTGAAGCCGATACGCGCACTTGGTCCAGTCTGCCCGACCGCATCTATGTGGCGACCACGCAAGCGGACATGAATGCCGAGCAGCTGCCGTGGTCATTGGGTTTCCATGATGCAAAGGGCGCGCTGCAAAGTGCGGTGGAGATGAAGTCCTTCCGTTCCGGCGCCTGCATGCTGGTGTGGGGGCGACAATATCCGGGCAGTTATCCCTCCAGCTGGACGGACAGCTCACTGCGACACGAAGCAGCGGTGCATGAGCGCTGCAAAGGGGATTGCAGTGCGATCGCCGAACAGGCAACACTCGATGCCAAGAATTTCAATACCTCGCTCGCACCACTCGCCGCGCCAGACGTGGTTCCCGACAATGTTGATACTGGCGTCACTTTCAAGCGCAGAATATTCCTCACCAACCCGAACTGACCGGACAACCCCACCTTACCCACAGGAGAACATCATGCTGAAAAAGACACTTTCCATCCTGCTATTGAGCTTCATGGCCGCGTGCCAGTCCTTGCCCGATGCCACCATCATCATGATCGACGAAGACCATCTGGAAGACGTGGTCGAAGTGAACGGCGTGCAATCCGGACGCACCGCCACCGGCACGCTGCGCGTGTGGGGCGAGTTGAAGAACCTCACCGACCAGCGCGTGCTGATCGAAGTGCGCGCCGCATTCCGTGGCGACGACGGGCGCGTGGTGGAAAAGGCAGGCGGCTGGACGCGCGTGTTCATCGACCCGAACTCCACACAGGATATGGAGTTGCTCTCCACCGTGAACGATGCGGAAGAATTCTTGCTGGAAGTGCGTGAGGGAAAACAGTAAAGCTTTGATTCAGACGAGCCAGATGAAGCTGCCCATGCGGCCTGTCACACCGTCGCGGCGGTAAGAGAAGAAACAGTCCGGCTCGCCGTAGGTACAGCGCCCGCCACCGTGGATGGACGTGATACCGAGTGCGTTCAGACGCTGGTGCGCCAGCAGATAGAGATCGGCCAGATACTTGCCCGATTCGCCCTGCGCAACGAAGGCTTCCTTGGCTTGCGCATGCTGCGCGATGAAAGCCTCGCGCACTTCCGCGCCGACTTCGAAGTGTGTCTGGCTGATGGCCGGGCCCAACCAGGCCAGCAACTTGTGCGGTGCGACATCCATCGCTTTCACCGTCACTTCGATCACACCATCGCACAGACTGCGCCACCCCGCATGCACCGCAGCGACCACCGTGCCATCCTCGTCACACAGCAGCACCGGCAGACAATCCGCTGTCATCACCACACACACAGAACCGCGATGCCGAGCGATACTGGCATCGGCCACCACTCTGCATGCGGCTGCATCGGCATTCGCCACTTCGGTGCCGTGCACCTGTTCCAGCCATACCGGTTCGGTGGGCAGCAAGGCGGAAAGTGACTGGCGGTTGTGATTCACCCGCAGCGGGTCATCGCCCACATGCAGACCGAGGTTCATCGAATCGTAAGGGGCCTGACTGACACCGCCGGCACGGGTGGTCTGCATCGCCCTGACGTTGGCCGGTGCCGGCCAGTCGGGGGCGATAAAGGGATCACACGACTTCATCGCTCGCCTCTTCGATCGCCTCCAGCAACGCATCCATGTCGTCCGGCAGCGGCGTATCGAACTCCATCCGCTTGCCGGTCGTTGGATGGTCCAGCGCCAGTTTCCAGGCATGCAAGGCCTGGCGCGGGAAGTGGATCAGGATCTCCTGCAAGGCCGGCACGCATTTCTGCACGCCCTTGATGTAAAGCGTATCGCCCACCAGCGGATGATCGAGGTATGACATGTGCACGCGGATCTGGTGGGTGCGACCGGTCTCCAGCTTGCAACGCACCAGCGTGCAACTGTGGAAACGTTGCTCGACATGGACATGGGTGATCGCTTCCTTGCCGCTCTCGGTCACCGCCATCTTCACGCGCTGCGTGGGATGGCGACCGATCGGCACGTTGACCGTGTAATCGCGGTCCACCTCGCCCCACACCAGCGCCAGATATTCGCGTTTCACGCTGCGCGCCTGCATCTGCCGCACCAGTGCGGTCTGCGCCACCACCGTCTTCGCCACCACCATCAGGCCGCTGGTGTCCTTGTCCAGACGATGCACGATGCCCGCGCGCGGCACTTCGTTCAGCTCGGGCGCATGGAACAGCAGACCGTTCAGCAGCGTGCCCTGCCAGTTGCCGCTGCCGGGATGTACCACCAGCCCCACCGGCTTGTTGATGATGAGGATCGCGTCGTCTTCGTAGAGGATGTCCAGCGGGATGTCTTCCGGCTCGGCCACCATCTCTGAAGGGTGTACCTGCGGCAGGACTGTCAGCTTCTCGTTGCCCCACACCTTCTGTTTGGTCGTGGCTGTCTTGCCGTTGATCGACACCAGCCCCTGCCCTATCCAGTCTTGCAGGCGGCTGCGCGAGTATTCAGGGAGCAATTTGACCAGGATCTGGTCCAGACGCAGTCCACCGAGCTCGGTCGGCACTTTGAACTCAAGCGGGTCGGCGCTATCGTCGTCTTTGCTATAATCGGGTAATTCTTCTTCGGGTTCTATCATGCGTCATAGTTTAGCTGTTTTCCTCCTGTTCACGTTAGCTGCTTGTAGTTCGCTTCCCGAAGCTGAAGATACCAAGCTCACTGCCGACGAGCTGTATGCCATGGCCAAGGTAGAGATGCAGGACGAAAGCTACGAGCGCGCCGTCAAGCTGCTGGAGCGCCTGCAATCGCGCTACCCCTACGGCCGCTATGCGCAACAGGCACAACTGGACATCGCCTACGCCTATTACAAACAGGGCGAACCGGCGCCCGCACTGTCCACACTGGACCGCTTCATCAAACAGTTCCCCAAGAGCGACGCACTGGACTACGTGCTCTACCTGAAAGGCCTGATCAACTTCGACGAAAACCTGAACAGCTACTTCAGCACCCTGTTCCAGCAAGACCCCGCCGAACGCGACCCGGTCGCCTTGCGCGCCTCGTTCGACGCATTCAAGGAACTGGTCACGCTTTATCCGGCCAGCCGTTATGCGGAAGACGCGCGCCAGCGTATGCAATACCTGCTGGTCACACTGGCCAAACACGAGATCGCCATCTCCAGTTACTACCTGCGTCGCGGTGCGTACATCGCCGCACTCAACCGCGCACAGGGCGTGCTGGCCGACTACCCGGAGACCATGCAGACGCGCGACGCGCTGCAGATCATGGTGCAAGCCTATACCCGTCTCGGCATGAACGACCTCAGCCAGGACACGCAACGCGTACTCGACAGCAGCATCGCCAAGGACGGCATCAAGCCCTCGCAGACCTTCTTCAAGGAACGCGAGACGCCGTGGTGGAAGTTCTGGGAAATCTAAGATGAGATTCTGCGCAGACTGCGGCGCCCCGGTCGAACTGCGCACCCCGCAGGACGACAACCGCGAGCGCTACGTCTGCTCTGCCTGCGACACCATCCACTACCAGAACCCCAAGATCATCGTCGGTGCCATCCCCGAATGGGAAGACGGCCGCATCCTGCTCTGCCTGCGCGCCATCGAACCGCGCCACGGACTGTGGACGCTGCCGGCAGGGTTCATGGAGAACGGCGAGACCGTTACCCAAGGTGCCGCGCGCGAGACACTGGAAGAAGCCAACGCCCGCGTCGACATCCACGAACTGCTCGGCCTCTACAACCTGCCCTACATCAACCAGGTGCAGATGCTGTTCCGCGCCACCCTGCTCGACCTCGACTTCTCGCCCGGCGTGGAAAGTCTGGATGTGCAGCTATTCAAGGAAGAAGACATCCCCTGGGAGCAACTCGCCTTCCGCCCGGTGCGCTACGCGCTGGAACACTACTTCGCCGACCGCAAGCGGGGGGAATTCAAACTGCATAGCGGCGACCTTGCGCCACCCGTGCCCAGAGCCTGAAAGTGTTTGGCTTTGAAGGCCCACGAACTTGAATTCATCTGCACGCCATGAACACCCCAGCACATATTGAAACGCCCGCTGACAAAGCTTCCATCGGCTGGACGTTGATATTCATCGCCTGGCTGATCGCCACAGCATCCACGCTGGGTGCGCTGTTCCTCGGCGAGGTGATGGGCTACACGCCGTGTTTGCTCTGCTGGTATCAGCGCATCGCCATGTTCCCCTTGGTATTGGTGCTGGCTGCAGGCCTGTTCCCTTTCGATGCGCGCGTCGTGCGATACGCGCTGCCACTGGCACTGGCCGGTTTGGGGCTGGCGCTATTCCATCTGGCACTCATCGCCGGCTGGATACCGGAAAGCATCAAACCCTGCCAGCAAGGTGTACCTTGTTCCGACGTGGTTGTCGTGTGGTTTGGTTTTGTGACCATCCCCTTATTGTCTGTAATGGCCTTCGCCGCCATCGCCGCCCTGCTCCTGATCACCCATATCAAAGGTTCCAAATGAAACAGAAAACCCTATTCATCGTATCCGCCGTCGTTCTGTTGCTGGCCTTTGTCGCCGCTGCCGTGTTCTATTCGGGGCAAAAGGAAGAAGCCGCAAGACAACTCGCCGAAACCAATCGCGCCGCACTGATGCGCATCCATTCGCCCACGATGGGCAATCCCGATGCGCCGGTCGTCATCGTCGAATTCTTCGACCCTGCCTGCGAGACCTGTGGCGCCTTCTACCCCAGAGTCAAAAAACTCATGGCAGCACATCCGGACAAGATACGGCTCGTGCTGCGTTACGCACCGTTCCACAATGGCTCGGACAAAGTAGTCGCCGTACTGGAAG
The DNA here is from genome assembly GCF_054604835.1 of Sideroxydans sp. Taxonomy (NCBI): domain Bacteria; kingdom Pseudomonadati; phylum Pseudomonadota; class Betaproteobacteria; order Nitrosomonadales; family Gallionellaceae; genus Sideroxydans; species Sideroxydans sp. The sequence goes on along the minus strand of NZ_JBTSFG010000006.1, from coordinate 123,807 downwards.
CGGCACGCAAGCAGGGCAAGTTCTGGCCTGCGCTGGAAGCGCTGTTTGCATCCCAGCGCGACTGGGCAGCCAACCACACCGCACAGGTTGGCAAGGTATGGAAACATCTGGATGGATTGGGGTTGAACATGGAGCAAATGGCTTTCGACATCACCGCCCCAGAGATCGACAAACTGATCGCGCAGGACCTTGAGGATGCGCGCACATTGAACGTGACCATGACCCCGGAATATTTTGTGAACGGCAAACCCCTGCCGAGTTTCGGCTTTGAACAACTGACCGAACTGGTGGATCAGGCGCTGGCAGAAAGTACGCGCTAGAGACTGCAACTCACGCCCGCGCAATGCGGGCGATAGCAGGCCGACGATCTAACCATCCCGCATTAGTTTGCCCGGTACAAAACCCTTAATATCCCCATCGACCATTCAAGTCTCTGGAACTGGGCGAGTTCGCCCCCGCGATCAGGATGGCACTGCATGGCAAGGCGACGGTATTGCTGCCTGATCTCGGGATAGCTGACGGGATGCGCGAGCCCCATCACGGCCAAGGCTTTGTCGCGTTGTTCGTCACCGGAGAATCTTTTCCAAAAGTCGTTTAACAGGCGCAACACCTCCTGTTCATCGGTATTGGTGAAGTTGTCCAGCTCCAGGTAGTAAGCGGCTAAGGGGTCAAACTGTGCCGGATGGTCGGATGGCGTGTTGCGATAAGCTATCTGCCGTATACCCAGACAATGTATTTCCAGATCGCTTCGCTGCGCCGCGCGCAACTTGTCGCGCAGCACATACAAACAATGGAACAGCAGGAAATGGCGCTGAAACAGGCCAAGAGGACTATTGAAATATTCCTCGCCGAACAGACTGACTTCGTGTTCAGCCAGTTTTTTCAGTAGCTCATGTTCGGTGAACCCGGCCGGGTGGGCATCAAGGATCTCGCCGAGAACGGCCTGAATGCCTTCAATGACATCTTTCATGGGGGAAGCACTTTCCGATTTTCGTTCTGACAAACTGCCCGTTCAGCAGATCACCGCTGATGGATTTTCTACCAAGAAGCATGACGCACGATTGATTGACGCTGCGCGATGCACTGCTGCATCTGGGCTGATCCTATTCGATCCAGACACCCTTGCTTCAGATTTCAAAATTCAGGGCTGCCGATGGACCATCGGTCTGCAGCAAGGCTTCGAATTCATCTATCGGTATCGGTCTGCTGAACAGATATCCCTGATACGCCATGCACCCCATCTGCTTGAGATATCTCAGTTGATCTTCTGTCTCCACGCCTTCCGCAATGACATGCAACTGGAACGCTTTGGCCATATTGATGATGGTTTCCACCATCACCGCGTCGATGGCATCTATGCCGATGTCACGCACAAAACTCTGATCAATTTTGATCTGATCGAGCGGTAGTTTCTTCAGGTAAGAGAGGGATGAATAACCCGTTCCGAAATCATCCAGAGACAGTTGAACGCCAATATCCTGCAGGGCCTGCATCTTGATGGCCACCTCTGCGGCATCCTCCAGCACCACCGCCTCCGTCAATTCCAGTTTCAGCAATGTAGGATCGACCTGGTGCTTCTTCAGGAGCAATGACACAGCCGGCACAAAGTCCATTTTCTTGAACTGTGCGGCACTAACGTTGACAGCCAAGATCAGATTGCGGGTCTTTTCGTTCCTGCTCCAGGCAGCCAGTTGCTTGCAGGCGGTTTCCAGCACCCAATGGCCGATCTCCAGTATCAGCGAGCTCTCTTCCGCGATGGGAATGAACTGCATGGGAGGGATCATGCCCTTTTCGGGATGGAGCCAGCGGATCAGCGCCTCTGCCCCGATAGGTCGGCCCTCGTTATCGACCTGAATCTGGAAATACAGCCGCAACTGCCCTTCGGGAAGGGCTCTGCGCAATTCCGACTCTATCAACGCCCGTGACTCGACTGCTTCCTGCACGGCTGGATCGTAGAAGCGCACGGCATTCCGGCCAGCATCCTTGGCCTGATACATGGCCATATCGGCATGCTTCAACAGCGCATCCAGTGACTCGTCATTACCTTTGAACAAACAGACACCGATGCTCGGGGAGCTGTGATACTCCAGTTTCTCAAGCTGGTAAGTTTTCGATAATGAAGATCTGACCTTCTCTGCAATCTGTGCCGCCTTCCGTGAAGCCTGCCCGGCATCTGCCTCGACGTCCTCCAGCAAAACGATGAACTCGTCACCGCCCAAACGGGAGACCGTATCGACCTCGCGCACACAGAATTTGATGCGCCGGGCGACCTCAATGAGCATGATGTCGCCCAAGTCATGTCCCAGCGTGTCATTCAACACTTTGAACCGGTCCATATCCAGAAACAGGATGGCGCCATATTGCCCACTGCGCCCCGAGGCGATCAGTGCAGCCTCCAGCCTGTCCATCAACAGGCGGCGATTCGGCAACCCTGTCAGGGCATCGTAGAACGCCAGATTGCGTATCTCATCCTCAGCCTTCTTGCGCAGGGTGATGTCACTGAATATAGCGACATATTCTGTCGTTTCTCCCTCATCATTTCTAACGGCAGTGATCGTCAACCATTTCGGATAGATCTCTCCGTTCTTGCGCCTGTCCCATACCTCACCGGACCACTTTCCCCTGCCAAGTAATTGAGCCCACATCTCTGCATAGAATTCCTTGCTGTGGCGGCCCGAGCTCAGTATGCGCGGATTCTTTCCGATCACTTCTTCCGCACTGAAACCAGTGATGTCATGAAAGGCCTGATTCACTCTGACGATATCACCATCTTTATTGGTAATCACGATGGCCTCATCTGTCTCAAAGGCCACTGCCGCGACACGCATGTATTCATTACTTTCCCGCAACGCCTTCTCGATGAATTCGCGTTCGTTGATCTCCTCCAGAAGCTGCTCATTGGAAACGTTGAGTTCTCTAGTGCGTTCCTCGACCTTCTCTTCTAGGGTCCGATAGATGTCGCGGAGTTTCCCGGACATCACATTGAAGTCTTTGCCGAGCTCTCCGATCTCATCGCCATAGTGGATCGGACTCTGTTTGCCGAACCGTGTGCTCTCAACATCCTTTATCGAGGCCTGAAGGGCATGGATCGGTGCGATCACGAATTTATCGATCAATCTCAGGGTCAGGTATATACCCAGCATGCCCATCGCAAACAGGATGCCGAAGGCATATGCCAGCGAAGTCCACATCGGCATCAGCAATTCGTCCGCTTCCTGCTCCACGACCAGCGTCCACTGGGAATCGTAGAACGGCATCGAGGTACCGAGCATCTGCTTGCCCGTGTGCCCGATGTAATATCCCATCGTCTCACGGCATCCGGTCGTGCATCGTGCGTCGGTCGTATAAGTGCCACTGTTCCCGCATATCACGCCAGCCTGTTGCAGAGTGGTCCGCCAGGGCAGTTCGCTGCCATGCCCTTTCATGAGTTGCCCCGGACGTGTACGGGATTCGGTGATCAGCAGGTTTTCCCTGTTGACGATGTAGTAGTCAAAGGTCCTGCCGACTCCAGCCAGATAGAAGGCCCCCATATCGCCGGCGAGGTTGCCGATCTCGCCATTGACGATATTGGTCAGCATCCGCGCGTCCACATGGACATAGACCGTTCCTCTGGAAGCCTGGGAAGCGAAAGTCATGACCGGTATGCCATCCTCAAGATGCGGATCGGAGTATCCGGGACCAAGCTTGATGCCCAGCGCCCACATTCTGCCCTCACGCTGCGGATCCGATGAGACCACAATGCGGCCACGAACCACATAGTCGATTGCGTGATAGACCTCCCATGTCGGTATCTCCCGGTTCTGGGCCGTGATCTCCGCTTTGAAAGGATGTTCTTCCAAGCTGAAGACGTCGGTCGAAACGATACTTTTGAAATGCCCTCGCAGTATTCTGGAATCCGCTTTCCCCGCAAGTTCTGCCAACTGTCTGGCCAGCTTTTCGTTTTGATCGATGAACCGAATCACCCCCTGCTGTTTCGCATCGGTGAAATTCATCAAACCGCCCAATGCGGTCTGAACATTCAGCCAGTAACTTTGGTATGCAAAATAAGAGAAGCCAGCCAACAGTGTCGCTATCGACACAACGCTGGTCAGCAGCAGGATCTTCAATCTCAGCGAAAGATTGCCGAACCAAGCGAATGACTTGGTATATGCACTTGCCATCATTGACTCAGTTCATCACCTGCGCAGATAGAAGGTAGACGGATCATAACCCATTCTTCAAACATGATTCGGCGCGCTGGGGCTGCGTAACACCCCGTTGCTGCGACCTTGTTCAGCCGGCGGGCCGAGTACACCCCTTAAGGTCTATTCCCAGCCATTCGCTCTATACCGCTTCCTCGACGATCAATTCTTCGCCGAACCAGGGAGAGACAGCTATGGCGAACAGGATGGTGTGGTCTTCTATCTCGGCGATGATCCAGTAGCCGCCCACGCCCAACACCTCGACCCATTTCTGCAGAACGGTATTCACATCCGCCTCACCGGCAGCCAGCTTCCGTTGAACTTCTTCGAACACGCCCCTGTTCTCTTTGGCCAAGTTGCGCATGTTCCCCAATATCTCATCGACTTCCCCGCGCACGGGTTGATAACCGCGATCGGTATGGGGAATGAGCGAGGGGATCTTTCGGCTGGGATTGTTTTCGGCGATGAAGTGGGCCGCCGCGATGACCTCGTTTTTGTTGTACAGGATTTTCATAGCGACCTCCTGGCAATTCAAATGAAATCTGGCATACACCCCGGACGGCGGCGAACTCACTCCGGCAGGAGCGGCCTGCCCTATTTTTTTACGGCGCGCTTATGCTTATCTTGCTCCAATCGGGCGCGTTTTTCTTCCCTTTCGGCATTCAGCGTCAGGGCCTTTTGCACCAATGCGTGTAATTCGATCAGACTCAGCCCGGGATAGTCGTCCATCACGCCGCAATCCTGAAAATATTCGGCGCTCCACAGCGGTGCCAGTTCGTCCTTGCCGGTTTCCTGCCGATATTCCGCGGCGGCCGTCTCGATATGCGCGGACAGTTTTTGCATCGCTCGCCCCTTACCGCTTCGCGCCCAGCACCCCCGCGAAGCGCGCATCCAGAGCAGGTTGTCTTTCGTACGCATCCAGCGCGGGCGTCATCTCGTCCGACAGCAGCGCCAGCCTCTTGTCGAAGGAGGGGTGGGTCTTGAACATGAGTGCCAAATTGGAGTCGCCGGGGTTGATGGATTGCAGGGTCTGCAATACGGCGGGTAGACCGTAAGGGTCGTAACCGGCGCGGGCGGCAAGCACGACGCCCATGCGGTCGGATTCGAACTCGTCCTGTTTATCCAGACCGCGTGCGTAGATCTCGGTACCGGCGCTGACCAGCTTGGTCAAGCGCGGGTCGCCGCCGTGGGTCTTGATCGCGTCGTTGGCGAGATCGCTGAACAGTTCCGAGCGTGCGCCTTTCTTCAACGCCATCAAGTGATGTTTGCGCAGCACATGTGAGATCTCGTGCGCCAGCACACCGGCCAGCTCCGCCTCGTTGTTCATGCGCGCGAGCAGGCCTTTGGTGATGAACACGTAACCGCCCGGTGCGGCGAAGGCGTTGATGTCCGGGTCGTCCAGCACGCCGAACGTCCACGGGATGTCGGGGCGCTCAGTCTGCAACGCGATCCAGCGACCAATGCGGTTCACATAGCGTTGCACTTCGGGGTTGTCGAGCAAGGGCGCGGCACCCAGCAGATTGCTGGCGATGCCGCTGCCAAGCTCGATCTCCTGCGGTTCGCTCACGTCCTCGTTGGCCTTCTTGATCTTCTGCACCGTCTTCACGGCTTTCTCCAGATCGAAGTTGCCGAAATCGAACGCCTGCGCCGGCACGGACAGGCTCAGCACCAGCATCAGTATGAGTGTTCTCATCTCTCACCTCCCGGCAGATAGTCGACCTGTTGGGCTTTCAGTTTTCCCGCCATGGCGAAACGCTTCGCCTCGGCCTTGCTGGCTGCGTACAGTTTGGCCTCTTCCAGTTCCTGCGGGTTGGGCTTGGCATTCTTCAGATCCTCTTCCGACAGGCCGCGCACGCCGGTGGTGACGGTACCGCCGCCGCGTCCGGTCTGCGCCACATTGAACAGTGAGCGCAAGCCGTTGTCGGCGCGGCGCTGCGTGGTGCCGCGCACCAATTGCAGGCTGAGCATCTTCACCCAGCCGCTGGTTTCGCCGCTCTTCACTTGCGTCCACGAGGCGCGGCGCTGCAACACTTGCACCTTGCTGCGTTCCGGCAAGGTCAGCAGCGTCTGCGCATCGCTGTAGGGTTTTGCCTTCATCTCGGTGCTGCGCAAGGTGACGGCCTCCTCTGCTGCGGCGCTGGCGACCAAGCCGAATGCCAGACAGGCTGCGATCAATCTCTTCATGCCGACTCCCCTTTCCTGGACGGGGCAAACAGTTCCACTTCCTGCTCGCGCCCTTTCACCTTGAACGATCCGAACGACTGGAATTCAAACGCATCCCCGCATGCCTGCATGGTCTCGCGCGAGACGAGGATGCGCGACACGCCCTTGGTCAGTCCTTCGATACGGCTGCCCAGGTTCACAGTGTCGCCGATGGCGGTATATTCACGGCGTTGCTCACTGCCGATCAGGCCGACCACGGCGGGGCCGCTGTGGATGCCGATGCCGACATCGAAGGTCGCATCCTCTTCGCCCAGTTCCTTCTTGAACTTTTGTAACACCTCGCCCATCTCCAGCGCGGCTTCCACCGCGTGTTTGGCATGATCGGCATCGTCCAGCGGCGCCCCCCAGAAGGCCATGATGCAATCGCCGATGAACTTGTCCAGCGAGCCGCCGTGGCGGAACACCACCTCCACCTGCAAACTGAAATAACGGTTGAGCAACTCCACCACCTGCTCCGGCGTGCGCTTCTCGGACAGGGTCGTGAAACCGCGGATGTCGGAAAACAGGATGGTGATCTGGCGGCTCTCGCCTTGGCGGCTGAGACCGCCGTGCGCCACCAGTTCCTGCACCACATGCGGATTGACGAAGCGGCTGAACAACTGCACCGCCTGCTCGCGCGATTTTCGTTCGCGCAGATAAGCGCGCAGGGCGAAAGCGACATAGGCCAGCCACACCAACAGCAAGGGCGACAAAACCGGCAACAGCAGCAGGTTGCCGACCGCGAAATATTGCGCCAGCAATAGCGCCACAGTGACCAGCACCATGCCCTGCCCCACTTTCAGCGCGTTCATGCCGCGCATGAACACGATGCTCAGCACACCGATCAGTAACAGCGCGAGGCCGCTCGGGAACCCCTCATCGGCGCGGCGCATGGCGCGGCCGCTCTTCAGGTTGTCGATGGCGGTGGCCAGCATCTCCACACCGGGATACAGGCTGGCCAGCGGCGTCACGCGCACATCGTGCATGCCGGTGGCGGCGGTGCCGATGATGACGATCTTGTCTTTCAGTTCGCCCGCCGGACGCTGGCGCTGCTCGCGGCCGAAGTCGGTGTACAGGTCGGCATAGGAGATATGTTTGAACGCGCCCGGCTTACCGCGCCAGGCGAGGATCATATCTGCCTGCTGCGGCACGTCATAGCCCAGATCTTGCGCAACGCGGGCAGGCAGCGAGGGGATGCGCCAGCCGTAGGCTTCGCTGTAGAGCTGATAGCGACGGCCGACGCCGTCCTCGTCTTCTTCGAAGTTGATAGTGCCGACGCGCCAATGCTCGGGGTCTAACGCCAGCGGTGGCAGTACGGCGAGCTTCGCATCGTCGTCAGCCTCTTCACTGCGTTGCAGACCGAGCAAGGGTGCGATGTCGGTGACCGGCGCACCCTGCGCATCCATCGCCGCATCGCGCCGCACCATGGGGAAGTAGACATTGTTCAGACCTTGCAGCGACTGATTGAAGGCCTCGTCACTATCGGGGCGGAACGCATCGCGCTCGCTGAACAGGATGTCGAACACGATGGCTTTGGGTTGCTGGGCAGCGATGCCTTGCAGCAGTTCGCCGTGGATGGCGCGCGGCCAGGGCCAGCGCCCGGCGTCGTTCTCCATCTGCGCCAGGCTGGTATCGTCGATGTCGACGATGACGATGTCTGGATCGGGCGTCAGTGCCGCTGCCTGCATACGCACAAAGGCGTCCGACAACCGGTTCTCCAGCGGAGACAGCGCATGCAGGAACAACAGCTCCAGCAAAGCGAGCAACATGAAAGCCAGCCCGATGTGTTGGGCGCTCTGTCTATCTGGGGTGCGGGGCGCGTTCTGCATGGCTTTATTCTGCCTGATTCCGCATGAAATCAGCGACCTTCTGGAAAGCGGCCATCAGATCCTTGCGCAATGCCTCGTCTTCCACCACATCGTCCAGCGCCTGCGACATGCACATCATCCACTGGTCGCGCTCCTCGTCACCGATGGCGAACGGCATGTGACGCTGGCGCAGGCGCGGATGGCCGAACTTCTCCACATACAGTTGCGGCCCGCCCATCCAGCCGTTGAGGAACATGAACAGTTTGTCCTCCGCACTTTTCAGGCTGATGTGGTGCATCTTGCGGATGCGATGCGCCTCGGGCAACTCGTCCATCAATTGGTAGAAGCGCTGCACCAGCTCGCGTATCTTGGCTTCGCCGCCGATGCGCTGGTAATGGTCGTTCTGGGGTTCTGTCGCTTGCATGTTCACTCCGTAAAGAATCTTGTACTCAGTTCTTGCAGACCGAGCATCTCCAGCATCTCGCTCAATCTTTGCGCCGCCTTCTGGCGCGGCAGGTCCTTGTAGCTGGCGATGATGAGCTCGTTCTTCATCGAATGCTCCCAGCCCACCAGCTCGGTCACCGTCACCTGATAACCGTGCGCTTCCAGTTGCAGGCAGCGCAGCACGTTGGTGGCGTGGCTGCCGAACTCGCGCGTGTGGATGGGATGCCGCCACAGTTCGGTCAGCGTGTTCTTCAGCGCGGAACCTTTGTTCTTGCGCAGCACGGAGGCGACTTCGGCCTGACAGCACGGCACCAGCACGATGTGCTTGGCCTGCTTGGCCAGCGCGAACCGGATGGCATCGTCAGTCGCGGTGTTGCAGGCATGCAGCGCAGTCACCACATCCACCTCCGCGGGCAACTGGTCCGAGGTGATGGAATCCGCCACCGACAGGTTGAGGAAGGACATGCCGCCGAAATGCAGACTCTCCGCAAGTTCGCGCGAATGGGTGACCAGCTCTTCGCGCGTCTCGATGCCGTAGATATGCGAAGCATCCTGCAATGATTTGAAGAACAGGTCGTACAGGATGAAGCCCAGATAGGACTTGCCCGCACCGTGGTCGACCAGCGTCAATGCCTCACGCTCGTTCTTCACCTCCTGCAACAAGGGCTCGATGAACTGGTACAGGTGATACACCTGCTTCAGCTTGCGGCGCGAATCCTGGTTCATCTTGCCGTCGCGCGTGAGGATGTGCAACGCCATCAGCAGTTCGACGGACTGGCCGGGACGGATCTCGGGATACTGTTCTTTACCGCTCATACTTTTTCCATTCTCATTCACACAATCCACTCGCCCATAGTTTTCCATTGATCATCAGTTCCGTGATGCGGCCGTCATTCTGGCGCATGTTGACTGTGGCGTTCACTTCGCTGCCGTCTTCCAGCCGGATTAGGACCCGGTCGCCCTGTACCCGATACACACCGCGCGTCCCGCCCCCGCTACCGTAGGCCATCCCCGCTCCGCTGCTGAACGACGATTCGCTGCTGTAGACCAAATTCCCTTGTCCGTCGAACTGAGCCGACTGGGTGCGACTGGAACTGGTGCCACTGTAGCTGCTGGACGAGCCGGTCCACTGACACAACCGACCGCGCAAAGCGCCAGCGTTGCCACCCGCCTGCTGTTTGCCCGGCTTCTGTTTGGTGCTGCCTGCTCGTAGGCAGCGGATCGTCTCACCTTCCGGGAAGGTCACCGCCAGGTTCTTGCCCTTCAGCTTGAATCGATAGGCCTCCTCGCCGAACAGGCCGGGGATCATGATCGCATTGCCCTGGATGCGGTAGCTGTTCTCTTCGCCGTCATAGACCAAGCGGTCACTGCTACGAAAATCGAGCACCGTCGCTCCTTCCTCTCCCTGACAATCCCAGCGCCCCACCAGATTCGCACCGGGTGCCGCCCATGCCCATGCCGACACCATCCAGCCTGCTATAAAAAACAGATATTTGCCCATGACCGCCTCCTCCTTCCGACACATGCGCACCTTACCCCTGCCGCCGCATCCTTGGCAACGGCGCCAGCACATCAAGCAGATCTTGCGGCAAAGGCGGCACAGTTCCGCACATCTGCGCCGCGATGATCTCGGCCGCCAGCCCGGCAGTGAGCAGGCCGCGCGTGCCGTGCGCGAGACTGCAATACAAACCCGGCTCCACCTCGCCCACCAGCGGCATCGCACCGGGTACGGAGCAACGCACACCGGCGCGTCCACTCAACGGCTTTGCACCGCCCAATGCCTGATACAGCGCAGGCATATGCGCGGATAGCCTGGCGATATTCTCGGCATGGTCGGCCGCGCGAACATCCCTTGCATCATCGTCGAACGCGGAGGTCGCCCCGGCTACATGTTCGCCGTCCAGCGCAGGAGCGCAATAACCTTCGGCACACAGCACGGCTTTCAACATGCCGCTGGCTGCTGTGGCGGGGAGCACGCTGATCTGGCCGCGCACCGGCTGCAACGGCAAAGCGGCGAACTGTGCCAGTTGCTTCGCCTGATGCGCCGAGCACACCACGGCTTGCTGCGCCTCGATGGCAAAGCCCTCTCCGCGCGCGCGCCAACCGTTTGCAGTCCGCTCCAGTGTAGTGACTTCGCTATTCAGTCGCAGCGTGATGTTCGGATGCTGCGCCAGTCGGGCGCAGACTTCCGTCGGCACTACCCAGCCTCCGGCGGGGAACCACATGCCGCCGTGCGACATGGATAAGCCCGCCAGCGCCGATGCATGCTCCGCATCCACCACCTGCAGCAGATGCGGCGGCCATTCCTGCGTCGCCAGCTTGCCGATGCGCTTCGCTTCTGAATCGGTAGCCGCCAGTTGTAGCAATCCGCATTCGGCACGATGCACACCATCCACAGGCAACACTGCGTCGAGCAACGCCAGCGCGTGACCGTAGGCCGCCAGCACAAAACGATGCAATGTGTTCATGCCCGCACCGAAGCGCGCATGCAGGATACCGCGCGGATTACCGGAGGCGGCGCTGGCGAGTTGTGCGGCGGACTCGATCAACGTGACTTGAATACCGCGTTGTGCCAAGGCATTTGCCACGGCGCAACCGGCAAGGCCACCGCCAACGACGAGAGCGCTACGGGGCATCACCCTTCGCCCGCTTGCTGGGGAGTGAGCAAAGAATTGTCCGCATGTCATCTCCCACTTGCGGCCATAGCCCGGTACGCGCTTCACCTCGAAGCCTGCGGCTTGCAGGCTGCGCCGCACCCAGCCTGTGCTGGTGTAGGTGGCCAGCGTCGTCCCCTCATGCGAGGCGCGGGCGACGGCGGCCAGCACGGCTTCGTTCCACATCTCGGGATTCCTCGCAGGAGCGAAGCCGTCAAGGAACCATGCATCCACGCTGGCGGGCTGCAGTTGCGGCAAAGCTTGTGCCACATCTTCCATCGCCAAAGTCATACGGACGCGCCCGTCGGCGAAATGCCAGCGGTTCCAACCCGGTACGCGGCGCTTCCAGCTGGCAAGCAAAGCCTCCGCCTGTGCAGCCAGCGCCGGCCACAATGCCAGTGCGGCGCGCAGATCCTCATCGTCGATGGGGAATCTTTCGGTGCTAAAGAAATCCAGACTGGCACCGGGCGGCGCAGTCTGTTCGAACAACTGCCAAGCGCATAGGAAATTGAGCCCGGTGCCGAATCCGGTCTCGCCTATGCAAAAACTGTCGCCATCATGCAACACCGCAAAACGACGGGTCAGTTCATTGCCTTGCAAGAACACATGGCGCGTCTCTTCCAGACCGGATTCGGTAGAGAAATACACATCGCCGAAACGGGATGAGAATGGCTGGCCGTCTTTCCATTCGAGCATGGTGTGATCGGCGGAGTCACCCGCCTGTAGATATTCTGGAACTGGGGCGGCGGATTATACGCGGCGGCTGTAGATGCCGAGTTAAGCCATCCTGGTCAGGCTGGCGAAGAAGAGACTGTCGAATCGGCGACTGAGATGGTTCTTCAAACGTTCGAGCCCATCATCCTCGAAGCGGGAGAATTCGATCTCTGTCAGGAAATCACCTTCATGCACCACGGTGATCAGACTACGCCCCACTAGCTTCACCAAGGCATGGCCGCAGCTCTGATCCAGAGGCGGTATCTTCAGCATGATCGCCACTTCCTTCCCGCTGCAGATGTGGTGATCGCTACGGATGCGCATAGTGCTGGTAGAGATATCGTGGGCAAAACCTTCACGTATGGTGATCGGCTTACCTTGTTTCTTGCAATCACACAGGAATCGAACCGGCCAGTTCGCTGGATAACGGGTTACATGTGCTTCTGTCATGGCGCCTCTCCAAAGCAACATCACACGGGATTCTGTTCAGTTGGAGTATCCGCCGTGCATGCATCGCGTCAATATGTCGAATAGCCTATATAGTTTTGTGGGTATATAGACTATGGCCTATATATCCACCACTACGGGCTATACCTTGCATATAGATCGCGTGAAAAGATCAACGCCCTCCGTTACCGTACAATTGGCTGCATTCAACTTATCTCATTCACCTGCTGAAATGCGTCACATTCGAATCATATGAGCAAGCAATCTCTCGACCGCATCCTGCAATCCCAAGGCTTTGGCACCCGCAAATGGTGTTCCGGGTTGGTCGCCGACGGCAATGTGCGCGTCGGCGGCGAGACCGTCACCGATGACCGCACCCGCTTCGAGACCGACGGGCTCGAGTTCAGCGTTTACGACGAATCGTGGCTGTTTCGCGAGCATATCTACATCGCGCTGCACAAGCCAGCCGACTATGAATGCTCGCGCAAACCTTCACACCACCCCGGCGTGCTCTCGCTGTTGCCGGAACAATTCACCAACCGCGACGTGCAGCCGGTGGGACGGCTGGACCACGACACCACCGGCCTGCTGCTGATGTCGGACGACGGTTCGTTCATCCACAAACAATCTTCGCCCAAACACCATGTGCCCAAGGTATACGTCGCCACCACGCACAATCCGGTCACGCCGCAATTGATCGAGCACTTGCTAAAGGGTGTGAAGCTGAACGATGAGCCCGCGCCGCTATCCGCAGTGCTATGCGAAAAGCTGGATGAACAGCAGTTGAAGATCGTGCTGGAACAGGGAAAATACCATCAGGTGAAACGCATGCTGGCCGCCGCCGGCAACCATTGCACGGCGTTGTGCCGCACACAGATAGGCGAGCTCACACTGGAAGCCCTGGGACTGGATGCGGGAGAGTGGTGCTATTTGAACGACAAGGAACTGGCCTTGCTCAAACCGCTGGCGTGACGCTGGACAAGATGGTCCCTGACCAGTTGTATTGTGAGATCAGAGGCGCATAATACCCACAGGTAGATACGCGGATTCCTTCAAACAAAACGGAGGTTAAAATGCGCCGCTTCTATACCGGTCTGTTGTTCTTCGGGGCGTCCTTTGCCGCACATGCAGCAGAGACGCACAAACATTCCCATGCCGCCAAACACGCGCCTGTTGCGATGCATTACACGCATTACGTTCCGGAGGAACATGCGCACAACAGCGTGGTGTTCTCCGACGTAAAGTCCGGTGACACGAACTTTTCCGCGCCGCGTCTGGCGGCTTCCAGTCAATCGGTCGCCGCGTTGACCCAGAGTCAAAAGAACCTTGTCAACGTATTGAGCGCGCTACATCAGCAGCGTCTGAACCTGCAAAACGAACAGATGAAACTTTCGCTCCAACCGGGCGCAGCCGTGATGGAGACAGAACATCTGAAAGTTGCAGTGCAGTCCGATTCGAGCTCGGTCAGTTGGCATACCACGTTCTAGACTGTGGATCGCCCGACAGCAGCAAGCAAAGGTAGCGGATCATTCTGCGTAGCGGCAATACGTCTCGCGCACAAAAAGGATGGCGAGCAACCCCATCAACGAGAATCCCAGCATGATGCCCATGCCAACCTGATAGTCAACCACACCAAGCGGCGCCGCGTTGCCTGCATGCGCGCGGTCTATGGCCCAGCCCACCAATGGTTGCAGGATGGCGGTGCCGAGGAATGCGCCGACGTTGACCACGCTGGTGGCCATGCCGGAGAGTGCGGGTGGATTGACTTCCTTGGCACAGGCCCAGCTCAGGGTGAAGCTGGGCGCCGCCAGTCCCATCACGAAGAACAACGTGTGGCTGACCACACTGCCCATCTGCATGCCGAACAACAGCGGCAGCCAGCACAGGCTATACACCAGCGCACCGGCGAACATCACCGGCTTGCGCCTGCCCAAGCGGTCCGACAGCGTACCGATGAAGAACGCGCCGATGGCGAAGCCGGCCAATAACAGGGTCGTGTGATCGGTCGCCACTGCGCGATCCATGCCGTACACATCGTGCAGGAAGGGCACCGCCCACAGGCCACCGAAGGCGAACAGTGTGCCCGCCAGTCCCATGTTCACCCATAGTCCAGGCCAGGTGGCACGGTTCTTCATCACGACCAATAGACCGTCGTACCAGTGTCCCTGATGCGCGGGGTGTGAAGCTTTTCCGTCCAGTTCGCGCAGGCTGGGTAGCCCTGCTTCGCCGGGATGATTGCGCACGAACCACCACGACAGTGCAGCCAGAACGAGTGATGCGATACCCACCGCGACGAACACCGTGCGCCATGAGACGAAGCCCAGTGCCCAGGCCAACGGTGCTGCTGCCAATACCGAACCCATATTACCCAGCAGGATGGTGGTGCCGGTCGCCGTGCCGAAGTGACGGTCATGGAACCACACGGCATTGAGCTTGAGCATGCAGATGAAGGAGACCGACACGCCGAGGCCGACCAGCAGACGGCCGACGGACGCCATCGCCAGTGTATCCGCCATACCGAACATGATCGAACCGATGCCGGCGATGACGCCACCGATGGCAACCACACGGCGCGGCCCCAGCGTATCGGCGAGGATGCCGGTGGGGATCTGCATCACGGTGTAGACATAGAAGTAGGTCGCGGCTAGACCGCCCAAAGAAGCGCCCGTCGTATTGAATGCGAGCTGCAGGTCGGACGAGATCGCCGCCGGTGCGAAGCGGTGGAAGAACGAAAGGACGTAAGCCAGACCGACGATCCCGAATGCGGTCCAGCGCAGGCGTACCAGTTGGCTGGCTTGGTGGGTATTCAGCATGGTTCAGGCCGCCCGGTTCACGAACAGCGTCTGCGTGGGATAGGCGAACTCGATGCCTTCCTTTTCGAACGCCTCGAACACGGCCAGATTGATTGCCTGCTGGATGTCCATGTACTTGGCGTAATCGGCACCATGCACGTAATACACGAACTCGAAGTTCAGGCTGGAATCACCGTAACTTGCAAAATGCCCGCGATCGAACTCGGCGTCTTCCTGCGCCACGATGATGTCCTTCACCAGCGGCGGGATGCGCCTCAGCTTCTCGGCGGAGGTCTGGTAAGTCACCCCCAGTTTGAACACGATGCGGCGCTTATCCATCTTCTTGAAGTTGTGCACGCGCGAGTTGGTCAGGTCGGTGTTGGAGAACACCAGTTGCTCGCCGCCCAGCGCGCGCAGGCGCGTGGTCTTGATGCCGACATGCTCCACCACGCCCATCTTGTCGCCCACCACCACGAAGTCACCTACCGCGAACGGCTTGTCGAAGAAGATCACGAAGTAGCTGAACAGATCGCCCAGCACCGCCTGCGCCGCCAGCGCCACCGCGATGCCGCCGATACCCAGACCGGCTACCATCGCGGATATCTTCACGCCCAGATTGTCCAGCAGGAACAGCAGCGCCAGCATCCAGATCAGGAAATTGAGCAGCCCGCCTATCCCCTTGATCTGTTTGCCCCCCTCTTCGGAGGCGGCATTGGAATAGCTACGCAGCAGGTGATGCACCGCTGCGGTCAGGGTGCGCACGACAAGGATGGTGACCAGCACGATGGCGGCGATGTCGAGACCGCGCTCGAAATCCTTGCTTAACTGCAAGGTATGGATCGAAGCGTACAGCACGCCGAAATACAGGATAGGCACCACTGTCCGTTCGATCGCCTTGACCAGCAGATCGTCGATAGTGGTGGCCGACGACTCGGCCAGCTTCTTCAGACGGCTGAGGATATAGTGCTTGAACACATAGATCGCGCCCATTCCGCCCAACAGGATGGCAAGCGATGTGAGGTAAGCCAGTACCGTATTCCCAAAGTATGTCTGTTCAAACATGAGTTGCTGTCTTCCCTGTTATTGGCTATGGCAAAGTGCCGGGGGACGCGGCGCAATGCGCTATGCTTACGCCCCCCGTGCATTGTGCAGCAATGCTGCCGTATCAGGAAATCACATGGCAATCAAAGCAACCGTATTCAAGGCCAATCTGCAGATCGCGGATATGGAGCGACACTATTATCAGGACCACGCGCTCACGCTTGCGCAGCACCCCTCCGAGACGGAGGAAAGACTTATGGTGCGCCTGCTGGCCTTCGCCCTGCATGCGCATGAGTATCTCGAGTTCGGGCAAGGCATGACCGACGAAGATGCGGCAGACCTGTGGCAGAAAGACCTGACCGGCAGCATCGAACTATGGATCGATGTCGGCATCCCCGACGAGAAGCTGATCCGCAAGGCCTGCGGTCGCGCCCGGCAAGTGGTGGTGTACTGCTACGGCGGGCGCGTGGCCGACATTTGGTTCGCGCAGAACCGCTCGCAGTTCGAACGCCAGAAGAACCTCACCATCATCAACCTGCCTCCCGAGAGTACGCGCGAGCTGCCCAAGCTGGTGCACCGCACCATGAATCTGCAATGCACCATCCAGGATGGACAGGTATGGCTGAGCGACGGCGATCACAGCATGGAGATCCAGCGCGTCAAACTGCGCTGAAGCGCCCAGTGATCAGGCGGTTGCGGTGGCCTTTTCGATCAGCGGTTGCAATTCGCCCTGCTCGAACATCGCCAGCATGATGTCGGAACCACCGATCAGCTCGCCGTTGATATAGAGCTGCGGGAAGGTGGGGAAATCGGCGTAGAACTTCAGATAGTTCCAGGACACCGGGTCTTCCAGCACATTGACGGCCACATACTTGTTGACGCCTGCCGCCTTCAGCACCTGCGCGGCGCGGCCGGAGAATCCGCATTGCGGGAATTGCGGCGTGCCTTTCATGTACAGCACGATGGGGTTCTCGGTCACCGTCTTGCGGATGATGTCCAGTGCGATCTCTTTTTCGTCCATTTTGATTCCTTATTGAATGTTGGCCCACTGCGCGGGCGTCATCGTCTTCATCGACAGGGCGTGGATCTTCTCCATCTTGTCGCCCAGCACCTGATACACCAGCTTGTGCTGCTGCAACATGCCCTTGCCTTCAAAATCCTTGCTCACGATCACCGCATCGAAATGGCGACCGTCGCCTTCGACCTGGATGTGTTCGCACGGCAGTCCCTGCAGGATGAAATCCCTGACGTTGTCGGGTGTGACTTTCATTGAAGATCCTCAGACGCAGCCGGTCGGCTTGGGCATGCCACCGTATTTGGTGATCGGCTTCATGGGGCCGGTCATCCAAAGTTCGAACACATCTTTCTGGTCTTCGTCGATGTATTTGGCGAACTTGCGAATGGGTGGCACCGAGTTGAATTCCTCGTAATACTCGCGCGCCTTCATGATCTGCTGCCACTTCTTGTCGGTCAGCTCGTAGCCGTCCGCCTCGGCCATGGCACGGCCGATCTCTTCGGTCCAATCACTCATATCGACGAGATATCCGTCACCGTCACGTGCTGGTAATTGCATGGTCTGCCCCTCTCTAGTGAAAAAGTGCAGCCATTTAACCTAACCCGAGTAATTTAGTCAATTACTCTTATTGGGGGGGGGGCAGATGATGGATCACCCACCAAAGGATTAGTGGCGGGTCAGCTCGACCAGTTTCGCATCCTCGACACGGATGTGGTGGATCAACCAGTCACGCAGATAGGTCAGCACGTCGAACTGGGCGACCAGCGGATTGGCGTGCAGTTCTTCGTAGAATTCCGCGATCTTCTCTTCGAAGGCATGATGCTGGTGCAATTGGCGATCGATACCGGCGAATGCGTAGTGATTCATCATCTGCTCTTCCGAACGGAAGTGGATCTTGGCATAGGCATCCAGCGATTTGATCAGCCGCGCAACTTCGCGCGCGCCGCGCTTTTTGATCACGACCTGATACAGATCGTTGATGAGATCGAACAGATAGCGGTGATGCTCGTCGATGACATCGATCCCCACACTCAGGCTGTCGTCCCAAGGGATCCATTCGTTCTCGCGGTGGCGGATAGGAGGCAGCGTCAGCACCTGCTTGGGATCGATGATGTCGTCCCGGTACAGTTCGCGGATACGCAGGATCTCGGGCATCGACGCCTCGAAGGCGCGCACCACTTCCGGATCGAAGTGCTTGCCTGCCTCGCTCATCACCCAGTCATGGGCCTGTTCCACCGTCCAGGGTTCTTTGTAGGGGCGGGTCGAGGTGAGCGCATCGAACACATCGGCGACGGCGCAGATACGCGCCAGCATGGGGATCTCTTCGCCCTTCATCCCGTTGGGGTAGCCTTTGCCATCCCAGCGTTCGTGATGACAACCGGCGATATCGCGTGCCGCCTTGATCAGTTCGTCCTTGCCTTCCAGGATGGTGACGCCGATCTCGGTATGCGTCTTCATCACCTCATACTCTTCGTCGGTCAGCTTGCCCGGCTTGAGCAACACCGCATCGGCGATACCGATCTTGCCGACATCATGCATGGGTGCCGCGATATACAGCAGTTCCCGCTGCTCATCGGCGATCCCCATCGCTTTGGCGATGGATTGCGCATAGTTGGTCATGCGCATGATGTGCCAGCCGGTCTCGTTGTCGCGGTATTCGGACGCCACGCCCAGACTGCGGATGGCATCCGCCCGGGCTTCCTCAAGTTCCAGCTCGCGTATGCGCAAGGTCTCCATGGACAAGGTGCGCTGCACCAGACCGGACAGGGCGCGCGACAGATCGCTGAAGAAATCCTCATACACCTCGCACAGCTCGTATCCCATCGGGACGAACAGGGTCACGTAACCGATGTATTTCCCCTCGACGCGCAACGGCAGCAGCATGATGCGGGTATGTACGACAGCACCGACAGAGGGATCTTCATAGGAGACTTGCTTGGTATGGCAGCGTTCGACTGCACCGGGTTCGGGCAGTTTCAGATCCTCCCAATTCAGCGTGTTGTCCCATGCGGGCGGCATGCCAAACTGTGCAACCTGGAAATATTTGCCGCGGGGGTTGAGCAACAGGATCGCACCGCGCGACTCGACGGGGATCTCGCGATGCTCTCTCAACAGGATGAAAAGATGTTCCAGCAGATTGTCCAGATCGCCCGAATCATTTCCGGACACTGTCAACTCAAAGACCAGCTTGCTTATCGCAAGCTTCTCCTGACCTTTTTCCATCTACCGTCGCTCCCTTCACATGTCCGATCTGTATATCTGCTGCACTGCGCCGAACTGCACGCATTAAGACACATTTCATTCGGGGAGACAATTGAGAATTGATACATTCATGCGATTTTTATCTTTTAGGAAACATGACAACCTGAAACGGCATGGCCTGCTGCGGATTATCGGGTGATAATCGCACTCAATATCCCCTGCAGGCGACAACTAACGAGGAGTCCACCATGCCCAACACCGCCCTGAATCAAGCTTCTCTGGATCAACTCTTCCTCGCGGCACGCACCCACAACGCCTGGACCGACCAGCCGGTGCCTGACGAATTGCTACTCCAACTCTACGACACTTTCCGCATGGGGCCGACTTCGGCAAATAGCTGCCCGGCCCGTATCGTGTTCGTGAAGACGAAGGAAGCCAAGGAAAAGCTGCTGCCGACATTGATGGAAGGCAACCGCGCCAAGGTCATGGCTGCGCCCGTCACGGCCATCATCGGCTATGACCTGCACTTCTACGAGAAACTGGGCAAACTGTTCCCCAACGCACCGGATGCACCGAGCTGGTTCAACGGGGATGAGAAGACCGCCTTCACCAACGCCTTCCGCAACGGCACGCTGCAGGGTGCTTATCTGATCATCGCGGCGCGCGCGCTCGGCCTCGATTGCGGACCGATGTCCGGCTTCGACAATACCAAGGTGGACGAACTGTTCTTTGCGGGAACGAATGTGCGATCGAACTTCGTCTGCAGCCTCGGCTACGGCGACCCCAAGGGTGTCTATCCGCGCAATCCGAGACTGAGTTTCGAGGAAGCCTGCCGCATCGAGTGATACAGCTGGCCTGAAATGAAAAAAGCCGCGAGCAGGACGCTCGCGGCTTTGGACCGTATCGATCAGGCGTGCATCTGGTTCAGTTGCTTGGCGATCACGTCATGGTTCAGCCACAGCACAGGACCGGCCGGGTTCGATGTCTCGTGGAACATCAGCGGGCCGGTACCTTCCAGCACCAGTGAACTCAACACATCCGTCACCAGCGCATCGCGCGTCTTGTGCATCTTGGTGATCGCTTCCGACGTGCCGATCATCACATCCGCCAGTTCGGCAGTGTTGTCCATCGGCCAGGCCGTGAAATTGCGGAAACCCTTCATCACTTCGCTGTCGTTATAAGCGTCGATGGTGCTCAGCAGGTTCTCCAGCGATTCGCCTTCCTGTAACACCTCGCGGCAGGCTTTCCACTGTGTTTCCGCCCAAGCGCCGCCGCCTTCCTGCTTCAGAGCTTTCAGCAAGGGGAACAACGACAATTCCACGCCGACGAAGATGTCGGACGAGTTGGTACGGATCTCCGGGCAGTTGTACACCGTCGCCTTGATACCCTGCTTCCAGGCCGCTTCCGCGTGCTGCTCCAGACGCATCTTGGCGCGGCCCTGCGTGTAGTTGGTGTAGGTCTGCCACTCGTACTTGCCGCCGATCAGGATCTCGGTGCCGTGGTAACCGTAGGCGGTGTAACGCACCTGCCCGCCGCTCTTCTCCAGACGTGCACGGATGGCGGCGCTGCCCTCGATCAGATGCTGGAAGGTGTTGGCCGTGACTTCGTCGAAATTCATCAGGATCAGCTTGCCAAGGTCGCTGTTGACCAGCGCGCTGGACGGCATGAAACGCTCGCCGCGTCCCTTGTAGATACGGTTGGCGATGGCGAGGAACACCTTCACCTTGGGGATGCCGCCCGCCATGGTGTGCGCGAAGAAGGCATTGGCACCGTCCGGGATCATGCCGTCCAGCTCGGCCATCACCTTGGCCACGGAATCCGTGAAGCGAAGCACACCGGCCGCGAGGCACTTCTCGACCTGCGCCCAATCCAGCTTGTCGGTCTGCCAGCTCTTCAGGGTCATGTCGGAGATCAGGTCGGTCGGGGTCGGCTCACCGGCCGGTGCATCCAGATCGAAACCGGCCATCAGCGGCACATTGATGATGCGCCCGCCCAGATTGGCTTCTGCAGTCGCCAGCTCTTCCGCTGTCAAAGCACGCAGCGCGTTGTTCTCGTCGCGGCGCCCCACCGTGATACCGACGATGGTCATACCGGCCTTGCGCGCTTCATTGATCAGCCCGTTGGCATAGCCCCGTCCGAACAGTTCGCCGAACAACACAAAGACATCGCCCTTGCGAAAGATGTTGGACTGCGGAACGTTGCGTAAAGGGATCGGTGCTTGCATGCGATAGACTCCGTTTAATGTTTTGTGGCAAGGCGAGCCTTGCAGGCCGCTCGCGAGGGCGCAATTGTACAGAATAAGGGGCTGATACGGCTCGCCTTAGGTGTTCACATCCCGCCGCGACTCAATCCTGCAGCGTAATGGTGGCGACAGCCGTCATCTTGTCTATATCGAGCTGCAATTCGCAGAATTCATCCAGCTCGTTCGTCGGCGTGGGGTCATCGGCACAACTGCAGCCCGCAATCACACTCTTGAAGAATATCCCGGCCATCACGCGGATGACCGGGCCGGCATCTTCGATGTGCTTGATGATCACACTGATCGGCCGGTCTAGCGCCTGACTTCCCGAAGTCAGCCCCGCCTGTAGCGGAAGAGCCGCGATACCAAGCTGCATCAGCTCGCGCTTGAGCGTCTCCTCGAACTCGGGACGTCCCCACACCGATAGGGTTGACTCAAGGCGTAGCACCGCTCATTCCTCGACCACACAATCACGGCCATTGTCCTTGGCGCGATACAAAGCCTGATCCACGCGCACCAGCCAGCTATCCAGCGATTCACCCGAACGTATCTCTGCCACGCCGAACGAAGCCGACAGACACCAGGCATCCTGCTGGCCGGCAAGCAGATCGCTGTCCTTCAGTTTGCTACGGATACGCTCAGCGAGTTGCGCGGCGGCCGCACTATCCGTCATGGGCAACACCAGCATGAACTCCTCGCCGCCATAGCGCCCGAAGAAATCCCCCTGCCGCAACAACGTCTCCACACAACGCGCGAACGACACCAGCACGTTATCTCCCACCCCGTGACCGAAGCTGTCGTTCACGTTCTTGAAGTGGTCGATATCGATCAGCACAATGGAGCACACACTGCCGTAGCGACCGAACATCTCATACTGGCGTTCCAGCTGTTCGACGATGAAGTGGCGGTTATACAGACCGGTGAGCTGGTCATGCACCGCCAGCACTTGCAGCGTCTGGTTGAGCGCGTCGAGCTGCCCGTTGCGCAACTCCAGCTGGCGGCGGTTGCTGCGGTTCTGCACTAGCTGGCGCATCCCCTCTTCGAACTGCCGATAGGCATCCCAGCCGATCTGCATCTCGACCAGGAACAACACCCCCAGACCGATGGCGAGATTGATGTAGAGCGACTCCCCCAATGACAGGAAGAACAGGAAGGGCACAATCAAGATGGACGCGCAAAAGGTCAGCATGGTGATGAACGAAGGCGCCATGTTGGTCACGCTGACCGCCGAGATGGAGATCAACAGCAGCAGGATGATCATATCGCCGATCGCTGCAGTTTCACCTTCGCCGTGGAAGAACACGATGGCCGCGCCCCAGCTCAGCCCTTGCAACACGCGCAACACGATCTGCCAGTTGAGCGCAGCGCTGATGCGTGCATGCGGCATGGGCTGCTTCAACCAACGGGTGGAGAGCACATAGGTGATACCGTCGGAAAGACTGTTGAGCAACATCCAACCGAAGATCCAGAACCAGGGCGTGGTTTCCCACACCAGCCAGGCGATGTACAGTGTGCCTAGCGGCGCCATCATCGAAGCCAGACGCGCGCGCTCCAGCAGCGTACGGAAACACAATCTTTCTAATTCAGCCTCATCTTCAGGTGAGAGGCTATCCATCCACTTATCTTGCATATCTCCTCCAAGCGGCCTGAGTCTAATTCCCTGGCGCGTGTTTTGCCAGCATCCGTGCGGCAGCGCGCTTTAAGTGCCTGATCTTCAGGAGTACCATGTGATAGCCAGTGGTCATTCCGCAATTCAGACCGGGGAGAAGAAGATGGATCCCTTGCTCGGCATCAACCCCAATGCATCGGTGGCCGGCATCCTTGCCAGCCCTGCCGTTACGCCTTCCTATGCTTTGCTGTCCGCCCAACTCAGCCTGTCCACGCCGGCCTTGTTCGGATATTCGTCGACCATGGTCGGCATCTCGGCGAGAGGGCAGTTGCTGTCCGCCAGCGTCACGTTCCAGAACGCGCTGCGCCCGCTGAAATCCGGCACGACCGAGGAAACCGTCGATCTCGCCGAATTCACCACCCGTGCGCAAAGTCTGGTCGATGCATTCAACACACTGCAAAGCACCATCGCCGTTGTCGACAAGATGAACCTGCCATCCTCGGGCAGCATCACCACTGCAAGCGACTTGTCGCGTTCTCTCGATGCGCAAGCACTAAGCAGCTATACGAACGGGGGCGCGACACTGACCGATCTGTCGCAGCTGGGTATCGAACTCCAGCCTGACATCTTCCCGGCGGGAAGCAGCAGACTGAAGCTGGACACCGACAAACTGGAAGCGGCATTCACCAGCGATGCGCAAAGTGCCACGGCCCTGCTTGCCAGCGCTGCCGATGCATTCAGCACAGTAGCCGGCAATTTCATCAGCCGTTCCGGCAGCCAGTTCCCGTCGTTTGAAGCATTCCTGCAGACCACCTCGAACAGCGATCTGCTCGCGGGTCTGCCGCAGTTACAGACCTTGAGTCTGCACGACGCACTAGCCAGTCAGGCAGAGGATCAAACCATCAACTGGCAGCTGGTTTATGCCGCCATCACCGAGTATTCGCTGGTATCGCAGCTATACGGATGATCCGGCTCAGGCGCGCGCCAGCGCCTGCAACACCGCCTGCAGCAGGTCCCAGCAGCGCTCAACCGACTCGACCTCCACCCGTTCGCCCGGCGCATGCGCGCCGCGTATGTCCGGCCCGAACGAGATCATGTCCAGATGCGGATGGCTGGCCGCCAGCAGGCCGCATTCCAGTCCGGCATGGATCACCTGCAGGGAAGCAGGCGCGCCAAACTGGGCCGCATACACCTGCTGACACAAGGCCAGCAATGCCGAATCAGGATCGGGCGTCCAGCCCGGATAAGCACCATCCTTGTAAGCACGCAGACCGTAGCCGGAGGCGAACGAGACCAGCTTGTCGGCCAGCACATCCGCACGCGCATCCAGCAGCGAGCGCACTTTGAAAGTCACTTTGCTTTCGCCCTGCGCCAACTTGAATACGCCCAGATTGCTCGATGTATCGGTCACACCGGCGAAGTCATCGCTGATGCGCGAGACGCCGTTGACCGCGTTATCGAGGAAGCCGAGCAGGCGATCCCGCTCTGCCACGGTCACCGCCTGACCCACTGGCATCTCATCCAGCTCGTAGCGGAAAGTCACGCCCGCATCGACATCCGCGAAGCGGTGCTGCCAGGAAGTCAGGCGATGCTCCACCCATTCGTCTATACCGGACACCGCAGCGAGAGGCACGGCGCAGATCGCGAACGCTTCGCGCGGGATGGCGTTGCGCGCTGTGCCGCCCTGCATCTCGATCAGGCGCACATCGGTGTGCGCGGCCAGATCGCGCAAAGCCTCAGCCAGCAACTTGATGGCGTTGCCGCGCCCGAGATGGATGTCTATGCCCGAGTGTCCGCCGCGCAAACCGGACACATCGAAACGCAACACCGCGTAGTCCGGCGGCAGCGCTTCCATCTCACTGATGTGGCGCACCTCCACATCCACCCCGCCCGCGCAGCCGAGATAGAAATGTCCCCATTCCTCCGTATCCAGATTGATGAGCGACTGGCCCTGCAAGGTGCCGGGCACCAGACCGCGCGCGCCGTCCATGCCCGACTCTTCATTGATGGTCAGCAACACTTCCAGCGCAGGATGCTCGATCCCTTGCGCTTCCAGCGCCGCCAATGCCAGCGCCACACCGATGCCGTTATCCGCGCCCAACGTGGTGTTCTCCGCCACCACCCAGCCGTCGCGCAGCACGGTCTGGATCGCATCGCGTTCGAAATCGTGCACCGTGCCGGCATTGGCCTGGCACACCATATCGAGATGACCTTGCAGGATCACGCCGGGCGCAGACTCGCAACCGGGACTGGCGGGTTTGTGCAGGATGAGGTTGCCGACCGCATCCTCGAAATGCGCGATGCCGCGTGCATCGGCCCAGGCAGCGAGATGCCGCTTCAGTGCTTCTTCACGATAGGAGGGACGCGGGATCGCACACAGCGTGGCGAAGTGTGACCAGACCAGAGAGGGCGGCAGTTCACTCAAGTTCGAACTATTGCTTGTTTCAGACATATTCAGGATACGGTGACATTCACCGCTTTCTCATCGTAAAAATCGGTACGTTTATCCAGCAACGGGATGGTGGTGCCCTTGAGCCGGTTCTCGTCCAGCAGGGCGAGGTCCACATCCGCCACCACGATCTGTTCCTCGTTCATCACACCCTCGGCAGCGATACCGTCGCGCGCGAACGGGAAGTCGGAAGGCGTGATGATGGACGCCTGACCGTAATGCAGACGCAAACCGGCCACCGGCAGATTGCCCACCGTGCTGGTCATGGCAACATAGATCTGGTTCTCGATGGCGCGCGCATGGCAACAGTAGCGCACACGCAGAAAACCCTGCCTGTCATCCGTACAGGAAGGCACGAACACGATCTCCGCGCCCTCTTCCGACAAACGACGCGCCAGCTCCGGGAACTCGATGTCATAGCAGATCAGGATGCCGATCTTGGCGTGCGGCGTGTGGAACACCTTGAGTGCATCGCCGTGGTCGGTGTGCCATTTCTCCTTCTCCCAGCGCGTGCGGTGGATCTTGTCCTGCGTATGCACCTCGCCGTCCGGCGTGAAAAGATAGGCGGTATTGAACAGTCGTCCTTCACGCATGGTGGGGTGAGTGCCGCCGATCAGGAAGAACTTGTGCTTCATCGCCAGACCGCGCAGCAGTTCGATATAACGCGCCGTGTACTCGCTCAACTCGCGCACGGCCTTGGGCACATCCTCATTGTCCATGAACGACAATATCTGCGTGGTGAATATCTCCGGCAGCAACACGTAATGCGGTTCATAGTCGGCTGCACTATGCAGAACGAAGCGCACCTGATTGGCAAACCCTTCCCAATCATCGACGTGGCGCAACTTGTACTGGACTGCCGCGATGCGAACTCTCATATCCCCTCCTGCAATAGCTTGGTGGTCGGCAACACGGTCGGACGGTCCGCATCGAAATCCGGATTGAGCCAGACGATCAGCGCCGCATTGCCCAGTGAATCGTCATCCGCCGGCAGATAGCCTTTCAGGATGCCGCAATAGTTGAAACCTTCTCCCAGCTGAAAGCGCAGCACCGGATCGTAGATGTCTCCCCAGACCACGCGCTTGGCATATTCCTCGGGCGGCATGCGCTCGGCCACCTTGTGATAACCGGGCAGGCGCCCGCCCGCGATGATGCGCTTCAGGTTCATCGCGCGGCACAATTTGCGCCGCGCCTCGTATAGACCGTGTCCCACACCATGATGACGTACCGCCGGATCGACACAGACCTCGGCACCATAGAGCGTGCGCCCGCTCATGTCGTGCGTGTCGAAATATCCATTGTTGGTCACGCTATTCCAGGTGTGATGCAGGCTGTAATCGTCCCACATGATCACCAGCGACACCGCCAGCCCGACGATCTTGCCATCCAGTTCAGCGACGAACTGCCCCTGAGGGAAATGATCAAGCAGGCTCTCGAACTGTTGTTGCGTGAAAGGCGGGATAGCCGAATAGACCCGTTGCTGCAGATCAGTCGCAGCCTCGATGTCCTCCGTCATCATGATACGGATCTTCACGCCCCGCCTCCCATCAAAAAATATCCGGCGCCTCGGGCAATTGCCCGCACCTACATGTTCGTCCAGTTGCCACCCTCAAAGTCCCACAACGTCAAAGGCCGTGAAAACAGATAGCCTTGGAACGTGCGACATCCGAAGGATACCAGCAGGTCGAGCTGATCCTGTGTCTCCACGCCTTCCGCCACCACTTCCAGACCGAGGTTCTGCGCCATGCCGATGATGGTCTTGGCGATCATCGCATCGCCCGGTTCGGTGACCACGTTGCGCACGAACGCGCGGTCGATCTTCAACTGGCTGATCGGCAGCTGGCGCAGATAGGAGAGCGAGGAATACCCCGTGCCGAAATCATCCAGCGAGAAGCGGATGCCGGCCGACTTGAGGCGGCTGATCTTGCCTATCGCCTCATCCACGCCGTCCACCAGCGAGGTCTCGGTCAGCTCCAGCTTGAGCAGCCCCGGCTCGACCCCGCAGCTATTCACGATGGACAGCACATCCTCGACGAAATCGGCCCGCATGAAGGCGGCTGCCGAAACGTTGACCGCCAGCGGGATACGCGCGAAGTCCGCTTTCTCCTGCCAGCGCTGTAGCCGCTGGCAGGCCTCGCGCAGCACCCAGAAATCGATGTCGGCGATCATCCCCGACTCCTCCGCATGCGAGATGAACGCGTTCGGGAACAGCAAGCCGCGCTCGGGATGTTCCCATCTGAGCAGCACCTCGGCACCGATGCAACACCCTGCCGCATCGACCTGCGGCTGGAAATACAACTGGAACTGCTGCGCCTGCAAGGCCAGATGCATATCCTTGTTCAGTCTGGCCCGCAGCTCCAGCGCCTGCTGCATGGAGGGATCGAAGAAGCGCAGTGTCGCGCGCCCGCTGTTCTTGGCCTGATACAGCGCCACATCGGAATGCTTGAGCAATTCGTCTATGCTCTTCTCGCTGCCATGGAACAGCGTCACGCCGATACTGGCAGTACCGTGGTATTGCTGGCCGTTGAGCAGGTAGGGCAGATTGAGCGACGCCAGCACCTTGGTGGCCACCGACTCCGCGCGCGGCACCACATCCAGCTCGGTATCGAACAGGTTGGCCAGCATGACCACGAACTCGTCCCCGCCCAGTCTAGCCACCGTATCTCCCGTGCGTACACAGGCAAGTAGCCGGTGCGCCACCTCGACCAGCAACTGGTCACCGACATCGTGTCCCTGCGTGTCATTGAGCTCTTTGAAGTTATCCAGATCGATGAACAGCACCGCGCCGTAACTCTGGTTGCGATCGCAGGCCGCCATCGCCAGCTGCAAGCGATCGATCAGCAGACGACGGTTGGGTAATGAAGTGAGCGTATCGTAATAGGCGAGGCGGTTGATCTCCTCCTCGGCGGCCTTGCGGGTGGTGATGTCGCTGAATATCCCAACGTAGTTCGTCACCTTACCCTGCTCGTTCCTGACGGCCGTGATGGTCAGTTGCTTGGGATAGATATCACCATTCTTGCGGCGGTCTAATAGCTCGCCTTCCCATCTACCTTCGCGTGCCAGCGTCGCCCACATCTCCTCGTAGAACGACTTGTCGTGCTTACCCGACTTCAGGATGGCCGGCGTCTTGCCGATCACCTCACCCGGCTCATAGCCGGTGATCTCGGTGAAAGCTGTGTTGGCACGGATGATCCGACTTTCCGCATCGGTGATCAGGATGGCGTCGTGCGTCTCGAACGCGGTCGCGGCGATCGCCAGTTGCCGTTCCTTCAGCATGCGCTCGGTGACATCCAGATTTGTCGAACGCACCCCAAGCAACTTTCCCTGCTCGTCGCGCAGGTCGCTGCAAATATGTTCCAGCCAGCGTATCGCACCGTCCCGTGCGCGGATGCGGATCAGCAACCTCTCCGGCTTGCCCTGCTCGTGCATCTGGTAGACATGCTGGTCCCAGACTTCTCGATCTTCCTCCAGCACCAGACGCGACATCAGATGCGGCTGGTCATAGAAATCCGCCTGACTGTAGCCCGTGATCGTCAGACAGGAAGGCGACACATATTCGTACACACCCTCGATGTTGCGCACATAGATGAATTCCTGCGCCAGATCGGCCACCGCACGAAACAGATGCTGTCTATTGATGATCTCGCGCCGCATCGCGACCAGTGTGGACAACAGAAAGCCGATGAATGTGCCGAGCACGACCGGAACGATGAATTGCTGGGGCTGGTACTCGGGTAAGACGAAGAAAATCTGGAATGAGGCGAAAGACAGTACGATGACCAAGCCGAGCAGGGTGTATCGCAGATAGAGGTATCTATTTCTGCGCAGAAACGGAAGCATTTCCATTTGAATCTCCCCCTCTATAATCGGCCTGCCCCCTCAGACTGCCGCAACCAAACGCACCGCATCAAAACTGTAACACAGTAGCCTCACCCGAACAGCTTCTGCCACCAGCGGCGGCGATTGCCCGGCAAGGGCGCTTCGTCCGCGATCAGCGACGGCGGCATACGGCTAAGCATCCAGCGTGGCGGCACCGGGGTGCTGCTGCATGAACTGCCGACGCTGGCCGGGTCGTGGATCTTGATCAGCGTAGGGTGCTCCATATCGTCGGCATACACGATACCGCAGTGCGTACAGTCATGTTCGCGCCGCAGCAATGCATCCACCTCCGTGATGAACTCGTTCAATGCCTCGACCGTCATCGTCTGCGGCACCGGCTCTTCGCCGACCATACTGATATACCAGCCCTCCGGCTTCGCCCGCACCGCCGCCCACAAGATATCCAGATCGGTCCAGTGCAGCATGCCGCGAAAAGGTCCTTTCATTCGATTCAGGAATTCCTGACTCATGATGCTCCCGTCTCATCCGTTATCGTTTCATGGCGATGACGTGCTACCGATCAATCGCAGCCTCCGCCATCCCCGCCGCAACTTCCGCCCCAGTCTCCTCCTCAGCCGTCACTTCCGCCGGTACTCGGGACGCCCATATTCCGCTTCATTCGATCCACCTGCGCCTTGTTCTTCTCGAACTCTGCATCGATGGACTCGATCTGTTGCGCAGAATACAACAGTGCCTGCGGCAAGGCAGCACCGCACGATTCGCAACGCGGTACGCGGCGATTGAAGATCGGGAAGTTACAACTCGGGCACCGATATCTCATTCCATTACCCAGCCTCTGATCTGTTCAGCCCTTTACGGAGCCTGCCCGGCCAACTACACCACGCAGGCAGTGGCACGCACGACCCGGTTGCGCCCGGCCTGTTTGGCCTGATACAGCGCGACATCGGCTTCCGCCAGCAGGTCTTTCATCTCACGTGCACCGGTGGTCGCGCAACAGGTGTAGCCGATGCTGATCGTGATGGCGATCGCGCCAGCCTCGGTCTGCAGCGGCGTGGCCGCCAGTATCTCACGCAACGATTCGGCCAATATCAGCGCACCCTCGGCATCGGTATCCGGGGCGATCACACAGAATTCCTCGCCGCCGTAACGCCCCAGCACATCGCCCGCGCGCAGTCGCTGCCCCATCAGCGCGGCAGCCTGGCGCAACACCTCGTCACCGAGCGGATGGCCGTAGATATCGTTGATGCGCTTGAAATGATCGATATCGATCATCAGCAAGGACATCGGGTGACCGCTGCGTTGCGCCCGCACCAACTCCCCCTGATCCATCAATGCGCGGCGATTGGGCACGCCGGTCAAACTGTCGGTCATCGCCAGATGCATGATCTCCCGGTCCGTGCGCTCCTTGATCATCAGCACAAAACCCACCGATCCAAGCAAGGCGGTAGCCATCACCGCGATGAACGAGATGACCTGCACCCAATGGATGGCGACATGGTTCTGCGGTTGCGCGAAATCAACTAAACCGGACAAAGCCGCCACTGCCCGCATGGCAAGTACCAGCAGGATCATCAGCACACCGCCGAATAGCAAGCGCCATGCCCGGCCCTTGCGCGTCTCGGTATCCGACAGCAAGGCATGCGCGATCAGCAGCACCTGGAATGCATAGATCAATCCACACCAGATGAAACGGCCCGCTATGTCGTCGATCAGCATGCCGGTCGTAGCCAGCATCAGCACGACCGGCACGAAGAACTTCCAGAGTGCAAATTCGCGGCGCTGGAATTCGTAGATGGCGGCCAGGATCAGCGCATGGGAAGCCGCCTTGAACATGTTCGCGGCAACGATGGAAAGCTCATCCGGGACTGTCCCACGTGCGGCGACCAGCAACCAGGTCAACGTCTCCAGCAGCACCGCGATCGCCCACTTGTTCAATCCCTGCTCGCGCCCCTTGACGGAAGCCGCAACGAACAGGCTCAACACCATGAGCGAATTGGCCAGTATCAGGGAGAACAACAGGGTGCGCGGATCGAGAAGCATGGAGGAAAAGGCAGATAAAAAGAGTCGCGAAGAATAAGCGGAATGCACGCAGCATAGGTTGCCAGCCGGTCAGGGTCAAATATTCACCTCCTGTTCCGCATCCAGCGACGACGCCACGAAGAGCCAATGGTGGAGATCGCGATATCCCATATGGAAGGAAGTTGCGGCGTCATCGACATCCTCAAGGAGGCCGGTTCGCCCATCTTTGGCTGCCACCACAAGCCTGAGCAATCAGGCTATCCGCAGGCCTATATATTTTTATTTGTTTACAAAGCAGAGCCCAAACGGTAGCTTTATGCCCGAGTCAGCAGAACGCCCATTCACTGAGCTGCGACGATATGGGCTATTGGTATGCACAAATCAATAATCCAGCCCGAAAAGGATCACCATGCACCGCACATACATACGCATCCCCGCCCACTTCTATCGCGTCACGCTGCACAACCCTACGGACAGCGTAACCATGGCACTGGTGCCCGACGAGAACAATGCCACCCTGATCGCCCATCTGCTCACCGAGCATTACGGCCTGCGCAAGGACGAGCACATCACGGTCACCACCACCGTGATCCGGCACGAAGACGAACGCACCACCGGTCAGGTCGTGCTCTCCAGCAACTAAAGAATCAGGCGCCCCTCCTCGCAGCCGGGCAGCGTCGCCAGCCTGTCCAGCATCAGCGATAGCGCCAGACCGGCATCTTCCTTTGCCGCTCTCTTATGTAATTCTTCCAGGGAAATATCTATAGGCTCACCTGTCGCCGCGAAGGCGATGGTGTTGCCGCTGGCACAGCGCGGGAACCTCACCGCGCGCTGCGCGAAGGCCGATTCGATGAACGCGAAACCGCCCTTCACCCCGTCGCTCAAGCCGATGAGGTTGACCGCCAGGATGCCCTGATCGGTCAGTCGCTCGCGGCAAGCTTTGTAGAACGGCAAGGTGTTCAGATCGCCGGGATGCGAGTGATCATTGAAACCGTCCACCATGATCAAGTCGAATTGTTGTTCAGTCTGATAAACGAACTCCACCCCGTCGCCCACCACCACTTCCAGCCTTGCCGGATCGTCCGGCAGACAGAACGATTCCTTCGCCGCATTCACCACCTTGGTCTCTATCTCCACCACGGTCAGATGCGCGGCCGGTCTGTGTTTGTACAGGAACTTGGTCTGCGAACCCGCACCCAGACCGATCAGCAAGACCCGTTTCGGAAAATCGCCGGTGCGCAACAGCAGCGCCGCCATCATCACCCGTGTGTATTCGAATGCCAGATCGAACGGACTATCGATGCGCATCGCGCCCTGCATCCATGCCGAACCGAAATGCAACGTGCGCAAGCCGTCGATCTCCTTCACCTCGACCGTATATCCCATGCTGTAACCGTCCCCTTATGAGCCCTGTTCCGACAACGCCTGCAACTCCGCTTCGCTGAACCCTGCCGCCCGTCGTGCTTCCAGATTGAACGGCCCGCGCAAGGGCGCTGGATGATGTTGCGCGAACAAACCGGCATAGGTCGCAAGCGGCTCCAGCCCGCGTTGCGCGCACAAATGATCGAACCAGCGAATGCCGATCTGCACATGCCCCACCTCGTCGCGCATGATCACATCCATGATGGGTGCTATCGCCTTATCGCCCGCCTGCACCAGCCGCGCCTTCATGCCCGGCGTCACGTCCAGCCCGCGCGCCTCCAGCGTGCGCGGCAACAAGGCCATGCGCGCCAGCACATCGTGCCGCGTCTTCTGCGCCATATCCCACAGCCCGTTGTGCGCGGGGAAATCGCCGTAGGCAAAACCCAGCGTGCGCAAGTGATCGTCCAGCAGGGTGAAGTGCAGCGCTTCTTCCTCCGCCACCCGCAACCAGTCGGCGTAATACTCACGCGGCATACCCGCGAAGCGCCACAGCGCATCCAGCGCCAGATTGATCGCATTGAATTCGATATGCGCCATTGCATGCACCATCGCCGCGCGACCTTCCGGGGTATGCATGGCGCGCCGCACCACGTCGCGCGGCGCGATCAATTCAGGTCTGGCGGGATGTCCGGGGATGGGTAGTGCGCACGCCAGGCTGGTATCGGCGTCAAGCGCAAGCTGGCCGTCCGACCAGCGCTGCACCAGCTTCCGCACGCCGTCACATTTTGCGGCCGCATCCCGTTCAGCCAACAGCTGGCAGGCAGCCAGTCTCAATTCCATCGGAGTGGACAAGCAGTTATTTCTCGACAGACGGCCATTCGCTGAATGGGAATGGCATGTCTTCTGTCACGAAGGTCAGATAGTCCACGGTCTGCCGCAAGTAGATGCCCAGACTGCGACCGAACGAAAGCAAACGTGCATTGGGTGCGTCATTCACCAGCACGATCACGAACTGGATGATCGTAACGATACCCAACACGGTGCCGCTCACATGGAACGCCAATCCCATCAGCAGCATGAACAGCCCGCGCACCCAGATGTTGCGCTTGCTGCCCGTCGGTCCAGTTGATTCGTTCATCGTTCCCCCTGCATATTCCAGCCGGTTATGTGTTCGCCCCTAAAGTAGCGGGAAATATATCCGATATAAGGTTCAAACGGAGGGCATCATGGTCAATATCTACCTCACCACCGACCCGCACACGCACCGCGCACTGTATGACAGTGAATCCCGATTCATGGGGCTGTTCCATTCGATGCGCGATGCTTATGAAGCACTGGGCGACTTGCTGAATTTCTGCAGCATCCGCTCCGCCAGCTAGAAGACAAGGGTCTGCATCACCTCACAGCGCCATCATGGCGCTATTCAAATGCCGATACGCCCGGCAGATTGCAAACGCAGTTGCTGCAACTCATCGAGACACAGGTGGATGAAAGCCAGCGCGACATACACCGGCGCAATGAAGTTCAGCAGCGGCACGAACTGCAACAGTCCGGCCAACGCGCCCAGCAGATAGAGTTTCCCCGAAGCACGCTCGAAGACCTGTGCCATCTCTTCGCGACTGGCATGTTCGGCCAGCGCGTCATAGCGAAACAAGCGCTGGTTCAGATAAGCCATGAGCACGATGGGCAACACCAGCGCAAAGGGCGTGAACAACCACAAAGGCAGACTGATGATCCAGCCCATGCAATACACCGACACGGCCATCAGCGCATTCGACACATTCCCCGCCGCTGTGCCGCCCTGCTTGCGATCCAGCGCCGGATATTCCTTTGCTGCGACATGCTCAACCATGGTCGGCATCGCAAAGATCGCCGTGATCAGCAACGCCGTCACGAAGATCGCCGGCAACAGCAGCAACACCAGCACGGTCGCGATCAGATAATGCGTCGCCACTGCCAGAAAGCTCTGCGCCAGCCATTGCTCCAGCGAAGTCTGCTGCACCAGCCCGGTCAGCCCCGCCATCCAGCTGCCCCAAAAGATGAACGCCGCGCCCACCCACAACACGATCGCCAGCAACATCGGCCACAGCACCAATGCCAGCATGCGGGGATGGAAAAAGGTCTTGAGCGCGGCAAGTAGCGCCCTGGGCACACTATTCAATGTCTACTCCATGACTCTGATCAGGACATCATCTCTTCAGTGCTTTAAGGACACATGCTGCGGTGAATATCAGCAACCCTGCGATGAAGATCAGCCCACCCCATTTAAATTCAGTGATGTTCAGGAATAATCTGGCTGCGAATTCCCCCATCACGCCCGATGCACTATCAGTTATTCCGCTGAACATATTCCTGCCGCCCTTGGGTGTGAGCGCGCTCTTGATGGCCGGAAACAGCAGCACGATCCATACGCCGACGGGTGCGAAGAACAGTCGTTTGGTCTGCCCGAGATACAGCATCACCGGTGCCGCAAGCGTGAAGATCACCACCAGATACGCTTCGATCTGCGCAATACGGTGATAGCTGACATCACCATAAACGGGGATGCTGGTCAGCGGAAGGAACACCCCTACTGCCAGCATCGCAGATGAGACATACAGCGCCAGATCCAGATCAGCCCTGATTTTTGATTTCGGTTTCATCTTATCCCCTCACTCAGCACACCATATCCCGGTTCGACCCCAGTCTTCACTTCGATCTACGACAAGCCCTTCTCCAACACCTCGAACTTCAAACCCATAACTTTTGGCAAGCCGAATCGTGGTTCGCTTTCAGGGAACGGTTTGAATTCCCCCGTGCGAGAAAAACCGCGTCGCTCATAGAATGCGATCAACTCTTCGCGCAAAGTGATCACCTGCATCTGCAAACGCGAGACGCTCCACTGTTCCATCAGGAATCGTTCCGCCTCGTCCATCAAACGGCTGCCCAGCCCGCGCCCCTGCAGACCCGGCTTGATCACCAGCATCCCCAGGTATGCGGTTTGCGCATCCTGCCGCAGCAGATGTACCGAACCGATGGTCTCGCCGTCGTGCATACACAGCAGGAACTCCGACCCCGCTTCAGCGATCGACTGCGCGATCTCCTCCGCATCCGTGCGCTGCCCGCCCAGGATATCCGCCTCGGTCGTCCAGCCCGCGCGACTGGAATCGCCACGGTAGGCTGAATTGACCAATGCAACGATGGCCGCCACATCGTCATGCAACGCTTTGCGGAATGTCAGCTCATTGATGAAGGTCTGGGCTCCGTTCGCCATCGCGCAGTGCTAGCGACGCCACTTGTCCAACAGCTGGTTCGCATCCTGTTTCAGTTTCTGCTTCTGGGCATCCGTTGCGGCATTCTTGCGCTGCTCCAGATCGCGGCGGGCGGCTTCCAGATCGGCGCGCAGCTTGTCCACCTGCGCCTGCTTCTCGGCCAGAGATGATCTCAAACGCGATTCAAGTTCGTTGCGGCGTGCAGTCAACTTCTGGCGCTGAGCAGCGATACGCTGGTCCACCTGCGCCTGGATGCGCTTGCGTGCCTCATCCATCTTTTCCTGCAGGTAGCGCTTCATGCCGCGCGCCAGTGCATCGCCCAGGTTGGTGGACAGGTTCCAGTCCAGATCGCCCCAAGTGCCGCGCACACCGGCATCCATACGCACGGTCTTCAATCCGGCCAGGGACGCCTGCATCATCTCGCGCACCACAGTGGATTGCGCTGTCGTCTCGAACGCCACGTCGCGGAACTGGTTGCTCACCTGCATCTTCACCTGCTCGCCGCGCAACTCGGCGGTGAGAGACGCCGAGGCGACTGCCTGCGCAAATCCCAGTGTCACGTTCGGACTGTTCACCAGCGAACGGCCGGCTACGCCATAACGCGCAACAGACAGTTCCATGCGTTCCACCGGCTCAGCTTTGGTGTGATCGACGACCAGCTCGGCCTTGATCCCTGACACGCCCTGCTGCGGGAAATCTCCCTTCAGTGTCGCGATCATGGGGCGGCCGACCAGCGCCTGATCGGTCGCCGCATCGCGGATCTCGCCCGACAGACCTTTACCGCCCGGCAGCGTCGAAGTCACCAGCGCGCGGCGCAGCCAGAAAGCCGGATAACCCTTGGGATGACCGAATGCATAGTCGCGGCCTTTGTGGATATTGCGCGGCGCGGGCTTGTCCGCCTGCTTGCCCTTGCTCGGCATGTACTGGCGCGCCTGCTCCATGTAAGCGCGCGCCTGTTGCACCTTGTTCAGCACATCCATGCCGAACAATGCACGCGACAGGTTGCCCGCATCCAGCGAGGGCAGCTTCATGCGTGCCTGCAGCCCCCGCACATCCTCGCGCACCACATCATCAAGGCCGGCGAACGAAGTCTGCAGCCCCTTCAGGTCACCCGCCAGACCGGTACCCGCCTCGCCGATGGGTTTGCTCTTCGCTTCGAACTCGTCGCGGATGGCCTGCAGCTCCTTGACCGCTGCCTGCAACTGCGCCACATCCTTGACGTCTTTCACCTTCACATTGCCCAGTCGGGTACGCAAGGCACTGAAGTCCTCGCCGCGCGGCAATGCCGCCATGCGCGTCTTCCACTGCTGCTCGGTCTCGTCCATCGAGCGTTGCAGCTCTGCCATATAGGCATCGCTCTTCAGATCGCCGCCGATCTGCTGCAACTGCTCGGAAGGATTCGCTCCCGCCGCGATGGCGGCCAGATCGCCGACCACGTTGCCTGAGAACTCCTCCTTCATCGTCGCCAGCATCTTGTCGGAGGCGCTCGGTCCAGACTGCGGCGCAGGCGGCGGCAACACCCTGCCGGCCTGTTTGCGCGGCGTGTCGATCTGCACATCCTCGATCATCGCCTCGTCTATCATCACCTTGCCGCGCAGCAAAGCGTCCCACAACATGCCGAAGCGCACTTCACCGATCTGCACCCGGTTACGCAGCGGTTGCAGCGGATCGGTCATCTGCACATCGCCGATCAGCACCGTCGCCTTGAACACACTGGTCTGTAGCCGCCCGATGTTCACCTCCGCGCCATTCGCCTGCGTCGCGCCGTACTCCAGCCCGCGCCGCAGGTGCGCATCGAAGAACAGCGAGAAATACAGCACGGTCGCACCGACCACGATAAGCATCGGCACGACGGCCTCGACGCGGATCGGGCCCTGTTTTTTCACAGGCTTCTTGTTTTCGGTCGTCTTATCCATGGAACTTCTCATAGCTTGAATACCACTTGAAGAAAGTCGTCCCGCTCCACAGCTTCCAGGCCGGACTGCTCTTGAATCGCGCCACCACCTTCTCGCGATACAGCGCGATCAGCAGCTTGCTGCCAAAGAACACCAGCGGTGCCAGCAACAGGCTGATCACACCCGCCCCCATCACCACGCTGTTATAAAACTTCGTGAGCGGCACCAGCGGCAGGTTGTAGAGCGTGGTGAACATGGGCTGCAACGATTCTGTTTCCAGAATGGCCGCACCGAGCGCATGCGAGACCGGATCGAACAACCAGGCCACCATCGCAAAGAACACCGCCGAAGTGAGCGCCGCCCCGATCTGGATGCGGAACAGGAACATGCACAGGAACACCAGCAGCCCCTGCAGCGACAGCATGGGCGCAAACCCAAGGATCAGGCCGCAGGCCACGCCCGCCGCGATCTGGTTGGTGCCCGTGTCGGAATTGAGCAGGCGGAACAGCGCGAACAACTGCTTCAGCAACAGAGTCATCTTTGTATTACCCGAAAAAGTGGTGGATCAATAACGCCCTTGCGTCTTGGAGATGTAGTTCGCCAGCTCCCTGGTCTCCTGATTCATGCGCGAGAGGTTGGCGTGGGTGACGCGGAACAGGGCACGCATCACCTTGAAGGCGAGACGCGGATTTTCTTCGAGCAAGGTCTCAAAATCGGCCGGCGTCAGTGTGTAGACGGTGGAATCGCCCATCGAGCGTAGCGTCGCCTTGCGCGGGGATTGTTCGACGAAGGCGCGGGTGCCGGCACATTCGCCCTCTTTCATGGTGTACACGGCTTGTTCAACGCCCTGCGCATCCTTGCTGGTCACCGCAAGCTTGCCGGTGGCGAGGATGAACAGCGTCTGGTCGGCCTCTCCTTCTTTCACCAGCAGTTCGCCGTCTTTCAACTGGCGCACGCCCAGTTTCCCGGCCAGCAGTTTGGCCTTGTCCTCTGTCAGCTCTGTACCCACTGTGGAATTTCGAACGATCCTGTGATCTGCGACTGCACTCATTTACCGACTCCTCTGTCCACGTTCATAAAAATTGCCTCGTTCTCAACCGACTTCCACGATCTCCTGCGCCCAGGCCAGTGCCTCGATCATCATGCCCGTCACTTCGCCGGCTTCCAGACCGCATTGTGCAGCAGCAGCCTCCATCTCGCCATTGTCAGACTCGACCGCGACAACCAAAGCCAGTGCATCATACAGCGGCCCCGCTTTACCCCTGAGTGCGGACGCCGCCGTTTCCGGCAACGCCACTTGTCTCAGCACTTCCTCAAGCGACAGGGCCAGCATCAGGTTCATCAGAGAAAACAGTCCGACCAGGAACAGTTGATCGGCATTGGCGGGCACCCGCCCCTTGCCCGCCAGCATCTCCATCAATCGGCCACGTGTCAGCGCCTGTTCACGGATCACATTCTCCTGAAAACCAGACTTGCTGGTATCGAACAACAGCAACGACAACCAGCGGTAGAAGCGCTCCCGCCCCAGCAGCATCAAGGCTTGCTGGATATCGTCGATCTTCTGCAGCAGACCGATGCCGGGAGAATTGATGTAGCGCAGCAACTTGAAGGTCAGCACAGGATCGGTACGCAGCCCCTCGGCGATGACATCGAACTCTGCGCCGGCGCGTATCCTCTCCAGCGCCTTAAACACCGGCAAATAATTCACATCGCTCTTGGCCGGATGCCAATTTTCGCGACTGGAAACGAACGGCCCCATGAAGTGATCGAAGCGACGCTCGAAACAGTATTTAAAATCATCCAGCGTCTGCAAACGGCTGGCGATCAGCTTCTGCGCTGGATTGGCTGCACGCAGCTCCGCCAGCAGGGCCTTCAGCTGGATGCCATCCATACCAGTGGTATCGACTTCCACATAAGCGGCCTGCCGCAGGAATTCGGCATATTCAGGACAAGGCCGACAGATCGACCAGCCCAGCTTGAACCCCATCCCCGCCACATGCGCCAGACTATCGCGCAACGCGGCAAGATCGACTTCGGCAAGAGGACGCGGTGCGACCATGATCACCATATTGGGATTGGCGATGGCAGCCAGCAACGGACTACGCAACGAATCCAGCGACAGACGGATGAACGCGCTGCGCCCGCCCAGCAAAGACGACACCCCCAGCGGCGCAAGATTGCCCAGCATCGCTTCGTCGTACACGCGCCGGATCAGCGCGCTCTTGTCCATCAAGCGGCTCTGCACCTTCTGCCCCAGGGCGAACTCATAGCCCGCGATGCGCTCGTTCCGGTCCAGGATCGCCTCACGGCGGATGAAGGAAGAACTTTTCTGCACCTCCACACCCGACACCGCTGCCTGCTCGGGCTTCAGCGGCGCCACTTCATTCAATTGCTGGAATGAATCCTGATCTGAGAACCTGGGTGAAAAACCCAACAAGCGGAGTATCGAATCGAACATCTAATTCCCCTGAATGGCTTCGAAGATCATTACGTGTCGATCCGTTCAGCAAAGAGTCAAAGCGGCTCAGCCTGCTGCCGCTTCGCCTCGTTCTGTTTCATCCGTTCTTCCTCCCGCATGCGCTGACGGATGCGCTCCGCATCGGCGGCGAACTTCTTATCGTGTGTGAAAGCGTGCACGTTCTCGAAGCGCATCAGCGCTTCACCCAAACGCCCCTCGCTCTCGTCGAACACACCCAGGTTGTATTCCGCCGCATGGCGGCATTTCGCATCCCCGCTGCGACTCATCGCCTGCCAGTGGCTCGCCGCCGCCAGCCAATCACCATCCTCTGCAGCCTTGTTACCTTGCTTGAGCTGCTCGCTATCACATTCCTCAAGCACGCGGCTTTCCAGCACATAGTGCGGGGCG
The DNA here is from genome assembly GCF_054604835.1 of Sideroxydans sp. NCBI lineage: Bacteria > Pseudomonadati > Pseudomonadota > Betaproteobacteria > Nitrosomonadales > Gallionellaceae > Sideroxydans > Sideroxydans sp. The sequence continues at coordinate 82,777 of NZ_JBTSFG010000006.1, read as the reverse complement.
ATCTTCTTCACCAGCAGCGCGTTCGCCGCCGCGATCTCATCCATCACATAGGATGAAACGCTAAACTGCTGCGCATGTTGGCGCACCGCTTCCTCGCTGTCGTCTTCCCACTTCTTCTCCGAGGAATGCCGCACCTGGGAATTGCCCAGCACCATGCCACGGCTGTCCGTCACCATGAAGTTCAGCGACACCTCCACCGTGCGCGTCAAGGTGTAAGTCATCCGCTTGCCCTCTTCGGCTTTCTTGTTCTCCTGCGAAGACAATCTGTCATCCACCCGATAATCCACATGCCCGCTCACCTTGGCGTCCGCCGCAGCGGTGCTGACCTGGTAATAGCCGTTGCGCACCAGCACGTCCACCAGCCCCGCATACTGTGTCTCCTGCACGCTCACATCCGAAGGCGCCGCAAAGCTGCCCACCACGGCGTTCTTCAACAGATTGCTCCACGCATCCCTGCCATTGGCCGCATCCAGATGCACCTGCCCGGAGACCGTGAAGCGCGCCACGCTCAATGTCCGCGCCGCGCCCAGATCCATTTCCGGCGCATGCTTCACGTTCAGCTTCACCACGGAAGTACAGCCGCCCAGCCCCAAAAATAGAACGGCCAACAAAGTGGCACCCAATGAATTGATCGTCATGTTCTTCATATTCGTTTCAGATTGATTGCATCGCGCAGCAGCTTGCGATGCGGACATCATTCCTCTTCCTCCATCTGCTCCTGCTCCCGCTGCAACCGCTCCTGCTCCAATTGCATCTCCAGCGTCTGGATAGGCAGCCCGGCTTTTCTCCACTCGGCGATCCCGCCCGTGACGACTGCCACTTGAGAGAATCCGGCCTTTTTCAGCTGCTCCCATGCACGGGGCGAACGCAGTCCGGAATGGTCGATCACCATGATGGGCTTGGCCTTGTAGGGTTCCAGTTCTGCCAGGCGAGATTCCAGGCGTCCGAACGGGATGTTCGTGCTGTTGGGGACATGGAACTCCTTGTAATCGTCGGCCTCACGCACATCCAGCAACAATTCGCCGCGTGCCTGCCGCTCGGCAGCCCCCTTGCTATCCACGAACTGATCTTCCTTCGGACCGCAGCCGACCAAGACCAATGCAGCCAGTGCAACGATGCATCCTTGAATTCCAGTCATCTCATCAACTCCCTGAATAAATCTGTATGCAGCGATATGGCGCCGGATTATCTCACTTCCGCTTCTCTTTCAGCACCGTGCGGACCATCTTGCCGAACGCCCTGTCCTTGTTGCGCTTGTCCAGATACGACATCTCGTTGAAATCGGATTCGGCCTTGAGCTTCAGATAGCTCTGATAATGCGCCGCATTCAATCTCCCACGTTCGATTGCCGTGCGGATCGCGCAGCCCGGCTCCTTGCTGTGGCTGCAATCGGAGAAACGGCATTGGCCGACGAGCGCCTTGATGTCGGCGAAACTGTCATCCAGCCCCTCACCCGCGCTCAGGATGCCCAGTTCGCGCATGCCCGGCATGTCGATCAGCAGCGCGCCGTTGTCGAGGGCGACCAAGTGGCGGCGCGTGGTGGTATGTCTGCCCTCGCCCGTGCCACTCACCGCGCCCGTCTCCAGCGCATCCTGTCCGAGCAATTGGTTGATGAGCGTCGTCTTGCCCACACCGGATGAGCCCAGCAGGCAATATGTCCTGCCCGCCTTCATCACCTCGCGCACCTGCGCCACGCCCTCACCCGTCATATTGCTGAGCGCGATGATGCGCGCCGTGATGCCCGCCGCTTGGATGCTGCCGATCATTCTCTCCAACTCATCCGCACTCACCAGATCGGTCTTGGTCAGCAGCAGCACCGGCTCGATCCGCCCCTCGTTCACCATCACCAGATAACGCTCCAGCCTGCGCACATTGAAATCGAAATGGCACGACTGCACGATGAACGCCACATCGATGTTCGCCGCAATCATCTGGAAATCGATGTTCTTGCCGGGCGACTTGCGCCGCAGGAAAGACCGGCGCGGCACCACATCATGGATGGGCGCATGCGACGCCGCATCGAGATATTCCGCGCACACCCAATCCCCCACGCAAGGCATATCCACTGATGAGGTGGCCGCATGCATGAACTTGCCCCGCAACTCGGCGGGCACCTCGCCCTGCTCATTGCGGATGACATAACGCCCGCGATCCACCGCCGTCACCCGCGCAAGATGCAGGCCGGTATCGCACAGCGTTTCAGCCTGGGCTTGAAGTTGCGTATTCCAACCAAGTTCTTTCAATTCCATCGCGTGTCTCTCAAAAGCACATCGCCCTTGCGGGCGATGTGTGAAAGCTATTTCAATGCAGGATCCTCAACTCAGGATCACTTCGCTGCCGGTACCGGCTTGGGTTGCGGTTTCTTGCCCTTTGATTCTTTCTTCTTGTCCTTGCTGCCCATGATGGTCTCCATTGGTTATTGTTCAACTGCCCTTTACTGCCAAAGACTCTACTACTTCGACTTTGCTGCCCTTCAACCTGGTATCTCAGGCTCGACTAGATTCGCGAGCTGCGCGAGTGATTCCTGCCAGCCGAGATAGCACATCTCCAGCGGGATCGCCTCGGGCACACCTTCCTGCAAGATGACGATCTCGGTCCCGCACGACACCGGCAAAAAGGTCACCGTCGTCTTCATATCCCCGGGCAGGTTCGGGTCGTCAAACTTGTCCGAATAGCTGATCTTCTTCGATGGCACGAGCTTTAGATACTCTCCGCCGAACGATTCCCCTTTGCCCGTGGAAAAGTTCGTGAACGACATCCTGAACGTGCCCCCCTCCTTCGCATCCATATGCTCGACCTTGCAGGTGAAGCCATAAGGCGGCAACCACTTTACGATCGCGTCCGCATCGAGAAAGGCTTTGTAGATACGCTCGGGTTTGGCGCGGAGCACGCGATGAAGACGGATAGTGCCTGTAGTCATGGTCTACCTCCTTTCGATTCAATGCGTGGTGTGGCGGAAGTGTCCTTTCTGGAACGATTCGAACTTGGCCCCTTTATATCCCTCAACGAAAAGTATCGGGCTGGCCGCATAGTAGTAAATAGCACGTACCTACGCAATCGACCTGCATAGAGTCTGCTTGCTTGCACACAGTGGAAGTTAGGCGAATGTACCCGTGAAGGCAGTTCAGGCCGCACCGATCGCCATGCGCGATCGGTGCGGCCTGAATGCAAGGTTCAATGAGGACGGGCGTTCACAAGGTAGCGCAGCTACCCGATCATTCTTTATAGCAGTGAGTCGCGGCCTGCTCATACGCTGCGGCACGGGGATTGCCGAGTTTCAGGTAATCGTCGGCCGCTATTTGGTAGCCGTTCGCTCGCAGACGGAGATCGGCCCCATCAGGGTCGCTCACGCTACCGGCCAGCACGGGGATGCGCAGTGTGATGCCGCTATCGATCAGGTCGGGGTTATGGTGGGACAGCTCCGGTCGGTTCTCCGCATAGATGACCGGCCACCAATAAGGATCGCCCAGGCTGGTCGCAGCGATCCCCCACAAGGTATCACCGGGCGATACGATGAACCCCGTCGTCGCAGCGACCGGCAGGATAGATTCCGGCGTTACGGGAGCAGCCGGAACGATCGCGGTCGGGATCGGGGACGCATCCAGAGGGACTACCCAACTGGTTGCCCGGATGCCAAGCAAGATCAGCAACAATACAAGCAACAGCAATATCCAGAAACCGGTTCTGGTACGCCAGGCTTTTTTGTCCGGGGTGAGCTCACGGATGCGCAACTGATTGAAAGGCGCGTTGACCGCCAGACGCAATGCGCCATAGGCGCGGAAGTGGACACGCGAGTGCGCCGGGATCGTCAACGGCGCGCCGGAATTGGGATCGTGCCCCGCCTGTTCATCGACATGGGTCGTATGGAAACGGCCAAAGTGATACAGGTGGATGTCGCCACCCGCCTCCAATTCCTCACTCATGCTCTTCGCCAACTGGTGGATATAGGTGTTGGCTTCGACCGTACTGACCTTGGCACGCTTGGCCACCAGCGCCGCAAAGTCATGGAGCGCGATCTTGTTGTCGTCGCTCATGTCGGCGCACCTGCTTCGTCCGCTTCGATGTCGTAGACTTCATCGCGCAGCAAAGTGCCCGTGCGAAACACCGGTACGCGCCGCTTCGGGAAGATCGCAAAGTCGTTACTGACCGGCCGATAACCACGGTGCGCCTCGTACGTCGCCGTATCGAAAGTGCCAAGGTGCGGGATGGTCACCGCGTGCCCGACGCGGAGCAGGTCACGGATCTCGCGCAGTGTCGCCTTCAGCAAGCGCTGCGATGCAGCGTGCGATATGCGCAACTCCAATGCGACTCTTTCAACAAGTTCAGATTGATCCATGACTGCTCCATAGCGGGTCGGTTTATGTGAATGGCCAAATAGCTACAGCATTGCTGCCGAACCAATAGCGCGCTCTTGATCTCGCATTGCAATCAATGCCCGATGCACCGTTTCGGAATATCCGACACTCGGGTGGCCGCAATAATTACCCGCGTCTGCGCAATCGATGCTGAATTCGCACAGGTCATCCTTCATGCACTCCACCAAGCCGCATGCGAAATGTCTTTGTGACTGACAGTTATCGGGAGCCACTTGTCTCATGGCGGGAACCTTATTGAAACTGGTCGTTTGTATCCGTGCGCTATCGCACACTGACCATCCGATGAGCTTGCAGCCAGACATCGCAATGACGTGCCAGTAGCGCACGAGGTGGTCAGGATTTATTAACGCAGAGAGCTCTGCAGTATGATCAATACAGAAAGATACAGATCCGGAACCTTCAGCCTACCGCCCGAACGGTAAACACAAATCCTTGATCATTGCCTCTTCATCGGCGGGGATGATCAGCACGGGTTTGTTGCCCTTGCTTTCGATTCTGGCCGAGCACGCCTGGTTGGCGTCCTGGTCCAGCGCGATGCCGAGAAAATCCAGCGGGGCGCAGATGATCTGGCGGATCTGTGCGGAATGCTCGCCGATGCCGCCGGTGAAGACTAACGCGTCGATGCCGCCCGCCTTGGCGGCAAGGCTGCCGATGGCGGCGCGGGTCTGGTGGCAGAAATAGTCCACTGCGAATCTTGCCTGTTCACCCGGGCTGGCGAGCAGGTCGGACATTTCGCTGCTTTCGCCGTTGGATAAGGCAAGCAGACCCATTTTGTGGAACACGATGTCGCCGAGTTGCGCGCTATCGTAGCGTTTGGCGAGTTCCAGCATCACGCCGGGATCGAGGTCACCGCTGCGCGTGCCCATGACGATGCCGCCTGCCGGGGTGTAGCCCATCGTGGTGTCGACGGATCTCAGTTTGTCCAGCATGCACAGGCTGGCACCACTGCCGAGGTGGGCAACGACGATCTTCCCGTGCGCCGCTGCGCCCAGCATGTCGGGCAAACGCGAGGCGACGTAGGCGTAGTTCAGACCATGAAAGCCGAAGCGGCGCAGGCCGAATTCCTGCGGGATGGGCAGACGTTTTGCCAACGGCGGCATGGTGTTGTGGAATGCGGTATCGAAGCAGGCGACCTGCGGCACATCGAAATACTTGCTGCACAGATCGACGCCCATCAGATTGCCCGGCAGGTGCAGCGGGGCAAGATGAACGATGTGTTGCAGCCGCTCGCGTTCGGTCGCATCCACCAGACGCGCCGCATCCTCTATCTCGCCGCCATGCACGAACCGGTGCCCCACGATATCCGGCGCGTGGCCGGACAGCTCCTGCAGCAACTGATCGAACCCGGCTTGCGGATCGCGCAAATGCCCGTAACTGTAATCGCGCCGCGTACCGTCGATGTCGAACAGGCTGGCCTTGACGGATGAGGAGCCGCTATTGATGGTGAGGATGGTGGGCATGCTGCCTAATACGGCCAAGTCCAGTTGTCCACCGCCGGTAGGTCAGTCCCGTTCTCGTAAGCATAGTTACGGCACTCGATCTGCATGTTCAGCATCTTCTCCTTCACATGCGCGCCCGCTACATGCAGCGCGGGGATGCGGTCGATGATATCGATGACCAGGCTGAAGCGGTCGATCTGGTTCTGGATCGCCAGTTCCAGCGGGGTGTTGATGCTGCCTTTTTCCTTGTAGCCACGCACGTGGAAATTCCGGTGGTTGTTGCGGCGATAGGCGAGGCGGTGGATCAGCCAGGGGTAGCCGTGGAAGTTGAACATCACCGGCTTGTCCAGTGTGAACAGGCTGTCGAAATCGCGGTCGCTCAGGCCGTGCGGGTGTTCGCTGGAGGGGACGAGCTTGTACAAATTGACCACGTTGATGAAGCGTATCTTCAGGTCTGGAAAGTGCTCGCGCAGCAGCACCACGGCGGCCAGCGCCTCCTTGGTGGGCACATCGCCCGCACTCGCCATCACCACGTCCGGCTCGCCGCCCTGGTCGTTGCTGGCCCAATCCCAGATGCCGATGCCCTTGGTGCAATGTTTGGTGGCGGCATCCATGTCCAGATATTGCAGATGCTTCTGCTTGTCGCACACGATGACGTTGATGTAGTCGGCGCTTTTCAGGCAATGGTCGGCGACCGACAGCAGACAATTCACATCGGGCGGCAGGTAGATGCGTGTAACCTCGGGGCTCTTGTTCACCACCAGATCGAGGAAGCCGGGATCCTGATGCGTGAAGCCGTTGTGGTCTTGGCGCCAGACCGTGGAAGTGATCAGCAGGTTCAGCGACGACACCGGCGCGCGCCACGGCACGGCTTTGGACATGGCCAGCCACTTGGCATGCTGGTTGAACATGGAGTCGATGACGTGCACGAACGCTTCGTACGTGGAGAAAAAACCGTGGCGACCGGTGAGCAGGTAGCCTTCCAGCCAGCCTTCCAGCGTGTGCTCGGACAGCATTTCCATCACGCGCCCGTCCGGCGACAGTTCGCCGCCGCCCGCGTCTTCCGGCAAGTAATCGGCGAGCCAGGTCTTCTTGCTCACTTCGTAGAGGTTGTCGAGTTTGTTCGATGTATTTTCATCCGGGCCGAACACGCGGAAGTTGCTCATGTTGTCGCGCATGATATCGCGCAGGAATTTGCCCAGCGGGCGCGTGTTCTCGGCCAGGGTCGTGCCCGGCTTTTTCACCTCGATGGCGTAGTCCTTGCAGTCCGGCATGTGCAGGGCTTTGCGCAACTGCCCGCCGTTGGCGTGGTGATTGGCGCTCATGCGGCGGTTACCTTTCGGCGCCAGCGCTTTCAGTTCGGGCCGCAGCGTGCCGTTCGTATCGAACAACTCGGCTGTTTTGTAACTCTTCAGCCATTCTTCCAGTTTAGCGAAATGCTCCGGCGTTTTGATGTCGCCGATGGGTACCTGGTGCGCGCGCCAGAAGCCTTCCACTTTCTTTCCGTCCACCTCTTTCGGGCCGGTCCAGCCTTTGGGCGAGCGCAGCACGATCATCGGCCAGCGCGGGCGCACCGGTTTGCCGCTGCTGCGCGCTTCAGTCTGCATGCGGCGGATTTCGAGCACGCATTGTTCCATCGCGGCCGCCATCGCCTGATGCATCGTCTCTGGATCGCTGCCCTCGACGAAGTACGGCGTCCAGCCGTAACCCTTGAACAGGTTCTCCAGTTCTTCGTGCGAAATGCGCGCGAGGATGGTCGGGTTGTTGATCTTGTAACCGTTGAGATGCAGGATGGGCAGCACCGCGCCGTCGCGGATCGGGTTCAGGAATTTGTTGGAATGCCAGGATGTCGCCAGCGGCGCGGTTTCCGCTTCGCCGTCGCCCACCATAACGGTCACGATCAGGTCGGGATTGTCATACGCGGCACCGAACGCGTGCGAGATGCTGTAGCCGAGTTCGCCGCCCTCATGGATGGAACCCGGCGTTTCCGGCGTGCAATGGCTGCCGATGCCGCCCGGAAAGGAGAATTCCTTGAAGAACTCGCGCATGCCGTCGATGTTCTCGGCCTTGTTCGGATACACCTCGCTGTAACGCCCCTCCAGATATACCGGCCCCAGCACGCCGGGCGCGCCGTGCCCCGGCCCCGCCAGAAAGATCGCGTCCAGGTCGTATTTAACGATCAGGCGATTCATGTGGATGTAGGCGAACGCCAGTCCCGGACTGGAGCCCCAGTGACCGAGCAGGCGGCTCTTGATGTGTTCGAGTTTGAGCGGTTCCCTGAGCAGCGGGTTGTCGCGCAGATAGATCATGCCGGCCGCGAGGTAATTGCAGGCGCGCCAGTAGGCGTCGATATTTTTAACTTCTTCGGAAGATAAAGGTACGAATGGAGTGTTCATGATGTTCTACCTGTTTGCGATATTGTAATGGGAACGTGTTTAAATGACCGCTTTAGTGTCGCATGTATATGTTGCAGATATTGTGTCTCAACCCACTATTCGAGCATTTATTTACTGGCAGAAGCGGGAACGACTCAATATGTGTCATCCTGCGCCGATTCGCCCACCTGTTTGCCTGACCGGTCTCGGCCGCATAACGATCCACCCGGAGAAATACCCATGCCCAACCTGCTTGAACAATTGAAATCCATGACTGCCATCGTTGCCGATACCGGCGACATCGAGGCGATAGCCACCCACAAACCGGAGGATGCGACCACCAATCCTTCCCTGCTGCTGAAGGCGGCAAGCCTGCCCGAATATGCGCCGCTGATCACCGATGCCCTGGCATGGGCGAAATCGCAAAGCAAGGACAAGGAGCAACAGGTGCACGACGCGATGGACAAGCTGGCCGTGAATGCCGGGCTGGAAGTGCTGAAGATCGTGCCCGGACGCGTCTCGACCGAAGTGGATGCGCGCCTGTCTTTCAACACCCAGGCCACACTGGCAAAAGCCCGCAAGCTGATGCAGTTATACAACGAGGCGGGCATTCGCAACGACCGCGTGCTGATCAAGGTTGCCGCAACATGGGAAGGCATACGCGCGGGCGAGCTTCTCGAACGCGAAGGCATCCACTGCAATCTCACCCTGATGTTCGGTTTCGCGCAGGCGCGCGCCTGTGCCGAAGCGGGCGTGACGCTCATCTCGCCTTTTGTCGGGCGTATTTTCGACTGGCAGAAAACCAAAGAGGGACGCAGCGATATTCCGGCGGAAGAAGATCTGGGTGTGTTGTCGGTGCGCAAGATCTACCAGTACTACAAGGAACACGGCTACCCGACCACGGTGATGGGGGCGTCGTTCCGCAACAGCGCGGAGATACTGGCGCTGGCCGGTTGCGACCGCCTGACCATCAGCCCGGCGCTGCTGCAGGAACTGCAAAACACCCAAGGCACGCTGCAACGCCGCCTGCACTACACGGGAGCGATCAAGCCGCGCCCCGCGCCGATGAGCGAGGCCGGGTTCCGCTGGGACATGAACGAGGATGCGATGGTCACGGAAAAACTGGCCGACGGTATCCGCGGATTTACCGCGGATCAGATCAAGCTGGAAAAAACGCTTGCGGATAAACTGTAACGCTGCAGACCGTCTGCATATTCAACCGGGGATGCCGCCCCCATTAACTGCTGCATTTACCTTCGTCCGCCAGAGCCTGCAGCCGCCCCCCCCCCGAGTTTCTGCCATACCCCCTCGCTGCCCTGAAAGCCCCGCCCCCTCTGCTATCATCGCGCCCATGCTCAACATCCAGAATCTGACCTACCTGCAAGGCGGCACCCCGCTACTCCAGAACGTGAATCTTCAGGCCTTCGCCGACCAGCGCATCGGCTTGGTCGGCAAGAACGGCTGCGGCAAATCCACGCTGTTCCGCCTGATCCGCGGCGAGATCAAGCCGGACGGCGGCGAAGTCTCGCTGCAATCCGGCAAGACCATCGCCTTCGTCGAACAGGAGATCGCCAACTCCGACATGGCCGCGCTGGAATTCGTGCTCGACGGCGACGTGGAGCTGCGCCTGCTGGAAAAGACGCTGGCGAAAGAGAACCACGATGCCGCGTGGTTCGACGCACAGCACCGCTACGAAGCCATCGACGGCTACGGTGCCAAGGCACGCGCCGCGCAACTGCTCAACGGTCTGGGTTTTGCCAACGACACGCTGGAACGCAAAGTAGAGAGTTTCTCCGGCGGCTGGCGCATGCGCCTCAATCTGGCGCGCGCACTGATGCACCGCGCCGACCTGTTGCTGCTCGACGAACCCACCAACCACCTCGACCTCGAGGCCATCCTCTGGCTCGAACAATATCTGGCGCGCTATCCCGGCAGCATCCTGCTGGTCTCGCACGACCGCGAGTTCCTCAACGCCTGCGTCAACCGCATCGCCCATGTGCACGACTGCACCATCGACTGCTACACCGGCGACTACGACGATTTCGAGCGCACCCGCGCCGAGCGCATCGCGCAGCAGAACCAGGCCTTCGAGCGCCAGCAGGAAAAGATCGCGCACATGGAAGACTTCGTGCGCCGCTTCCGCGCCCAGGCCACCAAGGCCAAGCAGGCGCAGAGCCGCATCAAGGCACTGGAGCGCATCGAACGCATCGCCGCCGTGCACATCACCGACGGCCATTTTGAACTCGAGATCGAAGCGCCCGAGCGCAGCCCCGATCTGCTGCTGCGCGCGGAGAAGATGGGCTTCGCCTACGGCGACAAGACCCTGTTCAGCAACATTGAACTGATGCTGCGCGCAGGCGCGCGCATCGCCCTGCTCGGCCCCAACGGCGCGGGCAAATCCACGCTGATCAAACTACTGGTAGGCGAACTGCAACCCACCATCGGCAAGCTCGAATTCACGCCCGACATCCGCATCGGCTACTTCGCCCAGCACCAATTGGAGAACCTCGACAGCGCCGCCACGCCGCTGCAACACATGGAACGCGTCGCGCCCAAAGAGACCACGCTTGCACTGCGTAGCTTCCTCGGCCGCTTCGGTCTGGCCGGCGACAGCGAAGACCGCCCGGTCGCCACCTTCTCCGGCGGCGAAAAGAGCCGCCTCGCGCTGGCACTGCTGGCTTGGCAGAAGCCGCATCTGCTGCTGCTCGACGAACCCACCAACCACCTCGACCTCGACATGCGCGACGCGCTCACCATCGCGCTGGAGGAATACACCGGTGCCGTGGTGCTGGTGTCACACGACCGCAGCCTGATCCGCGCCGTGGCCGACGAACTGTGGCTGGTGGCCGACGGCGAAGCGAAACTGTTCGACGGCGATCTGGAAGACTACAAGCGCTGGATAGAGACGCGCCGCCCGCGCGAAACGGTGGCGCAGACTGCGCAAGAGAAGCCCAAAGCGCAGAATGCGCCCAGACAGAACCGCAAAGCATTGCAGTCGAAACAGAACAAACTGGAGACCGAGTTGAACAAGGCGCAGACCGAACTCGCCGCCGTCAACCAGCAACTCGCCGATCCCGAAACCTACGCCAACCCCGACCGCGCAAAAGTCGAGAAGCTGAATGCCGAGCACGCGCGGCTACAGGCGAAAGTGGCGGAGCTGGAAGAAGGCTGGCTGGAACTGGAGATGGCGAAGGAAGAAGCAAGCTGAAGAGGAAGGCTCGGTCTGTTGCATCCCTCCGGGGATGCACTGAATGAATTTGGCTTTGTCGTTCCCGCTCAGCAGCCAGCCGCGACACAGTTACGACCGCGACGTTTAGCCATGTAAACGCCCGCGTCCGCCTGTTTGATCAGTGATTCAAGATTGTCCATATCTGGGAGACGGGCCGCGACGCCGACGCTGATGCTTCCGCTCCATTCGCCCTCGCCGACCGGCACGCGCATGCCGGAAACCCTTAAGCGTATCTGTTCCGCAAGTTGCATCGCATCTTCCAGATGCACGCCCGGACAGATCACCAGGAACTCATCGCCGCCCAGCCGGCATACGACATCACCCGCGCGCACTGCGCTCCGGAGGCAATCCGACAGGCTGCGCAGCACTTCATCCCCCGCATCATGGCCATGCGCGTCGTTGACTTGCTTGAACCCGTCGGCATCGATCATCAAACACGACAGCGGCGTGTCTTGCTGCATGGAGACTTCCCATTCCTGAGCGAATGTCAGCAATGCATGGCGGCGATTGGACAGGCCAGTCAACTCGTCTGTCAGCGCCATGCTCTCAAGGCGGCGGTTCTGCTCCAGCAAAGCGCGCGTGCGCGCCTCGATCTGCGCCTCCAGCGCGGCCTCGTCCGCGACATCCCTGCCGCTACCGCGCACCCTGACGGGCCAGTCGATCCCGCTTGCCGCTTCCGGCCGCGCCAGATTCCGCAACTTGATCAGCATCTTTACATAGGGCAACTCGATGCCGTGCTGCAAGGCCTGCGCGCACAGCATGGACATGCTTTCATCGTTCCAGCGCGGGAAGTTCACATAGTGTTGCTGCGCGCCCAGCGTCATACCCTGCCGCAACATCGCCAGCCCGTGCGACGCATCACCCAGCGCGAAGGCGAATCTGGCCGCATGCAAGGCCGCGATGAAGCCGATGTGATGCATGCCGCGCCCATATGCTTCGCCCTTGGCCAGATGCAGAGCAGCCTCCGCGTGCTGACCATCGTCGAACAGCGCCACCGCCAATTCGATATGACACAAGGCCTGCGACAAATGGCTGCCCGTCGCATCCGCGAACTGCACGGCAAGCCGGCCATGCTCGATGGCCTTCTTCAGATTGCCCTGCAACCATGCCACGGAAGACGCCTGATACTGATAGAACGATCTATCCATGATGCGCGGGCTATCGATCTGCACCATCTTCTTCAGACAGGCGATCGCTGTCTCCGGGTCGCCCAGCGACAGCCCCGCATAGACGCCCTGCCCCAGCAGATACATATCCAGCAGATGCACGCCGCTCACCTCGGCGTTGCGCAAACCTTTTTCGACTGCGGCCATGCACGCCTTCTCATCCGCCGTGAACCAGGCATGCATCGCCTCCATCACATGCCAATTCTGCTGCGTCAGCGGGTCTCGCTCTTTCCCGTCGAGCACCGGACGCAACTCGTCGATCAGCAAGCCGGACTTCGCAAAGTCACCCATCCAAAGGTAATAGATCATCAGATAGCTGCCCAGCATGACGCGCAACTGCACACTAGGATGATGGTGCACGATCTGCCGCACCCGCTCTGCCCACACAGGTAGATCGGCGCGATGCGGCTGACGCCAGGCCAGCGCATTCAACATGCCCGCCGCCACCCGCGCCTCGATCTCGGGCGAGGGGAATCCGGGGTGTTTCGCCAGCTTCTGCTCGATGACCGTGATCCATCGATCCAGCGGTGAGAAATCGCTCCATTGATAGAGGAAGGTATCGACGATACTGGCCCAGCTCAGAAAGACACCGCTGATGTCACCGTCGGCCTGGAACAGCTCGAACGCCCGTTCAAACAGATCCCGGCTTTCCACCGGATCGAACGGCAGGCGACAGATGCCAAGCCAGTACAGCCCCCAGGCCGAAGCGCCCAGTTGCGGCGGCGGCAATGCCTGCAGCCAATTTTCCAGCGTGCTGCAGCGGCCTTGCGCGATCAGCGCAGCGGCTTGCCCCAGTATCAAACTCAAAGCACCGTTCCAATCTGTTGCGCCGATATACAGACGCACTGCCTCCTCGATCTGCCCCGCTTCCGCCAGCAAGCCGGCGGAATGCTGTTTGATACGTAAAACCTCAGAGGGCGGGAGCGTCGCCGCCGCGCGCGCCTGCAAAAACTCCTTGAACAAAGGGTGATACTGGAACGCCGCGCCGTACCGCTGCGTGAAGTAGTGCATCAGATTCAGGCGCTCAAGGATCTCCGCCGCATCGGCCACGCCGCTGAGTTGCACCGCCATCTCCGGCTCGACCCGCGACAGGAATGCCGTCTTCAGCAATACATCCTGCACATCAGGTTCGGTGCGGGCGAATATCTCATTGGCAAAATAATTGAATATCTCGTACTGCGACGAACGCTCATTCAGATGCGACAGCGCCCCGGCGCGCAACTGCGAAGTCAGCAACACCAGTCCCGCCGCCCAGCCCTCGGTCTTGTAATACAGATCATCCAGCAAGCGCAGCGACTCTTGCTGCGCGCCCAGCGAGAACAGCAGCTCGCGCGATTCCTCACGCGAGAACCTGATGTCTTCCCACCCGAGGACCGAGATCAGATTGTTCGCCTGCAGCCGCACAAAAGCCGCGGGCGGCGGTTCACGGCTCAACACGATGACATTGCTCCCTTCCGGGATCGTCTCCAGCGCATGCGCCATCATCTCGTGCCAACCGGAATCCTCCGGCGCATCCTGGAAATTGTCGAACAACAAAGTCGCCGCCGGTGGCAGACGACAGAACAGCGACTCGAAATAGCGCCGGGTGAAAACGGCCACACCCTGCATGAATTCCGGGGTGAAGACAGGCTGTGGTGATTCAGAACGAGACGGGAGCTTTTGCGCGGCGAGGCTCAGGTAATAGAAGAAACTGGCGAGATCGCCATCGCCCGCATCCACCTGATACCAAAGATGTGATTTGTTACGCGCGTCCAGCCAACTGGCCGCCAGAGAAGTCTTGCCCGCGCCCCCCGGCCCGGTGATCCAAATGACCGGCCGCATGCTCGCCTGATCCAGCAAGCCGAACAACCGCTCCCGCGACACCATATGGGACAGTCTCGGTCGGCTGATCTTGGCCAGTGCGATAGCTTGGGTCATTCAATGGATGCGCAGCTTGGATGTTGGCGCGCAGGAAGCTGTTTCGGCTTCGCGAACGAGCGCATCTCGGTTTCGACAATCATAGCTTCCAGTTCCCCTTAAACTCGTCGCGCTGCTGCGTTACCCATTCGAGCCACTTTGGTTTCCTGCCTTCAATAGAAACCGTGGTCTATGCCTGATGGCTACCCGGCTGCTGGAACCCCAGCCGGCCCGATAGATCCCCTCAGCAAACCTTGGGCTCCGTAGCGGCGCCCGTCAGGAAGTCCAGCTTCTTGTCCAGGAACTCCTGCCACGGCATGTAATGGGTACCATCGCAGGAAAAGGTAAGGCCTATCATGCCATTGAAGATATTGAGCCGGCCAGAACGCAGATAGATCGTCTCATCCATGAAACGCAGGTCGCGGAAACCGTTCAGTATCGAGTGCACAGCCTCTGCCGGTATCTCCGCATCAGCCGGGTAATCCACGCGCGGATAAGCCAGACACAGATCGGGCCTGCCCAGCTCGTCGATACCATGCAGACGGAAACGGAAGCGGTCACTCATTTCCCAGATCGTGGCGCGCGAACTGGAGAAGTGCAGCTCGGCATGGAACACGCCGTGTATCGTGATCAGCTCGTTGATGATATGCAGCACGGTCTCGATCTGCTGGTCCATCAGGCTTTCCACGCGCTGCTGATGGAACAGCCCGCCACGAATCGCCGGATCGCCCTTGAGTTGCATCCATTGCCCGGGCTGGGAATACAGCGCCTGGGTGGCGGGAAGTTCGCGCATGTCGAAGTCCGCCCCCAGATAACCCAGCAACTCCCCCTGCTCCCCGCGAACCACCTGCACAGCGGTGAGCGAAGGACGTTTGACGTTCTGGCTGATATAGGCATCCGAAAGCGAGAAATCGCTTCCGGCGAGCGCCTCGGCGATATAAGGACGGTGGCTGCGATCGCGACCGAACTGCCGTTCCATCAAGCCACCGCGGTATATGTTGGAAGTGATCTGTTTCGCCTTCGGGTCGAGCAAGTAGAGATACTTGCAATAAGGCAGCTCGCTCATCCCCTGCAACAATCTCGCTTCGAGCGCCTCACGCTGCGGCCATACCTGCATGCAATCTTCCGCCAGGATGGAGAGCGAAGAAGAGAGCCAGCCTTTCAGTATCTTGCGCTGCCGCTCGATGGATTCATTCAGTTGCGGATTCATCATGATCGGGTACCGGATCGTTGGCAGGAACAAAAACGGATATTCATGGGGCGATCGAAACCGGCGAAGCTTGCACCTGCCCGCCTGGATTCCCGCCGCGCAACTTTGCTTCCCATCCTGACCTCCTTTAGCCCTTGAGTAACTCCCACTCACGATGCCCACCGATCATCGCACACCCGCAGGGCAACCATCCCGGCACGGTCACGCCATCTGAACGCCTATTCCAGCGCGCCCTGCCAGAGCATGTCATAACCCAGTTCCTTGGTCTCGACACAGAGCTTGGCCAGGGCCGCGAATTTATCCTTGAATGCCTTGTCCGCGTGCGAGCGCTCATGCTCCTCGAACGACTTCCAGTACGTCACGATTGCGATATGTTTCTCCGCCGAGCCCGGATCGCCCAGCGAGCCCTCCGCCGAAAGGAAACCGGAGAAAGCATAGACCTGGCCGGCGATGAAGCCGCCCTTGTCGCCGCCGTAGGTGTCTTTCACCACGTTGCACATCTCGGCCAGCGCCACCTCGACATCCTCGAAAGCCACGCCGGGTTTGATCGTGGCCGTATTGAAAAGCATCTTCGCCCCGAAAGGGATAGTGACAGGTGAGAACATGATGACCTCCTGTTGAAGTGAAGCAGGTTAAATAGAACCGCTCAAGCCAACTACAGGCGTTCCACTTTGTACCTATGCAGACAATCCATCAACCATTTTTCAATCAGTGTCACTGCAGCCCAGACGAGGTTCTTGCACTACTTGTTCTGAAATCGTGGCCTGTCCCCGATTAGTTGTTTCTCCAAGAAGGTTAATCCCGACCAATTTAATCAACATTGACATGCAGGCCGTTTTGAGTAACATTAGCAATTGCTGATATTTTAATATTAGAACTGGCATCTACAGCGAGTCTGACGAAGATATCTGCAACACCCAACAATCACAGGAGGTAATTATGAGATCCACCCTTTCGTTGTCAGCTTGGCTGATGGCAGGCTTGATGGCCATGCATGGTTCCAGTGCACTGGCTGGCGATGCCGGAAAAGCCGCTGCCCCCTTCACTCCGCCGTCCGAGGAATCTATGCCATCCGGCCCCATGGGCGACGCGATCCGTTATGGACATCAGTTGACGACCCAGACACAGGTCTACGCCAAGAAGTACGTGGGCAATGAACTGAACTGCACCAGTTGCCACCTCAATGGCGGCCGCACCCCCAACGCAGCGCCTTGGGTCGGCATCTGGGGCGTATTCCCCGAATACCGCACCCGCAACGCCCAGGTCAACACGCTGCAGGATCGCGTCAACGACTGCTTCCAGCGCTCGATGAACGGCAAGCCTTTGCCGGTGGACAGCAAGGAGATGAACGGGATACTGGCCTACATGTGGTGGCTATCGAAGGATGTACCGACTGGCGTGGACGTGGCGGGACGCGGCTTCAAGCGCATCAAAGCGGAACGTGCGCCGGACACTGCCAAGGGCAAGGCTATCTATGCCGAGAAGTGCTCGGCCTGTCACGGAGCCGATGGGCAAGGGATGAAAGGGCCAGAAGGGGAATACATGTTCCCGGCGCTCTGGGGACCGAAGTCTTTCAACATCGCAGCCGGCATGGCACGCCTGAACACTGCAGCCGCATTCGTCAAAGCCAACATGCCACTGGGGCAAGGCGGTAGCCTCACCGATCAGGAGGCCTACGATGTCGCAGCGTACTTCACCCAGCAGCCACGACCGGACTATGCCGCCAAGAAAAAGGATTGGCCAAATGGCGACAAACCCAAGGATGCGCGCTACTGATCATCTCTGAACGAAAGTCCTGAGAAACTGAACCAAACGGGGACAGCATCGCAATCGTCTTATTCCAGCGCGGAAACGATTGCGATGCTGTCCCCATTAGTTTCTGTTCTGAAATCCCGCCTGTCTCCGACTGCTCGGAAATCAATTCGAACCTGACCCGTTTAATTCGCCTGGCTGTCCACTAACGCCGACACAGTGCATGCACCTCGCCCAAAGCCTTGTTCAGCGCGGCGGAACCGTCAGCCGTGTTCATCAGGAACAACAGCCTCACCTTGTCGGTCGCCGCGCCGCGGTCGATGACATCTACAGGGTAGCCGTATCCATCCACCATCCATAGATCATCATTGGGCGCGTCCCAGTAGATGCCGGAAGCACGCACCTTGTGGCTGACAGGGCCCCTCTCGGTCTGCAACTGCATCGAAACAGAGATGTTGTTGCCATCACCTTCCTTGCGCTCTTCAACGTAATTGGCATAGGCCTCCAAGCCGCCCCCGTAAGAAGTCACCTTGCCCAGCTCACCCAAGGCAGAACGGCTGACCTTGCCCATATCCACCATCGAACTGATCTTGAAATGCTTGCGCGAAGAGAATGCATTGCCGTGCTCGACGAACATATCCTCATCCACCAGCAAGCGGCAACCGTCGAACTTCACCGTACGCGAGATCTCCTCCGGCGTCCGCTTGTTCGGATTCGCATCCACCACCGGCTTCATCAACAGCTCAGCCACCGCCCGTTGCGCGGCGGCCAGCTCGGGCTTGGCAGACAACTGAAGGCTGGCGACAGGCAGCACAGGCGGCGCAGAACGCGTAACGGCCACACCGCCTTCCATCGCACAAGCCGCTGTATCCAGCATCACCATCGAACCATGCTTGAGCCTGCAATTGTTCTCCGGCTCCGCCGCAACGACGAAGGGCGCAAAGGAAAGCAACAACGCGGCCGGGAACAACGATTTCTTTAGCATGCCTGGACTCCGAGAAAGTTATTCAAAACAAAAGCGAGCTGGGCCAGCTCGCGCTTCGGGCATTACGCGACATATTGCCCATGCAGACGGAAATCGGCAAATACAAAACCATCGCGGCCGACCACCTCGCCCGCTTCGATTGCAAGCGGGTAGTCGAACATCGGTCCATCGAACACAAAAGTATGGAACTCGCCGTTCTCGCCGCAGGGATCGATGCCCTCAGGCAAACGCTCAAGCAGGTCCGCGGACAGCTCGCACCCGGCAAACTCGGCAGGCAGCACGCGCGGATCGACACAGGTCAGACAGGCGCGCAAACCGCTGGCCAGCATCTCCTCCAGCAAAGCGCGCGTCGGCTTGCCCCACAACGGGAACACCGGCTCTATGCCCGTGCCCTGCATGCGTTCTTCGCGGTAGCGGCGGATATCCTCCAGATACAGATCGCCGAACGCCATGCACTGCACGCCCTCGCTGAGTGCACGCGCCACAAAGTCCGCCATCGCAGCGGCGTATTGTTCGTCCGAACACGGATAGGGTATCTCGATCAGGTACAGCGGCAGCCCCACCGCCTTGGCCTGCTCGCGCAGCAGATCGACACGCACGGCATGCATCGCCACCCGGTCGAAAGCCATGTTGATGGTGGTGAACAGACCCGTGACTGCGTATTCATCCGACTGGCGCAACACCTGCAACGCCCACGCGCTGTCCTTACCGCTGCTCCAACTGAGCCATGTCTTTTGGCGCATCGCTGTCATTTATTACCTTTGCAAAAGAAGATCGCCCTTGCGGGCGATGAGAGAAAACTATTGCGTTGCCGCCCTATTCACTCCAGCGTGAACACATCACTCAGCAAGGACGAAGCCACCTTGAAATCGCCCATGATCTTTTGCCAGTCGGCCCCCGGGTGGGTGCCGATGTAATCGACGAACGACGCATCGGGATCGTTCAGCAGGATGGCGATCGCACAGCCCTCGTCGTTATCCCACACCTTCATGATTACATCGTATTTCGCACCGGTCGCCAGCGGATCGTCGGCCAGTACCGGTGCCGGGTCGAAGAACACCTGCGGGATGTCATAGATCAGCGACAGGGTGAAGTCGTGGGCCAGGGCGGCCTTGGCCTCATCGAAACTGCGGAATTCGGAATAATGCGCATAGGGGTGGATGCTGAAATACATGCTCAGCGGCGGCACCCGTCCCTGTTTATGGGCTGTCTCGAAAGCCTTGTCCACTTCCGCGCGATTCCCCGCGATATGGCGGATATGCAGGATGAGCGCCTCCGTGATGCGGGTGAAGCCTTTGCTCTGAAAATGCCGCACGATGCGCTCAGCCGCCGCGTTCGCAGCCTCGGCTTCATGCCGTGCCTGAATATCTGTGTTGTTCATCGAAATCCACCCGTTCCCTGAAGGCTGGCAGTGTACCCAAACCGCCCTGGCTACGCCAAAACAAAGCGGCCGCTGCCCATAAATTGACGGCGCCACGCCCCGCCACCATAATCCCGCGCACAAAATTTCCGACTGCCGACCGTGCCCAACGAATTACCGAGCCTGGCCAACGCCCTGCCCTACATAGACCACCCGCTGGGCCTGCTCCTCATCTTCGCGCTGGCGAATGCACTGATGATCTGGCGGCTGCATGTCATGGAAAGCAAAGGTTTCGAAGGCACCGTGCTCGGCACCCTGATCATGCCCTACTGCTCCGGCTTCGCGAACCTGATGTTCGCGCTGATCATGAGCAAATCCGCCAGCAACGGCGGCGCGGTCATCGAGAACAGTCTGGTCAACAACGTCACCAACCTCACCCTCATCCTCGGCCTAACCGCCCTGTTCGGCGCTGCCGCCGTAGCGTCGAAGGAAAAGAGCAAACAGAAACAGGCGGAATTCGCCCGCCTCAACCGCCTCAACCTGCTGGTCACCCTGATCGCCCTGTTCCTGTTCACCGGCACGCTCTGGGCACTGGGCAAGGACGGTGAACTGAACTTCTACGACGGACTCATTCTGGTCGGCCTGTTCGTGTTCTGGCAGATCCTGCACGTGTTCGAAGTGCTCAAGGACAACATCCGCAAGAAGCGCAGTACCCACTGGTCCATCGTCATCGACCTCGCCCTCATCGGCCTCGCCGCCTATGGCATCTACTATTCCGTCGACCACCTCATCAACTGGGTCACCACCGCAGAAAGCCCCCTGTTCAGCATCGCCAAGATCGGCTGGTTCAGCGGCCTCCTCATGGTCCTGCCCAATGCCTTCATTGCCCTCTACTACGCACATAAAGGCCGCACGGATATCGTCGTCAGCTCGCAGATCGGCGACGGCCACATCTGCATCCCCATGTGCATCGGCCTGTTCGCCCTCTCCAACCCCATCCAGCTACCCGGCACCTTCCTGATGGGCACTTACCTCATCCTCGGCGCCGGGCTGGTGCACTTGCTCTCCATCGGCATCCTCGGGCGTCTCCCGCGCATCGGTGGCGGTGCACTCGTCTCGGCCTACGGCTACTTCCTGTACGCCGGACTCATCCAGTAAGCGAGATCGTTGGCCTTAAAATGAACATTGCCCTTGCGGGCGATGTTTGGAAAACGATTGCGATGCTGGCCCCATTGATTCTGAAATCAATTCGAACCTGCCCCCTTTAATTTTTTGATTCCTTTTTATCAGCACAAACACCGCCTTGCTCGCTACCATGTGGGCATGAACGAAGAGCATCTCTGGCAAGCTTGGTGCGATGGCTGCGCCCGCCCTAACCCCGGCCATATCGGCCTCGGAGCCCTCCTGCTGGGGCCGGATGGTAGCCGCCACGAACTCTCGCAACGCAGCCCACACAGCGGCTGCAACAACGAAGCCGAAGCCCGCGCCCTGCTGGCCACCCTGCAACTGGCACGTACACTGCAAGCCAGCGCCTTGCTCATTCACTGCGATAGCGACGTCGTCGTACGCCTCGCGCAAAATGCCAGTAGCACCGAAGCTGCCCGCCTCGCCCCCTTATTCGCCGAAATCCGCTCGCAGATAAAGTGTTTTGACCAATTCGAGTTACGCTGGATTCCGCAGCACCGCAATACAGAGGCAGACTATCTTTCCCGCAGCGCCCTTGGGCTGCCTATGCGAACGCCCGCAAAACCCCGCAAGCGGAAATGAAAAAAGCGCCCGCAGGCGCTTTTTTTTCGATCAAGCAAATCAAAGAGGACAGCATCGAATTGTTTTTTGTGGATAAGGCTGTGAAGGTAATGCGATGCTGACCCCATATCACTTTTGAGTTTTTTGGCGCGGCAATGATGACGATGCGCTTGTTGTGTGCCGTGGAAGTCATGATCTCCGCTCATCTCAAAACTATTTCGAGCCTGGCCCCTTTAGCCCAGTGCCAAAACAATTGCGAGGCTGCCCCTTTAATTTGGGATATTCAGCCTCTCCATAAGTCGATCGAACAACTCAGCCAAAAGCCCCGTAAATACCCCATTTGCAGCCCAGTGAACCACTGCATCTTTAGCTTCCTCTTTTATGTGAAGCCCCTTCGATTCAAGGCCGGAAATATCGTGAATATCTACGATCCTCTTCTTAAATTCATCAGCAACAATCCCTCCATTAATTGAAGTGGCAATTTGCCCCGACATAAGGTGTTTATCAATGATAGATTTTGTTCCCAAACTTTCTCGAGGGACGAACTTACGCAGAAGAGCTTGTATGTCCAACTTGAGGTCTTCTTCGCTATACATTCTTTTCCCAGCACGAATCTTCTCTGAATCAATAAGTGCGCGAGCCTCATCATCCTGAGTGCAATCTGCAGACCAATTTGCCATTCCAAAGCCCTTACAGCCCGAAACAGCACCACCAAAAAATTGGCAGTGGGAATACGTCGTACTTTGATCAAACGTACAGTTCGCCCAGTTAACATTGACAAAACGACAGTCCGAAAAATTGACTCCAGAAAAATCAAAACGCGATACTGTCCCAGAGAAGCAGAGGTTATCTAATGTCTTTTGGGGATGTAGAGAAATAAGCTCAAGCGTCCGATCTATATGAGCAGAGCCATCTGGCAGAAGTTTGTTGATTACAATAAGTGCCAAGGTGGTTCCAAAAGCATAGATTTTTTCCGCGCGGCCACTCTCCCCGGCTGCAAAAACCATTTTTACTACTTCAGTCAGGCGGTCTTTAGTACGCGAATGCCCCATAGTCTCTATGAGGCTATTAACAATACTTGCTGCCACTTCGGTTTGTAGATTTGTATCAAAGCTGCTTGCAGTAAGAAATTTAGCTAGCTGCTTCGTGTTGTTATTCTGCGGATTACACAATTCCAAAAATCTTTCCGCCAAAAGGGAAATTCGTACTTGATCTTGAGTAAACTCCCAAGATTCTTGGCCCACTTTCCTAATCAGCGGATGATC
The DNA here is from genome assembly GCF_054604835.1 of Sideroxydans sp. NCBI lineage: Bacteria > Pseudomonadati > Pseudomonadota > Betaproteobacteria > Nitrosomonadales > Gallionellaceae > Sideroxydans > Sideroxydans sp. The sequence goes on along the minus strand of NZ_JBTSFG010000006.1, from coordinate 59,978 downwards.
CTTCAGCTTTCCCGTCGAAGATAAAGAAGCCTCGAGTTCAGCTTCCGAAATTGCAGCACAGCATTGAATCGCAAGTCGCAGGGTTTCTGTTGTGCTTGGCATGCCCTCAAGAACGCATGTTGCAAATTCACGCAGTGAGGTTATTTGCTCTTGTGCAGACATAACAACCTTCTGTCTCGTTCGTTCCCGCTCGCATAGCTGCTCCATTACCCATTGGAGAGTTGTTTTATTAGCGAGATTTAAACTGCTAAGTGAAAAACCTCTTTCTACCAAATCAGCTATTAGGAACAAGAAAAATCCTCGACCGACAAAATCAACATTATTTCCAGTCCGTCTTTTCAGTTCGCTAAAGAGTTTTAATGCTTCTTGTTGTGCAGCCAAATCCTTAAGTCTCTGATTAAAATATGCACGCGCCTTATTTTCATCAAATGGTTTGATTTCGAATTTCACTGGCAATGAAATGTCATCTTTCCTGGGATTTTGTTCAATCTCAGAATCCCAGAAACTCGTCCTCGTCGTAAGCAAAATCGGAGCGCCGCTCTCTTCGGTGAGGTCTTGAAGTGCGGTTATAGTTTCGATTGCATCTACTTTCCCAGCATTCGAAAGAACGTATTCATCAAAGCCGTCAAATATAACCACAAACAATCCAGCTTTAAGCGCCACCTTCACAAAATCCTCTTCAGCTCCATCAGCCCACCCAATTGGCGACTCAAAATATTTAAATGAGTGTACGAGAGTTTTCCACAGCGAGGATATTTCATCAGTTTGCATACGTGACCATTGCTCAGAATGCACGTACAACGGGATTTTTTGCTTCTTAGATATCTCACTTGCAAGATATCGCGTCATAAATGTTTTCCCCTGCCCAGGTTCGGCAAACAAAACTCCAATTTCTCTTGAGAAAACTTCTGAAGAAATTCGAGGGGTAATCAAGAACCTTAATACAGGATTAGCTCCCCCTCCGATTTTGAATGTCTGCGATACTTCAATCTGAGGATCAACATAATTCTTGAATGCCAGCGCCGATACTTTGCGAAGGTATACATCAAGTTGATTTCGAATAAAGGAACTAAAAAAATCCTCGAGGTAAAGGCAGTTCTGAGTAACTTCTTCAAACCTACTTTTTAACGAAGAGTCTTTTCGGTGCGATGATGCCAGCACAACCTGCACTTGATTATTTGAACTGTTACGTGTTTTTATGAAAGAGCGAGCAGATCGAGTGCCCTCTACTGTGGCATCAGCATAAACATAGACAATCGTTACTCCAATCTGTATCGACCCTGTCTGGATAGTTGCATCGTGCGCAACCCACTGCCCTCGCTCATCGCGAATGGGTGATTCTTGAATGCGAATTGAACCAGCTCTATTAATGAGCTTGGCTACTTCCCGAAACGTTAACGGTTCCATACTTACCCCATTTAATTTAGTAAATTACCGACTAATCGGCTTATACCGAATCCGCTTAGGCTTCGCGCCTTCCTCACCCAAACGCTTCCGCTTGTCCGCTTCGTATTCCTGATAGTTACCATCAAAGAACGTCCACTTCGAATCGCCTTCGCAGGCGAGGATGTGGGTGGCGATACGGTCGAGGAACCAGCGATCGTGGGAGATAACGGCGACGCAGCCGGCGAACTCCAGCAAGGCGTCTTCCAGCGCACGCAGGGTTTCCACGTCGAGGTCGTTGGAGGGTTCGTCCAGCAGGAGGACGTTGCCACCCGCGATGAGGGTTTGCGCCAGATGCAGACGGCCACGCTCACCACCGGAGAGTTGGCCGACGAGTTTTGCCTGGTCGCCACCTTTGAAGTTGAAGCGGCCGATGTACGCACGCGCCGGAGTTTCGTATTTGCCGACGGTCAAGATGTCGTTTCCACCGGAGATGGCGTCGAACACGGTCTTGTCGTTTTGCAGTGAGTCACGCGCTTGGTCGATGTGGGCGACCTTCACGGTCTGGCCTATCTTGATGGTGCCGCTGTCCGGTGTCTCTTTGCCGGTGATCATGCGGAACAGTGTGGATTTACCGGCACCGTTGGGGCCGATGATGCCGACGATGGCACCGGGCGGGATCTTGAAGCTGAGGTCGTCGATCAGCAGACGGTCGCCGTAGGCTTTGCTGACGTTCTCGAATTCGATGACTTCGTTACCCAGACGGTCGCCGACGGGGATGAAGATCTCCTGCGTTTCGTTACGCGCTTGGTGTTCTTGCGAGTTCAGTTCTTCGAAGCGTGCGATACGCGCTTTGGATTTGGCTTGGCGCGCTTTGGGATTTTGACGCACCCATTCCAGTTCCTGCTTCATCGCTTTTGAATGCGCGTCGAGTTGCTTCTGTTCCTGTGCCAGTCGCTCGCCCTTCTGCTCCAGCCAGCTGGAGTAGTTGCCCTTCCACGGGATGCCGTGGCCACGGTCGAGTTCCAAGATCCATTCGGCGGCGTTGTCGAGGAAGTAGCGATCGTGGGTGACGGCGACCACGGTGCCGGGAAAGCGCACCAGGAATTGTTCCAGCCATTCCACGGATTCGGCGTCGAGGTGGTTGGTGGGCTCGTCGAGCAGCAGCATGTCGGGCTTTCCCAGCAGCAGCTTGCACAGCGCCACGCGGCGCTTCTCACCACCGGAAAGGTTCTTGATCACGGCGTCCCACTCCGGCAGGCGCAATGCGTCGGCAGCGATCTCCATCTGGTGCGAGGCATCGCTGCCGCTGGCGGCGAGGATGTTCTCCAGCCGTGCTTGCTCGGCGGCCAGCGCGTCGAAGTCTGCATCTTCTTCGGCATAGGCGGCGTACACCGCGTCCAGCTTGGACTGCGCTTCCATCACTTCGCCAAGGGCGGATTCCACTTCCTGGCGCACGGTCTTCTCTGGATCGAGCACGGGTTCCTGCGGCAGGTAGCCGATCTTGATGTCGGGCAGGTGTTGCACTTCGCCGTCGTATTCCTTGTCCTGCTTGGCCATGATGCGCAGCACGGTGGATTTACCCGAGCCGTTCAGACCGAGCAGGCCGATCTTGGCGCCGGGGAAGAAGCTGAGGGAGATGTCTTTGATGATCTGACGCTTGGGGGGGACTGTCTTGCTCACGCGGAGCATGGACATTACATATTGACCTTGTGCCATTTGCTTGTGCTTTCTTTGCTGGAAGTTGATTCAAAAAGGTGGCGTAGCTTACCGCAAAGCTCCGCTATGTTCACCGAGAAAAACCCTGACACGTCTGTGTTTTTCGTTATGATTCTGGTCATTACCGTAACGCAACGTACGTTACGACACTTCGCAATATCGATCAGGGAGCGTATCGATGCAGGAAAAGTCCGGCGCAGGGACGATGGCCGACATCATCGGCGGCACCAAACCGACCGTTCAGAGCGAGTTCATCCAGTTCGACAAATTCACCGCTTTGGTGATCGACGACATGGGCGCGATGCGCCATGCGCTGACCTCACAACTGGAATGGATGGGCATCAATTCGGTGAAAGGCGTATCCAATGCCGAAGAGGCGCTGCGCCAGCTTGAGATCCGCCAGTTCGACCTGATCCTGTGCGATTACAACCTGAACCGTGCCAGCTCCGGCCAGCACTTCCTCGAATTCCTGCGCAACGAAAACATGCTGAGCGCGAAGACCATCTTCGTGATGGTCACCGCCGAGGCGGAATACGCCTATGTGGCGAACGCGGCCGAGTTTGCACCGGACGATTACATCCTCAAGCCCTGCCCCGAAAAGAAGCTGCGTGCGCGCCTTGAGCGCCTGTTCGACCGCCGCAACTTTTTGATGCCCGCGCTGACGGCGATGGACGCGAAAGACTATGCACAGGTGGTGAGCGAATGCGACAAGTTGCTGGCCATGGAAAGCATCGACCGCTGGCAGATGGCGGCATTGCGTTTGAAGGCCGAGGCACAGCATGAACTGAACGATGTGCAGAACATGCTCGCCACTTACCGGCAGGCACTCGAGAAACACGACAATGTGCCCTGGGTGAAGATCGGTTTTGCGCGGGCGCAGCGCATGTCCGGCGATCTGGAAGCGGCCGAGAAGTCTGCACGCGAGATCATCGAGAGCCATCCGAGCTATGTGGCGGCCTACGAGTTGCTGGCCGACATCCGCCTGGAGCTGCACGACGAGGAAGGCGCGCACGAGATGGCGGCGCGTGCTGCCGAGATCCTGCCCACGGCGAAGCGCTTCCGCACCACGGCGGAATCTGCCTTTCTGCTGGGCAAGCTGGATGACGCCAAACAGTTCTCGGAATCCGCCATCAAGCTTTCCAACGGCTCCATCACGGAGAAGCCGGATGACTTTCTGGCGCTGGCGCAGATACAGACCGACCTGGGCGATCCGCTGGGCGCGATCCACACGCTGGAGAAGAACGCGCGCAAATATGCCGAGAAGGACGAGTTCGGCATCTCCAAGAACGCCATTCTGGCGCAGGCGTATTTCGACAGCGGTGATGAGGACAAGGCGAAGAAGCTGCTGGAGCGTTCGCAGCGCCTCATCACGCCGGACAACAACACCAGCGCCGCGATGAACCGGCTAGGCAAGGCGGCACTGAAACTGGGCGACGAGATCCTCGGCTTGAAATTGATGACCCAGGCGGTGCAGGCCAGCGGCAAGGAACGCCATCGCATCGCGCGTCATGTGAGCAAGTCGATGCACGACACCGGCCGGCACGACAAGGTGCACGACGTGATCGACGCGGGGCAACGACGGATACTGGTGCTGGTGGACGAGGCGCACAAGTTGATGCGCGATGCGCGTTTCGAAGATGCGTTCAGCAAGGTGAACGAAGCACTGGCCATCCACGACGAGAACATCGAAGCCCTGCTGGCCGCCGCGCAATTGCATCTGCTGTGGCTCAAGAAGGACGGCATGGATGAAGAGATCGACGCACGTGCCAAGCAGTATCTGGCGACGCTGGACAAGCTGGTGCCGCAGAACGAGAAGGTGATGGCGTTCTACCGCTTCTATAACCAACTATCGGGGGCCTGATGAAGCAAGCACTATCCACACTGGTCATCCACGACATCAAGAATTCGCTAGCCCTGCTGGAAGCCGATCTGGAGCAGCTCAACCATCACCCGAACATGCCGGAAGAGGCGCGCAAGGCTTACCAGCGTTGCAGCGAACTCAAGGGACGGCTGGTCTCATTCCTCACGCTCTACAAGCATGAACAGTTCGGACTCAAGCCCAATCTGGCCGAGGTCGATCTGAACGAGTTCCTGCAGGACACGCTGGATGTGAGCCCTTCCGCCAGCGGCAAACACGGCCACGAATTCGCGCTGGAAGTGGACGAAGCGCGCATCCGCATCGCGCCCGGTTTGAAACATGGCGGCACCGCGCAATTGGACGAGTACCTGACCGGCATGGCCATCGAATCGGCGTTGAACAACGCGGTGCGTTATGCCGCCGGGAATGTGCGGGTATGGTTCGAGCAGGATGCAGAAACGGTGACCTTCTTCGTGCAGGACGACGGCCCCGGACTGCATCACCCGTCAGGCAATGCGCCGTCGACCGGCGTGGGGCTGGCCTTGTGCAAAGCGGTCGTCGAAGCGCACGGCGGCGGCGATGTCTCCCTTACGGATGCACCGGACGGCGGGGCCTTGTTCAGGTTGGCGTTGCATACCGCCTAGGGAAGGCCTGATCAAGTCCGAAAGCCATGGTTCGATACATTTTCCGTTCGTCCCGAGTGCCGCGCTTGCGCGGTGTATCGAGGGAGCGAACGGAAAATACTCACCACGAACGGACTTAATCAGACCTTCCCTGGCTTTCTATCATCAGCGAAACGCCGGTGCATCCGGCGTCAAGGCAGCAGCAAATATATCCCCAACCCCACCATCACCAGCCCGCTCAACAGTTTGAGCACGCGCCCTTCCTTCTCCTGCAGCCGATGCTGGCTGAGCGTATAGACGCCGACGGCGAGGATGAGCAGATCGTCCAGCATGTAGGCCAGGTCGTACAACAGCAGATAGCCGTAGTAGCTCGCCCCGTCCAGTTCGTTCTGGGTGAGGATGCGCGTGAACAGCGCGGGAAAACCCGAGGTGCACATCAGCTCGACGAACTGCACCAGCACGCCGAGCACGATGGTGGCGACGATGGCAGCCCCCAGGTTGCGGGCTTGCAGGATGTTGCGCATGCGCTGGTAGATGCCGGGCTTGGCCGCTTGCGGGATGGACAGCGACAGCCCGCGACCGAAGGCGAAAAAGTCTTTGAGGTTGACCGCCCCAGCGAACAGCGCGAGCGCCGCGATGACGAGCTCGGAAATTCGCGACAGCCCGACCAGCAGGAACAGGTTGAGCCACGCGGCAAGGAACAGGAAGTAGGCGATGCCCTGCACTGCAATGAAAGTGCCCGCCACGGCGAACATGCGCTTGCGGTCGTTGAGCGGCGCGAGCAGCGAGAGCATCAGCAGCAAAACCCACATCGAGCAGGGATTGAAACCGTCCAGCAGACCCAGTGTGAGCGTGAACAGCGGCAGGCCGATCTGTTCCAGCGTCAGCACCTGCCCGAAAAGTTCAACACTGAACTCGCGCGTGTGCTGGCGGTGGTTCGCCAGCGTGTCGCGGATGAGGCGGTCGGTGCCGCTCTCTGCGGAATAACCAACGATGAGCTGTCCACCGATATAGAGGGTCGGCACGCGCACCGGGCCGTGGCCGGCGGCGATCTGCTGCAGGCGCTGCATGGCGGCATCTTCCTTGCCCACATCGCGCACGACGATGTGCAAGTCCGGCTGTTCCTGCTGCAACTGCGCAAGGAACACCTGCGCCTTGGCACAGTGCGGACAGCCTTCGTGCACGAAGGCTTCGATGTCCGCCGTCGGTGCCACGTCCGACACTGCACTCGCCGTTACTGACAGCAGCGAGAACAGCAAAAACAGCAAAAACCTGCTCAATTTCCCCGTCCTTTCCATCCCTAACGATTCGTGTCGAGTGTATCTGTTCGGAACAGCACAGATGCCGGATGCATTGATACGGGACTATTCAAGCCGTCCTGCCCAGCTCTGCCGAACACCCGTTTCATGGGTATAAATTGCTCCTTGCAATCATATTGTTATAGGAGAAGAATAATCCTCCCGCCCACGCTGATCACCGCGTGCAAGCTTATTGTGACCAGCGCCTTGCAACAAGGAGAATCGTCATGAATATGCGAGAGCTACACAGCATCGCCAAATCTCGCGGCGTCCGCCCCGATCATATGTACAAGATCGAATTGATCCGCAGCATCCAGACCGCCGAAAAGAATTTCGACTGTTTCGCCACGGCCAAAGAAGGCCGATGCGACCAGTTGAATTGCCGCTGGCGTGAGGATTGTTTCGAAACGGCAGCCCGTTGCTAAGAAAAGGAGATCGTCATGTCCAAGCACCCCCCCGGTTTCAATCTCGTCCGTCGCGACCAGCTCATGCAGGAAGCGGTGCACGACACCTATCAGAGCAAAGGCAAACCCGCCGAACCGACCCGCTGCCCGGATTGCGGTGCCGTGTTCCATGGCGGACGCTGGCAATGGATGGACGCGCCCGCCGGCGCGCACGAGACGCCATGCCCGGCCTGCCAGCGCATACGCGATAAATTCCCGGCGGGCTTCCTGGCACTGAGCGGGGATTTTCTGACTGCGCACGAGACGGAGATCCGGCAACTGATCAGCCATCACGAAGATCACGAGAAAGCCGAACACCCTTTACAGCGCGTCATGGATATCGATGAGACACCCGACGGTCTCATGGTGACCACCACCGATATGCATCTCGCGCGCGGCATCGGCGAGGCATTGCAGCATGCCTATCAGGGAGATCTCGAATACCACTACAACCCGGACCAGAATCTGTTGCGGGTGAGCTGGTCGCGCTGAACGGACGGGGAAGGTCGGATTAAATCCGCAAGCCATGGTTCGATACATTTTCCGTTCGTCCCGAGTGCCGCGCTTGCGCGGTGTATCGAGGGAGCGAACGAAAAATACTCACCACGAACGGACTTAATCCGCCCTTCCCTAGTCCTCTTTCTTGTGGTGCCCTGATTCCTGACACGCGTGATGGAACGCCAGCAAGGTCTGCTGGGCGTGGCCCAGCACGCTGCCTTGCGGATATTCGCCATGTTCGTCCGCCACACCCGCCGGTAGGCCGGTGAGCAATTCGATGCCTTCGCTGACATGCTCCGCCGTGTAGATGTGGAACAAGCCCTGATCGACCGCGTCGATCACTTTGCGTGACAGCATCAGATGGCGGCGGTTGCGGTGCGGGATCAACACGCCCTGACTGCCGTCCAGACCCGCCGCCACGCAAACGTTGAAGTAACCCTCGATCTTTTCGTTCAGCCCGCCCACCGGCAACACTTCGCCGTGCTGGTTCACCGCGCCGGTGACGGCGATGCCCTGCTTGATGGGCAATCCGGACAGTGACGACAGCAGGGTGTACAGCTCGGCACAGGAGGCCGAGTCACCCTCCACGCCGTTGTATTCCTGCTCAAACACGATGGAGGCGTTGAAGTTTAGCGGCGCGTTATGCGCGAACAGGGCGGACAGATAGTTCTGCAGGATGAACACACCCTTGTCGTGGATGGGGCCGGACAGTTCCACTTCGCGCTCGATGTTGACCAGCCCATCCTCGCCGGCGTAGGTGCGCGCGGTGAGCCGCACCGGGAAGCCGAAACGGTATTCGCCCAGATCGATCTGGGTGAGCGCGTTCATCTGCCCGACCTTGGCACCGTGCACATCGACCAGCAGGTCGCCCTCGGCGAAGGCTTCGTGCATGCGTTGCTCGGGATAGTCGTGGCGCTTGATGCGCGCGGCCAGCGCGGCATCGACATCCGCCACTTCCACCAGCTTTGCGCTGCGCGCCGTGCACAACGAGGCGCTTTCCATCACCAGCGCTTCGATGCGCGCGAAGTTCGCGCTCTGGCGCGACTGGTCGTCCACCGCGCGGTGCGCATCTTCCAGCAGACGCGCCACGGCGGCGGCGGTGAAATGCGGCAGGCCGCGCTGCTTGCAGGCGTCGGCGACGAATATCGCCGTGGCATGGCGCGTCTCGGCGCTGGCATAGAAACTCCCGGCGAAGTCCACCTTGACCTGGAAGCGGCGCGCGAACTCGGGGTCGTTCTCCTGCAGTTCGTAATATTGTTCACGCGAACCGATCAGTACGATCTTGATATCCACATCCACCGCTTCCGGTTCCAGCGAGACGGTGGCGATGGGCGTGAAGGCCGTGCCCGGCTCTTCGATCTGCAGGCGGCCGCTGCGCAACAGACGGCGCAACTTCTCCCACACCAAGCCGTCCGCCAGCAGGTCGCGCAGATGTAGCATGAGGAAACCGCCGTGCGCCTTGTGCAGGCTGCCGGCGCGGATGCGCGAGAAATCGGTCATCAGCACGTCGTTCTCCGACTGGTATTCGATGCTGCCGAAAAGCGAGCGGTACATGGGATTGTCTTCGACGATCACCGGCGCGCCGGTGAGTCCGTCGTTGTCCACCACCAGATTGACGCGGTAGCGCGACAACAGCTTGTTCAGCGCCTCCAGCCGGATGTCGTCATCGCTGGGCAGCGGGTCGAACAATTCCACCTTGTCCAGAATATCCCGCGATACCTGATCCAGATAAGTGCCGAGTTTTACCGAGTCCTTGATCTGTTTCTTCAGTGCGGTGCGTATCTCCTGCAGCTCGTGATCGAGCAGCGGTTTCACCACCTGCCGCCGCAGCGCGGCCAGCGCTTCGTCCTTGGTGCGTCCCATGGCGAGCGTCTTGTCGAAATACACACTGATCTCGCCGCGCAGTTCCAGTTCGGCCTGGTCGATCTGGGCGCGTTGTTCCTTGGGCAGCGCCAGCATCTCTTCTTCGGTCAGCGTGCGGCCTTTGGCATTGCGATAGGTGAACACCATGTGGCCGCTCTCGCGATGCAGGGTGAAACGACGCTGCTCGGCGGATGCGTCCAGCGCGGCGTATTCCTTCGCCTCGGCGGCTTTGTACTCGCTCTCGATGCGCTCGCTCTCGGTCTTGAAGTCCTGTCCGTTCAAGCGTAGCGGGATCTCTTTGATCAGCGTCTTCACCATCTGCACCATCATCTGGCGCAGCTGCCGCCCCTGCCCGGCAGGCAGGCGCAGGGCCAGCGGACGCTCCGGCACATCGAAGTTGTGCAGATAGCAAAGGTCGGGCGGCACCGGACGGTTGACGGCTGCCGCATGCATCGCACGCTTGAGCAAAGAGGTACGGCCGCTGCCGACCTCGCCCAGCACGAACAGGTTGTAGTCCGGCTGCGCCATCTGCAAACCGAATTGCGCGGCCATCTCGGCGCGCTCCTGACCGATCCAGCGCAAGGGGTGGTCGAGCAGTTCGCTGGTGTCGGCGAAACCGAGCGCGTCGGGCTGGATGGAAAGGCGGAGTTCGGCGGGTGTCAGGCTGGGTGTCGGCATATTGTTTATCTTCTCAATCGAGCAGGGATTCTGCGGGATGGTATTGCATGCCGAAGGCTTCGGCGACTTTGCGGTGCGTGACTTTGCCCGCGATGATGTTCAGGCCGTTGAGCAAGGCCGGCGATTGTTTCAGCGCCTCGCGGTAGCCCTTGTCCGCCAGTTGCAGCACATACGGCAGGGTGGCGTTGGTCAGCGCCAGTGTGGAAGTGACCGGCACGCCACCGGGCATATTGGCCACGGCGTAATGCACCACGCCGTCCACCACATAGGTGGGATGCTCGTGCGTGGTCGGGCGCGTGGTCTCGACGCAACCGCCCTGATCGACCGCGACATCGACGATGACCGCGCCCTTGCGCATCAGCTTGAGGTCTTCCATACGCACCAGCTTGGGCGCGACCGCGCCGGGGATCAGCACGGCGCCGATGAGCAGATCGGCATCGGCGATCTGCGCCAGCAACTGGTGACGGTCGGAGAACAGCAGCTGCACGTTGGCCGGCATCACTTCGCTCAGGTAGCGCAGCCGTTCCAGCGAGACATCGAGCATGACCACATTGGCACCCATTCCGGCGGCGATCCTGGCCGCGTTGACGCCGACCACACCGGCACCGAGCACCACCACTTTAGCCGGTGCCACACCGGGCACGCCGCCCAGCAGGATGCCGCGACCGTCGTGCAGCTTCTCCAGATACTTGGCGCCTTCCTGCACCGCCATGCGCCCCGCCACTTCCGACATCGGCGTCAGCAAAGGCAACTCGCGCGAGGGCAGTTCCACAGTCTCGTAGGCGATGCAGATCGCACCGGATACAAGGTGGGCCTGCGTCAAACGTTCGCTGGCCGCGAAATGGAAATAGGTGAAGATGATCTGGCCGGGACGGATGCGTTTCCATTCCGCCTCGATAGGCTCTTTCACTTTCACGATCAGATCGGCTGCCGCCCATACCGCATCGGCATCGCGCGCGATCTGCGCGCCCACCGCCATAAAGGAGAAGTCATCGAAACCGCTGCCGATGCCCGCGCCCGTTTCCACCAGCACGCTGTGACCGGCGGCGACCAGCGCCTCGACACCTGCCGGCACCATCGCCACACGGCTCTCGTTGGTCTTGATCTCTTTAGGAATGCCGACTTTCATGTTCTTCCTCTGTTCCGTGTCTGCCTGACACGCATACCGATACTACCGCGTCCGCCTGCCAAATGTCGCGCTCAGCGCCCGCAGCCGGCCCCCACGTGGTGATCGAGGAAATCGCGCAGCGCACCGACCCAGTCCTCGCGCATGAAGATGAAACCGTCGTTGTGACCACCGGCCAGTTCGAGGAAGGTCTTGGGCGCGCGCGCTGCGGCGTACAGCGCCTGCCCATGCGCATAGGGGATGATCTCGTCCTGCGGACTGTGGGCGACCAGCAGCGGGACCTGCGCCTGCTGCAGATAGGCGCGCGTGTCGTAGCGGATGCGCGCCAGCCAGCGCACCGGCAGCCAGGGATAGAGTTGCTGTCCGAGATCGGGTACGGAGGTGAAGCTGGAGGCGAGCACCAGCGCGGCCGGTCGATGCCGGGAGGCCAGCTGCGCGGCGACCGCGCCGCCCAGCGATTCGCCGAGCAATGCGATGCGACAGGCCGGTTCATGCTTGATCTGCGTGACGTATGCCCATGCCGATTCGGCATCGAGATAGGTGCCCTGCTCGGAAGGCGAGCCACTGCTGTTGCCGTAGCCGCGGTAGTCGAAGATGAGGGTGTTGTAGCCGAGACGGTGGAACATCGCCACATAGTCGAGACGATGCGAGATGTTGCCCGCGTTGCCATGCGTGAACAGTATCGTGCCGCGCGGTTTTACGGCCGGCACATACCAGCCGTGCAGTTCGACACCATCGGCGGCCTTAAGATTTACCTCCTCGAAAGGCAAGCCGATCTGCGCGGGCGTGGTGGAAAGCGTTCGATCCATCTGCGGATAGAACACCAGTCGCGATTGGAAAAGGAACAGCAGCAACGCAAGGCCGACATAGACCGCGAGCAACATACCCAGCACATGCCACATCAGTCGCATCGCTCCTCCATGGATCGCTTCGTCAGGCGATACGCTCGCCCACCTGTGCCTTGGCATACCACGCGTTCAATTCCGTGGCCGTGCGGCCCTTGCCCCACGCCGCCACGTCTGCTTCCGCGATGGGCGCATACGGGCCGTGCTTCACTTCGAAGATCACCGCGCCAACATCGCGCGACAACACGGCATGCCAGCCGCCGGCGGGGATCTCGACCACGCTGCAATCCTCGCCCAGCTCGGCGCGCTCGGTAACGCTGCCCGCATCGTCGAACACCAGCACGGTGAAGCGTCCTTTCAGCGCGGTCAGCACTTCCCAAGTATGCGGATGGCGGTGCGGCAGGATCAGGGTGTCCGGTTCCATGGCGATGGCCAGGCGCTGGACGGGATCGGCGAGGTCGGTATGCAGGTTGCTGTTCATGCGCAGGCGCGGCGCGTTTTGCGCCTGTTGGCCCAGATCGGCCAGATCGCTGGTGGTGAGTCGTTTCAAGGTTCGCTCCTGTTGGTGATGGCTCATTCTACCGAAACCCTTTGCGGCAGTCGGCTTTGCTTTGCGGCCGGGGCATCTGCCGATAAGGGCGTCTCTAAAAATTCAAAATTCTAAGTAAGACAAGGCGCGAGCAAAAAATTGCGACGCAGCATATGATTGATATGTAAGGAGTAATTTTTTGCGAGCAACGCAGTATTACGACGAAGTTTGGATTTTTAGAGATGCCCTATAGAATCCAGCCATGCCTCTATCCCTGCGCCCTTACCTGCTCTCCGCCCTCGCCGCTCTGGCATTCGGGACGGCCCAGGCACAGGAAGAGTCAGCGCAGTCCGAGTTCGTCTACGAGTTCGACCCTTACTACACCAACGCGGGCTACAACATCCCGCTCACGGATAAACCCATCCCGACCATCGAATCCGGCAGCGAAGCGGTGATCTACCGCGAGCTGATCAAGGACTCTGTCGTGCCGCGCTATATGACGGTGGAAGCCAGTCTGTATCCGATGCCGATACTGGGCACCTGGCTGAAGACCCATCATCGCGGCTTTTACGACAGCGCGGCGGTAGGCAAGAATTTCAACATCATCGAGTCACTGACCGCCGGTTTCCAGGAGCCGTGGGCTGTGTCGCTGTTCTTCGGCAACGTGGCCAAGCTGAAGCGTCCCGGCGAAACTCGTATCGGCAACAACTACGGCTACACCGGCTATCTGATCAGCATGGGCGAGAAGCACATCAAGAACAACATGCTGGTCGAGGATCACTGGTTCGAACTGGAATGGAAGATCAAAGGCCAGCTCGATTACACCGACAAGAAACTTTCCTGGAGTTTCCGTGGCGGTGCCAAGTTCCACAACAATGTCGAAGTGAACGATGTGTATTACATCGCCCTGTCGCGCAGCAATACCGAACTGCATTCCCCTGGTCTCGACTGGCTGGACAACACCACCGCCGAGTTCCGCATGCACTTCCTGCAGCAGACCGGCAAGCTGGTGCGCACTGAATTGATTGCCGGCAAGAAGCTGCCGCTGCCCGATAAAGGCTTTACGCCGACGCTCAGCGCCGGTTTCATCTGGACCAGTCCGGAGGAGTATGCCGGCAGTCTGCGCAGCATCACCGACAACACGCTGACCTTCGTGATCCGTCCCTCCATCGAATTCTGAAAGTAACCATCCATGTGCGGCCTGTGCGGCGAACTACGCTTCGATAAACAAACTCCCGACCACGCGCGACTGCTGCGCATGACCGACGCGCTGACCCGGCGCGGGCCGGACGCCTCCGGCATGTATGCCGACGGGCCGCTCGCCTTCGGCCATAGACGCCTGTCCATCATCGACCTGTCCGACCGCTCGCGCCAACCGATGGTGGACGAGGCGCTGCATCTGGCTCTGGTGTTCAACGGCACCATCTACAACTACCGCGAGCTGCGCGAAGAGTTGCAGGAGATGGGCTACGACTTCTTCTCCGACGGCGACAGCGAAGTCATCATCAAGGCCTACCACGCCTGGGGCGAGCATTGCGTGGCGCACTTCTACGGCATGTTCGCCTTCGCCATCTGGGACATGCGCGACAACACACTGTTCATGGCGCGCGACCGTTTCGGCATCAAGCCGCTCTATTACTCGCTGGATGGCGCCTCGCTGCGTTTCGCCTCCAGCACGCAAGCGCTGCTGGCGGGCGGCGGCATCGACACCAGCATCGACCCCATCGCACTGCACCATCACCTCACGCTGCACTCCTCCGTCCCCGCACCGCGTACCCTGCTCAACGGCATCCGCAAACTGCCGCAGGCGCACTGGATGCGCATCACGGCGGCGGGCGACGTCGAACTCAAGCGTTACTGGGAACTGGATGCGACACGCCCCGATGTGGGACTGAGCGAACAGGACTGGCTCAACGCCACGCGTCATGTGTTGAAGAAAGTGGTTGAGCGCCACCGTCTGGCGGCGGACGTGCCGGTCGGCGTGTTGCTCTCCGGCGGGCTGGATTCCAGCCTGATCGTGGCGCTGCTGGCCGACCATGTGCCCGACCTGCGCACCTTCTCCATCGGCTTCGAAGACATCGGCGGTGATGCAGAAAAAGGCGACGAGTTCGAATATTCCGATCAGGTGGTGGCGCGTTACGACACACAACATCACAAGATGCTCATCCCCAACAGCGAAGTCTTGAAGCGCCTGCCGGAAGCGGTGCGCAGCATGTCCGAGCCGATGGTGAGCCAGGACAATATCGCCTTCTATCTGTTGGCGGAGCAAGTGTCGCAGGATGTGAAAGTGGTGCTGGCCGGACAAGGTGCGGACGAAGTGTTCGGCGGCTATTTCTGGTATCCGAAGATGGATGCGGCCGCAGGCAGCGCGCTGGACAAGTTCCGCAACCACTACTTCGACCGCGACCACGCCGAATATCTGGAGACGGTGAGCGACGCTTACCGCACCGAGGATGTCACCAGCGAACTGGTCGCCCAAGAATTGGCGAAGCCGCATGCCGACGAATTCCTCGACCAGGTGTTGCGTTTCGACGTGAGCACGCTGGTGGTGGACGATCCGGTGAAGCGCATGGACAACATGAGCATGGCCTGGGGACTGGAAGCGCGCGTACCTTTCCTCGACCACGAACTGGTGGAACTGGCAGCGAAGATGCCGCCCTCGCTGCGCCTGAAAGAAGGCGGCAAGTTCCCCCTCAAAGCCATCGCGCGCGGCCTCATCCCCGACAGCGTCATCGACCGCCCCAAAGGCTACTTCCCCGTCCCCGCCCTCAAATACGTGCGCGGCGAATTCCTGCAATTCATGCGCGACATCCTGCTGTCGGATGCCTGCCAGAAACGCGGATTATTCAATCAGGCTTACGTGGAAAAACTGCTGGCAGAACCGGAGTCGCACTTCACGCGACTGAATGGCAGCAAGCTGTGGCATCTGGCACTGCTGGAATACTGGTTGCAGCTGAACGTGGATAAGGCGCAGCAATACTAAGCTAACGGCACCTTGTCATATGCGATGTCGGACCTACTGACAATGCCAAAGACTTATCGTCCGTGTATGACAGTCATGCGTACAGTGCCAGACGACCGATACTGATATCGGCCTGCATCGCTCTGCCTATCGCAACCACGCCCAGCCTGCGCAGATGGGCTGTATCCAGCGGCGTGTCGATACGGTGCGGGTGAAACGACTGGAAAGGGATCTTCAATGTCTGCCAGCGACTGTCGGCGATGAATCCGGCCCGATAGGATTGCCACACGATGCGGGTGTCCGCCGTTCGCAGATGCAAGTTGTAGGACTCGCCGTTGCCGCATACATCGATCTCTATCCCGAGGTAGGCGCTGGCATCGAGGAATCCGTTCGGCAGCAGATCAAGCGTCGCCTGAACGAACCCACCGTTATTCTCAAGCGAGACATCCCCCCGCATGCGCAGGCAGTTTCTGTCTTGTGTCCGTGCCGGCTCCAGCGTGGCCGAGGAGACGCCGCCCATCACGGTGTCGGTGACGATGCGCCATACACGGTCGCCGGCAATATGCAGCGAGTCACTCGATCTGTCATCGATCAGCAGTGAGACGCGACCATTCGCATCCGGTTTGGCAGACATGGTGCTATTCCTTCTTGACGACTTTGCACAGCGGCATCTTCTCCGACAGGCCGCCGGTCTGGATGGTGGTGAGCAAGGCGCAACTGTCGTAGCCGTTCTCGCGCAGACGCTGTTCGATGGCGATCAGGTCCGGCATCGGTAACGCGGGCTGCCGGGACAGTATCCAGGCGTAGTCGCGGTCGGGATGGCCGACCACGGCGTAGCGATAGTCGGATGCGAGATCGATCACCCAGTAGTCTCCGCCCAACAGGTAGAGCCAGCCGAACAGTTTGACGAAGGTCACTTCGAGCTTGGCGCGGCTGGCCGCATCGACCACCCTCGCCCGCCCCTGCGCTACCGAGCGTTCGCCGTTCTCCGTGCGACAACTGTTGGTGACGGCGATGTCTTCACCGGCTTGCGCGTATTCAGCCATGGCATCACCTACGCATTGCCGCTGGAAATATTGCGGGATGCTGGCGATCTCGAACCACCGACCGAGATAGCGTTGCAGGTCGACCTCGGCGACGGTCTGCAAGGGTTGAGCACCGGCTGTCGATTGCCACAGCAACATCGCAGCGGTCAGGCAAGTTGTCATCAGTTTCGATCTCATATCACGCTCCTTATATTGTTACCGCCAACAAAAAAGCCGCACCGGAAGATCGGGGCGGCTTTTTCGCGGCGCATTCACAACCTATTGCACGACGCGGTCGATCTTCAGCTTCACGTTCCTGGTGCCCGGTTTGACGGTGACGCTGAAGCCTTCGGCGTCGCCCGCTTGCGGCATGGCCGTGCCCGACTTGGAGATACGGCCCACGATCACGACCTGGTCGAAGGCGGAGAGCGTCATCTGCGGCGCCATGGCCATGCTGTCGTCCAGCTCGAAGTCCAGCGGCAGGTCGGCCACGCGCATGCGCACGATGGCGAGCGGCATCTTGGGACCTTCGGCTGCGCGGGCCAGCACGAACAGGGTGTCGTCCGGGCTGTACTTGCCCTTCAGTGAAGGATCGAGCGTGACGCGGCCGGTGATGCGTTCCTTGCCTGCGGCAGCGGGCGCCATCTGCTCTGGCGGTGCGATCTGTTCCAGCATCGGCGCCGTCTTGCCGCCGCTCTTCATGTGCGACAACAGTTGGCGTGCCTCGTTGATGCCGCCCTGGATGGCCATGGCGTCCTCGCTGCCCGGTGGCAACTGCTTGAGCAGTTTGTCCCAGTACTTGATGGCGGCGGCGAAATCACCGCGTTCCATGGCGGCGGAACCGGCCAGCGCCAGACCCTTCATGTGGTTGGGGTCGAGCTGGAGCGCCTTGTTGATGAATTCGGTCGGCTTGCCGCGCAGGGTCTGGCCTGCTGCCATGGCTTGCGCATCGGCGTAGTCGGCCCATACCCAGGCCTCATCAGGGATCAGTTTGACCAGCTTGGCATAGACCTTGGCGGAGTCGGCGAAACGGTCGATCTCCATGTAGCTGCGCGCCAGCAACACCATCGCTTCGCCGTCCTGATCGTTGGCTGCGACGCGTTTCTCCAGCGCGCTGATGCCGGTGTCGGTGCGCACTTCGCCGCCCGAGCTCATGCCGGCATGCGGGTTGGCAGGCGACAGCGCGCCGACGTCACCCACCACCAGATAGACGCCGACCGACATGATCGGCAGCAGCACGGCCAGCACGATGGCCAGTGTCTTGCTCGGGCTGCCTGCCGGTGTTGTGGCGGCAGGCACCACTTCTTCCAGCACGCGCGTTTCGAGTTCGCGCTTGCCTTGCTCGTACAGTTCGGGGGTGAGCAGACCGTTCTTCAAGTCGGTATCCATCTCGGCGATCTGGTCGCGCAGAATCTCGAGGTTGGCGGCGTCGCGCGCGACGTCGTTGCGCTTGGGTGCGCCGCGCCAGAGCGGATAGACGATGAAGGCGATGGCGATGGCGACCAGCGCCGCGCAGAGGATCCAGAACAGGGTCATGATTTGTCTTCTTCGTTAAGGAGGGCGGCGGCGCGTTGATGCGCCTCGGGTGTCAGGTTTGCCTCGGGCACGGTCTCGCGGCGTTTGCGCAACTGCATCACAAGGCCGAGACCGGCCACGAACAGCAAGGCGAACGGGCCGAACCAGAGCAGCATGGTATAGCTCTTCATGGGCGGCTCGTACAGCACGAAATCACCGTAGCGGGCGACCAGATAGTCGAGTATCTCCTGGTCGCTCATGCCCTTTTGCATCAGCTCGCGCACTTCGCGGCGCAAGTCTTCCGCCAGGTCCGCGTGCGAGCTGGCCAGTGATTCGTTCTGGCACACCAGACAGCGCAGTTTTTCGGCCAGACCGATCATGCGCTTCTCCAGCACAGGGTCGGCTGCCATGTCTTGTGCTTCACCGGCCATAGCGAATGTCGGCAACATACACAACATCAGGATGAATAGTTTTTTCATTTCTTTTGCAGCTCCGCGACGAGTGGCAGGATCTTTTCGATCAGGCTCAACTGGGTTACCGGGCCGGTGTGTTTGTAACGGATGACACCTTGCTTGTCGATGACGTAGGTCTCGGGCACGCCGTACACACCGTAGTCGATGCCGATGCGGCCTTCGCGATCCATCACGCTCAGCACGTAAGGATCACCGCCGCGCGCCAGCCACATCTTGCCGTCTTCCGCTTTGTCTTTGTAGTCGAGGCCGTAGATAGGGACGATGTTCCTTTGAGACAGCTCCATCAGCACCGGGTGCTCTTCGCGGCAGGACACGCACCAGGAGGCCCACACGTTGAGCAACCATACCTGCCCTTTCATGTCGGCCGGGGAGAAGTTCTTCTTCTCGTTGTGCAACTGCGGCAGGGTGAAGGCCGGGGCGGGTTTGCCGATCAGCGGCGACGGCACATCGCGCGGATTGAGACCGAGGCCGACGAACAGGAAGCCGGCCAGCACGATGAAGATGACCAGCGGTAACAGGAATCGGCTCATGCTGTCTGCTCCTTGTTTTCAGTGGCGACGGTCTGTGCCTTGCGCCCTTTGATACGGTAGCGGCGGTCGGTCACTGCGAGCATCCCGCCCAGCGCCATCAGCAGGCAACCTGCCCAGATCCAGTCGACGAAGGGTTTGAGGTAGATACGCACCGCCCAGGCTTCGCTGTCGGGGATAGGCTCACCCAGCGACACGTACAGGTCGCGCAGGAAGCCGGTGTCGATAGCCGCTTCGGTCATCGGCATGCCGGAGGCGTTGTACTGGCGTTTCTCCGGATGCAGCACGGTCACCGGCTTGCCGTCGCGACTGACGCTGACGATGCCGCGCGCTGCGACGTAGTTAGGGCCTTCTTCTTCGGTCACGCCGTCGAAGCGGAACACATAGCCGCCGGTGGTGAGCGTGTCGCCCACGTCCATGCGCACGTCGCGCTCGCTCTCGTAGCCTTTCACCATGGTGACGCCGATGATGAACACGGCGATGCCGAGGTGCGCCAGTTGCATACCGTAGTAACTGCGCGACGGCACCTTGAGACGCTGCATGAACGAGCCTTCGTTACCCATACGACGCTTCAGATCGGCGAACCCGGTGGTGATGACCCAGGCGGCCAGCAGGATGCCAAGACCGATCAGCGGCGTCCATTCACCCATCACCAGCGGCAGCAGGATGGCGACCACCATGCTGGTCGCCAGCGCCCAGCGTACGCGCAGCCAGATGTCGGGCAGGCTGGCTTTCTTCCAGCGAGCCACCGGACCCAGACCCATCATCATCACCAGCGGCACCATCAGCGGCACGAACACTGTGTTGAAGTACGGCGGGCCGACCGACAGTTTGCCGAAGCCGAGTGCGTCCATGAACAGCGGATACAGCGTGCCGAGGAACACCGAGGCGGAGGCCACGGACAGCAGCACGTTGTTGGAGAGCAGCATCGACTCTCGCGAGATGATGTCGAACTTGCCGCCCAGACCGACCTTGGGCGCGCGCCATGCGAACAGCAGCAGCGAAGCGCCGATCACCACGACCAGGAATGTCAGGATGAACACGCCGCGCTCGGGATCGGTGGCGAAGGCATGCACCGAGGTGAGCACGCCGGAACGCACGAGGAAGGTGCCCAGCAGCGACAGCGAGAAGGCGGCGATGGCGAGCAGCACGGTCCAGCTCTTGAACGCGCCGCGTTTTTCGGTGACAGCCAGCGAGTGGATCAGCGCGGTGCCGACCAGCCACGGCATGAAGGAAGCGTTCTCGACCGGGTCCCAGAACCACCAGCCGCCCCAGCCCAATTCGTAATACGCCCACCAGCTACCGAGCGCGATACCGATTGTCATGAACACCCAAGCCACCGTGGTCCACGGACGCGACCAGCGCGCCCAGGTGGAATCGAGCTTGCCGCCCAACAATGCGGACAGCGCGAAGGCGAACGCCACCGAGAAGCCGACGTAACCCATGTACAGCATGGGTGGGTGGATCACCAGGCCGGGGTCTTGCAACAGCGGATTCAGGTCGCGCCCGTCCAGCGCGGCCGGCAGCAGGCGGTCGAACGGATCGGAGGTGAACAGCATGAACATCAGGAAGCCGACCGAGACCAGACCCATCACACCCAGCACACGCGCCACCATCTCCAGCGGCAGGTGCTTGCTGAAGGCGGCAACGGCGACCGTCCACAGCGTGAGGATGAAGGCCCACAGCAGCAGCGAACCTTCGTGTCCGCCCCACACCGCCGCCACACGATAAATGACCGGCAGCTGCGAGTTGGAATGCTGCGCCACGTACAGCACCGAGAAGTCGTTGATGATGAAGGAGTAAGTAAGACAGGCGATGGCGATGGCGACGAACACGAACTGCCCGTTCGCCAGCGTGCGCGCCGTGCCCATGAATACCTCGTTGCCGCGTGCCGCACCGAGGATGGGCAACACGCCCTGCACAATGGCGATGAACAGGGCGACGACGAGTGCGAAACTACCGATCTCTGGAATCATGCTGGCGCTTTCTAAGATTATTTTGTTGTGGCGGGTGTTGCGTTGCCGGCTGCGGCTTTGGCGTCTTCGGCTTTCTTGATCGCATCCATCGCTTCAGGCGGCATGTAGTTCTCGTCATGCTTGGCGAGCACTTCCTCGGCCACGAATATATTGTCGGCGTTGAGCTTGCCCTGCGCGACCACGCCCTTACCTTCCTTGAACAGGTCGGGCAGGATGCCCTTGTATTCCACTTCCATGGAATTTGCAGTGTCGGTGATCTTGAAGTGTACGGTCAGTCCGTCTTTCTGACGCTGCACACTGCCCTCTTCCACCATGCCGCCGATGCGGAAGTTGCGTTCCTGCGGCGCTTCCTTGTTGTAGACCTGGGTCGGCGTGAAATACAGGCTGACGTTGTTCTTCAGCGCGAACAGCACCAGTCCTACCGCTGCCGCCACAAGGGCGACACCTACCAATATCCAGGCCAGTCGTTTCTGTCTCGGTGTCATCACTCGTCCCCGCTTTCGTTCATCAATCGCAACTGGCGCAATGCCAACTGCCTTCTGTGCCTGACCATGGCGATCTCGATCAAAAGTACCAGCAGCGTCACGCCGTAGGAACCCCAGACATAGAACGCGTAACCGTTCATGTAGAAGAATTCGGACATTGTCATTGCTTCACCTCCTGCAATTCTTTAACCCACTGCGTATTCGCTTCACGCTCCAGGATGATGCTGCGCACGCGCGTCAACGCCACGGCGATGGCATACAGCCAGCAGGCGGCCAGCACCAAGAACATACCCTGCTGCATGGCGACATGCATGCTGGTGCCGGTCATCTTGATGGTCGCGCCCTGATGCAGCGTGTTCCACCATTGCACCGAGTAATAGATGATGGGCACGTTCACCGAGCCGACGATGGCGAGCAAGGCGCTGGCCTTGTCCGCGCGGCGCGGGTCTTCGATGGAGGCCTGCAGCGCGATGAAGCCGAGATAGAGGAACAGCAGGATCAGTTCGGAAGTCAGGCGCGCATCCCACACCCACCACGCGCCCCACATCGGCTTGCCCCACAGCGCGCCGGTCCAAAGCGAGATGAAGGCGAACAACGCACCGGTCGGTGCCAGCGCGGAGGCCATCATGGAAGAGAGTCGGGTCTTGAAGATCAGTCCGAGCGCGGCATAACCGGCCAGAATGAGATAGAGGAACATGGACAGGATGGAGGCCGGCACATGGATGAAGATGATGCGGTAGGCCTCGCTCTGTATGGCGTCGGTCGGCGCGACGAAGAAGCCGATGTACAGGCCGGCCACGAACAACAGTCCTGCGGGCCACGCGAACCAGGGAGTCAGTTTTCCCGCCAGACCGTAAAAGGTGGAGGGGGCAGAATATTTAAACCAGTTGATCGCCAATCTTCATCACTCCATCGAAATTCGCAACGCCTGGGCTGCCACAAAGGGCGAGAACACCAGCGCAAACAACAAGAACGCACCCAACAACGACAAGTTGGATGCCGCGTCCATACCACCACTTACTGCTTCGACCGCGCCCGCGCCGAAGATCAGCACGGGGATGGTCAACGGCAACACCAGCAACGACACCAGCACACCGCCGCCGCGCAAGCCCAGCGTCAGCGCCGCACCGACCGCGCCTATCATGCTCAGCACCGGCGTGCCCAGCAACAAAGCCAGCATCAGCACACCGATCGCATCGGCAGGCATGTCGAACTGCAGACCCAGCACCGGGGCGATCAGCACCAGCGGCAGACCGGACAGCATCCAGTGCGCGACGATCTTGCCCAGCACCATCATGGTCAGCGATTGCGGCGCCAGCATCATCTGCTCCAGCGTGCCGTCGATATGGTCCGCCGAGAACATGCGCGGCAGCGACAACATCGACGCCAACAGCGCAGCAACCCACAACACGCCACCGGCCATCTTGCGCAACATGTCCGGCTCCGGCCCCACACCGAGCGGGAACAGGCTGACCACCATCACGAAGAAGATCAGCGTGGTCAGCACGTCTGCACGGCGACGCATCGCCAGCAACAGATCACGCCGGATCACCAAACCCAACAGACCGAACACGGAGAGACGGCTCATGACTGCAGCGCCTCCGACACGTTACTGGCGCAGCCAGCCGTTTGCGGGAGGAGGCGCCATGCTGTCATTCCTTCATCCTTTACTCCCACGCAACGCGTCATGACAGCATCAACTCCCGTGTTTCGATACCCGCCACATGCAAAGGTTGATGCGTGGTGAATATCGTCATGCCGCCGTTCGACAGATGTTCTCCGATAAGTTCCTGCATGAGGTCTACTGCCCCCACATCCAGTGCGGTCAAAGGCTCGTCCAATATCCACAATGCGGCATCGACCACCAGCAGGCGACTCAGCGCGACACGGCGTCGCTGGCCCTGTGACAGCACGCGCACCGGCAGGTGTTCCTTGCGGCGCAGCCCCATGCGGCGCAAGGCATCCAGCGCCGCTTTCTCGCCGAGCTGCACACCGGACAGGCCCGCCGTCAGCAGCAGGTTCTCCAGCGCGCTCAGTTCATCCTTGATCGCGTTCAGGTGACCGAGGTAACAAGTCTGCGCATGGAAATCCTCGTCCCATTCCTCGACGTTGCGACCGCACCAATGCACCGCACCAGCCACCGGCTGCACGAAACCGCACAGCGCACGCAGCAAGGTGGTCTTGCCCTTGCCGTTCTCGCCCTGCACCTGCATCAGTTCGCCGCTGGAAAGCGTGAAGCTGAGGCCGCTGAACAGGCGATGGTCGCCACGTTCGCAGGCCAGATCGATCACTTCCAGTTTGGGGGACGCTTGCATGGAATCTGCAGGTTCGGCTCAATAAAAAAGAACGCGGGATTATATACGATAGCGCCAGCCCCATGCGCCGCCCCTTGACCGCCGTTCACAAAGGCTTTTCACCATGAAAAACGCCGCTCGGTGAGCGGCGTTCGTTCGGTGCTTCAATAATCGTTTATTTCACGTTGTCGTCGGCAAAGGCCTTGATCGTGATATCGGCAGCCGCCTTGGCATCGGCCAGATAAGCGGACAGCAGCGCCTCGCCGGTGACTTGACGCATCTGCTGCGTATAACGTTCACGCTTGGCAGGATCGGTGCTCTCCACATCCTTTACCGAGTCGATACGCGCGATGACATAACCGCTCTTCGCATCGACCATGCCCACATATGCCGGCAGCTTGCTGGTGTCCGCCAGGAAGATCTGCTGCAACAGGGTCGGCTCGAGATCGGAACGCTGCGCACGCGACAACTTCAGGCCGCTCTTCCAGACCATCTTTTTCTTCTCGCCAGCCTGCAAGCCTGCCAGGGTCTGCTTGCCCTGCTCTTCTGCAGCCTGCAGCGCTGCGCGATGCTGCAGCAACTTGCGGATACCGGAAGCGACTTCCGCGAAGGGACGCACCGAAGCGGGCTGATAGGTCGTGACATGCGCAGCCAGCAGGGTGTTCGGCTTCACTTCCACCGAAGCCGTGTTGCGCTTGTTCTTCACCGCATCTTCAGAGAAGACCGCTTCCAGAACCTTGGCAGTCCACAGTTCGCCGGGTTGCTGGTCACGGCTCAGCCATTGACCCGACACCACTTTGGCGCCGACCAGTTCGGCCGCCGGCTTGAGGCTGTCGCTCTGCTCATAGACGATATCGTTGAATCGTTCCGCGAGTTCGGCGAACTGGTCTGCCGCCTGTTGCGCGCGCAGGCGCTGTGCTATCAGCGCGCTCACTTCTTTCAGGGGCTGCGCCTTGGACGGCTTGACCGCTGTCACCTTGATGATGTGATAACCGAAATCGGTCTGCACCAGATCGCTGATCTGGCCGACCTGCATCGAGAACACCGCGTCGTCGAACGGCTTGACCATCATGCCGCGCGCGAACATACCCAGATCGCCACCGTTCACTGCCGAACCGGGATCCTGCGAATGCTCTTTGGCCAATGCCGCGAACTTTGCCGGCGCAGATTTCACATCTGCCAGCAGTAGCTCGGCCTGTTGCTTGGCCGCCTGCTTTTCCGCTTCGCTCGCCTGTGCTGCGACCGAGATCAGGATGTGGGCAGCCTGGCGCTGTTCTTGCGTGCTGAATTCGCTCAGATGCTCGTCGTAGTAAGCCTTGATCTCGGCAGCCGCCGGCTCGATCTTGTCTGCCAATGCATCGGCGGAGAAGAGCACGTATTCGACTTGCGCGCGCTCCGGCAACTCGAACTGCTGAGGATTCTGCTCGTAGTACTTTTGTACATCGGCATCCGCCACGACCGCGTTCTTCAGGAAATCGTCCATAGCGAGTGTGCTGACCGAAACCACGCGCTGCTGCTCATTGAGACGGATCAGCGTTTCCGCAGTCGTATCGGCGGCAAAACCATTCTGTGCATAGGCATCGGTCAATTGACGGTTCAGGATGTCCTGACGCACGCGATATTCGAACAGCTCGGGCGACATGCCCTGTGCGCGCAAAGCGGCTTCGTACATCTGCTTGTCGAAACGGCCGTCTTTCTGGAATGCGCCGACACCGGCGATGATCTGGGCGATCTGCTCGTCGCTCACCGTCAGGCCTTCTGCTTTGGCGTTCGCCAGCAACAGATGCTGGGTGGCCAGACCTTCCAGCACGGAGCGCTTGATCTCCGGGCGGTCGAACAATGCGGGATCGAAATTCTCGCCGGCCAGCTCCTGCATGCGACGACGCTGCTGCATGAGCGCATCCTCGAATTCCGCTTGGCCGATCTGGGTGTCGTTCACCGTCGCCATCACGCCGGCATCACCGGAGTTCTGGTACGAATCAAGGCCCCAGAATGCGAAAGGCAAAATGATAAGCACTAGTACGACTTGTACTACACGCTTTCTTTCATGCACAAAATTGAACATAGAGACACCTGTGTCAAAAGATTGATGCGAAACGTGCACCACATAAGAAAAAAGGCGAACTTTCGTTCGCCTTTGTTTGGCGGAGTGGACGGGACTCGAACCCGCGACCCCCGGCGTGACAGGCCGGTATTCTAACCAACTGAACTACCACTCCATAAACCTTTGCTGCAATTTCCTTTACTGGTGGGTGCTGACGGGTTCGAACCGCCGACCATCGCCTTGTAAGGGCGGTGCTCTACCAGCTGAGCTAAGCACCCTCGGAAAGCGGCGCATTATACAGAAACTTTGCTCTTTGCCAACGGCCCTGCACAAAAAAACTTCCACACGTTCCAGCTGGCAAAAAAATACGCGGCGGCGATGTGCTCGCCGCCGCGTATTTCGACACATCAATGCTTGACTGCGACCGGTGTTGCAGCGTCCACGATGGCGGGGGCTGCGGTGTCGGCCGCCGTCTCCGGCAACGGCTCCGGCTTGCGTTCCAAGGCGATCTCCAGCACCTGCTCGATCCACTTGACTGGATGGATGTCGAGCTTGTTCTTCACATTGTCCGGGATATCCACCAGGTCCTTCACGTTCTCTTCCGGGATCAGCACGACCTTGATGCCGCCGCGCTGCGCGGCCAGCAACTTCTCTTTCAGGCCGCCGATCGGCAACACCTCACCGCGCAAGGTGATCTCGCCGGTCATGGCCACATCGGCTCGCACCGGGATGTCGGTCAGCGCGGACACCATGGCGGTGCAGATACCGATACCGGCACTGGGACCGTCCTTGGGTGTCGCGCCTTCCGGCAGGTGGATATGCAGGTCCTTCTTCTCGTAGAAGTTGTCCGCGATGCCCAGCGTGCGCGCACGGCGACGCACCACACTCAATGCCGCCTGGATGGATTCCTGCATCACTTCGCCCAGCTTGCCGGTGGTGGTGGTCTTGCCTTTGCCCGGCAGCACCGCAGTCTCGATGGTCAGCAACTCGCCGCCCACCTCGGTCCATGCCAGACCGGTGACCTGACCGACCTGATTGTTCTTCTCCGCGATACCGTAGCTGTAACGGCGCACGCCCAGATACTTGTCCAGATTGCGCGCGGTGACCGTGACCTTCTTCGCTTCGCCCTTGATCAGCAACGCCTTGACGATCTTGCGGCATATCTTGGACAGCTCGCGTTCCAGTCCGCGCACACCAGCCTCGCGCGTGTAGTAACGCAGGATGTCGCGGATGGCGCTTTCGGAGACGCTGGCCTCTTCCGGTTTCAGGCCGCTGTTCTTGATCGCCTTGGGCAGCAGATAGCGTATGGCGATGTTGACCTTCTCGTCTTCCGTATAGCTCGACACATGGATCACTTCCATACGGTCCAGCAGCGGACCGGGGATGTTCATGCTGTTGGAAGTGGCAACGAACATCACGTCGGACAGGTCGTATTCAACTTCGACGTAGTGGTCGACGAAGGTATGGTTCTGCTCGGGATCGAGCACTTCCAGCAGCGCCGACGACGGATCGCCACGGAAATCCATGCCCATCTTGTCCACTTCGTCGAGCAAGAACAGCGGGTTCTTCACCCCGACCTTGCTCATGTTCTGCAGAATCTTGCCCGGCATGGAACCGATGTAGGTGCGACGGTGACCTCGGATCTCGGATTCGTCGCGCACACCGCCCAGCGACATGCGCACGAACTTGCGGTTGGTGGCACGCGCGATGGATTGACCCAGCGAGGTCTTGCCCACGCCCGGCGGACCTACCAGACATAGGATGGGTGCCTTCATCTTGTCCACGCGCTGCTGCACCGCCAAATACTCGACGATGCGTTCTTTTACTTTTTCCAGACCGTAGTGGTCGGCTTCCAGGATGCCTTCGGCGTGCTTGAGATCGGTGTCGATCTTGGTCTTCTTCTTCCACGGCAGACCGATCAGGATGTCGATGTAGTTGCGCACCACGGTCGCTTCGGCGGACATGGGCGACATGAGCTTGAGCTTCTTCAACTCGGCTTCAGCTTTGGCGCGCGCATCCTTGGGCATGTGCGCAGCCTTGATCTTCTTCTCGATCTCTTCGATGTCGGCACCGTCCTCGCCCTCGCCCAGTTCCTTCTGGATGGCTTTGACTTGCTCGTTCAGGTAGTACTCGCGCTGGCTCTTCTCCATCTGGCGCTTGACGCGACCACGGATGCGCTTCTCGACCTGCATGATGTCCAGCTCGGCTTCCAGCAGACCCAGCAGATGCTCCAGACGCTTGCGCACGTCGAAGATCTCCAGCACTTCCTGCTTCTGCTCGAGCTTGAGCGGCAGGTGTGCGGCAATGGTGTCGGCCAGACGACCGGCATCGTCGATACCCGCCAGCGAGGTGAGTATCTCGGGCGGAATCTTCTTGTTCAGCTTCACGTATTGGTCGAACTGGCTGATCAGCGCGCGGCGCATCGCCTCGGCTTCGCTGTCCGGATGTTCGTCCACCGGGATCGCTTCGATGGTGGCATCCAGATGCGACTTGTCATCGAACACATCGATCACGCGCGCGCGCTGCGTACCTTCCACCAGTACTTTGACGGTGCCGTCGGGCAGCTTCAGCATCTGCAGGATGTTGGCGATGCTGCCGATGCGGTAGATGTCTTCGGTGGCAGGCTCGTCTTTCGCCGCCGATTTCTGCGCGACCAGCACGATGCTCTTGCCAGCCTCCATCGCGGCCTCCAGCGCCTTGATGGACTTGGCCCGCCCGACGAACAGAGGGATGACCATGTGCGGAAACACCACTACATCGCGCAAGGGCAGCAATGGATACTGGTCTGAAGAGGGTGTTTTTTCGGATTCGGTCATGGCAGTCACTTCGCTATAAAAGGTTGTGTTCGCCACATTGGGCCGGGGCCGGATAAATCAACCCCTCCCATCACATGGATTTCATGCGGCTTTCGGGGTATCCGCGTACATCACGATAGGCTGGATCTCGCCAGCACCGTTCTGGTCCAGCACAACTTTTTCTACATTCTCTGCGGTCGGCAGATCGAACATGGTGTCCAGCAGTGCCAGTTCCAGGATGGAGCGCAGGCCGCGTGCGCCTGTCTTGCGTGCCAGCGCCTTCTTGGCGATGGCGTTCAGCACGCCCTCGCGGAACTCGAGCTCGACGCCTTCCATCGCGAACAACTTCTGATACTGCTTGGTCAACGCGTTCTTCGGTTCGGACAGGATCTGGATCAGCGCCGCCTCATCCAGCCCTTCCAAGGTCGCCACCACTGGCAGACGACCCACGAACTCGGGGATCAGACCGAACTTGATCAAGTCTTCCGGCTCGACCAGGCTGAATGTCTTGCCCACATCCTTGTTGTCGTCGCGCTTGGCCACGTTGGCGGAGAAACCGATACCGGCTTTCTCGGAACGGTTGCGTATCACCTTCTCCAGACCGTCGAACGCACCGCCGCACACGAACAGGATGTTAGAGGTATCGACTTGCAGGAACTCGGTGTTCGGGTGCTTGCGCCCGCCCTGAGGAGGGATGGATGCCTTGGTGCCTTCGATCAGCTTGAGCAATGCCTGCTGCACGCCCTCGCCCGACACGTCGCGCGTGATGGAAGGGTTGTCCGACTTGCGCGAGATCTTGTCGATCTCGTCGATGTAAACGATACCGCGCTGCGCCTTCTCCACGTCGTAATCGCAGGCCTGCAACAGCTTCTGGATGATGTTCTCGACGTCTTCGCCGACATAGCCGGCCTCGGTCAGCGTGGTGGCATCGGCCATCACGAACGGTACATTCAACAGACGCGCCAGGGTCTGCGCCAGCAGCGTCTTGCCGGAACCGGTCGGACCGATCAGCAGGATGTTGCTCTTCGACAGTTCGACGCCGTCGTCATTCTTGTGATTCAGCCGCTTGTAGTGGTTATAGACCGCCACGGAAAGGATCTTCTTGGCCATGGGCTGGCCGATCACATATTCATCCAGACGCGCGCATATCTCGTGCGGGGTCGGCAGGTCCTTCTTCTCGGCGCTCTCGGTGCCGATGGCGTTCTGCGTCTCCTCGCGGATGATGTCGTTGCACAACGCGATGCATTCGTCGCAGACGAACACCGACGGCCCGGCGATCAGCTTCTTCACCTCGTGCTGGCTCTTGCCGCAGAAGGAGCAATACAGCAGCTTCTCACCCTTGTTCTTTTCAGATGTCATCTCTTCACCTCCATACCTGACAGCGGCAGTCTGCCGGCCTTATCAAGCTCGTTTATCCAACACCTTGTCGATCAAACCATACGCCATCGCCTCTTGCGCCGGCAGGAAGTTGTCGCGCTCGCTGTCGCGTGCGATCTCTTCCACCGTGCGACCGGTGTGCTCGGCCATCAACTTGTACAGTTGCTCGCGCAGACTGAGGATGTACTTGGCATGGATCTCGATATCGCTCGCCTGCCCCTGGAAGCCGCCCAGTGGCTGATGGATCATCACGGTAGAGTTGGGCAACGCGTAACGCTTACCCTTCTCACCCGCCTGCAGCAGGAAGGCGCCCATGGAAGCGGCCATGCCGATACACATAGTGGAGACCTGCGGCTTGATGAACTGCATCGTGTCATAGATCGCCATACCGGCAGAGATAGAGCCGCCGGGCGAATTGATGTACAGATGGATGTCCTTTTCCGGATTCTCCGACTCCAGGAACAACAGTTGCGCCACCACCAGGTTCGCCACGTGATCGTTGATCGGGCCGACCAGGAAGATGATCCGCTCCTTGAGCAGGCGCGAATAGATGTCGTAGGCGCGCTCGCCGCGACCACTGGTCTCTACCACCATCGGGACCAAGCCCGAATCCTGCGGTTCCATCATGCCGCCGAGTGCGCCGTACGTCATCTTCAGTTCCCCATCAGTTCGTTCAGTTTTACTTCTTGCTCGGTCACCTTGGCACCCGCCATCACCCAAGCGACCACATTATCTTCCAGTGCCAGATTCTCCAGCTCCTGCATGCGGGCAGGTTCGGCGCGGTACCAGCTGCGCACCTCGTCCGGACGCTCGAAGCTCTGCGCATATTCCTCGATCAAAGCCTCGACCTGTTCCGGGGTGGCTTTCAGGTTCTGCTGCTTAACAAGTTCAGCAAGAATCAGGCCAAGCTTCACACGCGACTCGGCACGCTCCAGAAACATCTCCGCCGGCAGCTTCATACCTTTGGGGATCTTCATGCCACGGGCTTCCATATCGCGCATGGATTGCTCCATCAGACGCTGTGCTTCGCCTTGCAGCAGGGAAGTCGGCACTTCCAGTTGCGCCACTTTGAGCAGCACGGCCATCACGCTTTCCTTGTTGCGCACTTTGACGCGGCGCTGTGCTTCACGACTGACATTGTCGCGAATCTCTTGTTTGAACTTCTCCACATCGCCGTCCGCCACGCCGACGGATCTGACGAAGTCGGCATCGACCTCGGGCAGTTGCGGCTCTTCCACTTTATGCACCGTGATGGTGAAAGTGACTTGTTTGCCCGCCACATCCTTGCCGTGGTAATCGGCCGGGAAAGTCATGTCGAAGGACTTGGTCTCACCGGCCTTGCAGCCGACGATACCGTTCTCGAAGTCGGCCAGCATGCGGCCGGAACCCAGCAACACCTTGAAATCCTTGGCCGAGCCGCCCTCGAACGGCTCGCCGTTCAGCGTGCCGGTGAAATCGATGAGCAATTGGTCGTCGTTCTTTGCGGCACGATCCACGGCTTTGTACACAGCGCGCTGTTTGCGCAGGGTCTTGATCGTGTCCGCGACATCGTCTTCGCTCAGTTTGAAAGCGACGCGGGTGATGCTTTCGCCCTTGATATCGCCGATGACGACTTGCGGATAGACCTCGAAAGTCGCGCTGAACTCGATCTCGGGCGCTTTCAGGTCGGTGGTCTTGATCTCGAACTCGGGATAACCGGCCACATCCAGCTTGTTGGCGATCGCGGCTTCAGCGAACGAGCGCTGCAGGGATTCGCCCAGCACTTCCTGCTGCACGGAATCGCCATATTGCTGCTCCAGCACCTTGATCGGTGCCTTGCCGGGACGGAAACCGGAGACTTTGGCGGTGCGGCCCAGACGCTTCAGGCGACTCTCGACCTCGGTACGGATCTGTTGCTGGGGAATGGTTGCGGTCAGACGGCGCTGCAGGCCGGTCAGAGTTTCTACGTTAGACATACTGATTCCTTCGAATATAGGGAGACATGCGACGATTGAGTCGCAGCGAATGATACATCAAAGCGGATAAATCGGCCTTAATCAGGCCTCATGCGGCGGAATGTGCGACAGCCCCCATACATCACGGTTGTATTCCATGATGGTACGGTCGCTGGAGAACTTGCCGCTGGTCGCCGTATTGATGATGCTCATGCGGGTCCAGGCATCCTGGTCGCGGTAAGCCTCGGCCACACGCTCTTGTGCATCCACATAGCTGCGGAAATCGGCCACGGTCAGCCAGGGGTCGTGCGGATTGAGGATGGCATCCACGATGGGCTGGAACAGGCCGGGCGCAAACAGGTTGAAGTGATTGCAGCACAACAGTTCGACCACGCGCTGCAGATCGTCGTCCCCCGCCACGATGGCCGCCGGATCGTAATGTCCACGGGTCGCCTCGACCTCCTCGGCAGTCAGACCGAACAGGAAGAAGTTGTCGTCACCCGCCTCTTCGCGGATCTCGATGTTCGCGCCATCCAGCGTGCCGATGGTCAGGGCACCGTTCATCATGAATTTCATGTTGCCTGTGCCGGACGCTTCCTTGCCCGCTGTCGAGATCTGTTCGGACAACTCGGCTGCCGGGCAGATCACTTCCATCGCGGATACGCGATAGTCGGGCAGGAACGCCAGTTGCAGCAACCCCTTGGTATCCGGATCCTGATTGACCACTTCGGCCACCGCGCCGACCAGATGGATGATCTGCTTGGCCATCGCGTAGCCCGGTGCCGCCTTGCCGCCGATCAGCACACAGCGCGGTGTCCAGTCCTTGGTATCGCCGTTCTTGATACGGTTGTAGAGATGGATGACATGCAGCACGTTGAGCAGTTGGCGTTTGTATTCATGGATGCGCTTGACCTGCACATCGAACAGCGCCGAGGTGTCGAACTCGACCCCGCAGTCGCGCAACACCATCTCGGCCAGACGCTGCTTGTTGTTGTGCTTGATGCTGCGCCATTTGCCGCGGAACGTCTTGTCATCGGCGAACTCGCGCAGGCCCTGCAATTGCGACAAGTCAGTACGCCATGCATCACCGATGGTGTGGTCGATCAGCGCGCTCAGCTCGGGGTTGCTGGAGGCCATCCAGCGGCGCGGTGTCACGCCGTTGGTCTTGTTGTTGAACTTCTCCGGCCACATCTCGTAGAAGTCGCGGAACAGGTTCTGCTGCAGCAATGCGGAATGCAGCGCAGCCACACCGTTCACGGAATGACAGGTCGCCACGGCCAGATAGGCCATGCGCACTTGCGGCACATCACCTTCCTCGATGATGGACATGCGGCGCTGACGCGGCACATCGCCCGGCCAGCGCAACGAGACTTGCTCCATGAAGCGGGCATTGATCTCGTAGATGATCTCCAGCAGGCGCGGCAGCAGACGACCGAACATGCCCACCGACCACTTCTCCAGCGCCTCCGGCAACAGGGTGTGGTTGGTGTAGGCCATGGTGCTCGAAGTGATCTGCCATGCATCAGCCCAGGACAAACCTTGCTCGTCCATCAGCAGGCGCATCAACTCTGCCACCGCGCAGGTGGGGTGGGTGTCGTTCAGCTGGAAAGCGTTCTTCGCGGCGAATTGCTTGAAGTCCTGACCATGCCTGCGCACCCAGCGGTTCAAAATATCCTGCAAGCTGGCCGAAGCCAGGAAATACTGCTGGCGCAGACGCAGCTCCTTGCCGTTCTCGCTGGCGTCGTTGGGATACAACACCATGGTGATGTGCTCTGCCGCGTTCTTGGCGGCCACCGCCTCGGTGTAACTGCCCGCGTTGAACTCTTCCAGATTGAACTCTTCGGTCGCCGTGGATTTCCACAGACGCAAGGTGTTCACCGTGCCGTTCTGGTAACCGGGGATGGGCATATCGAACGGCAAGGCCATCACATCCTGCGTATCCACCCAGCGCACATGCAACTTGCCGGACATATCGGTGAACATCTCGCTGCGGCCGCCGAACTTGACGCGCACCGCGTGTTCGGGACGCTCCACCTCCCAGGGATTGCCGTTGCGCAGCCAGTGGTCGGGATCCTCCACCTGCTTGCCGTGCTCGATGCGCTGACGGAACATGCCGTACTCGTAGCGCAGGCCGTAGCCGGTCACCGGCAATTGCAGGGTGGCGCAACTGTCGAGGAAGCAAGCGGCCAGACGACCCAGACCGCCATTGCCCAGGCCCGCATCGCTTTCCTGCTCCTGCACATCTTCCAGCATCACGCCGAAATTGCGCATCGCATCGGCGGTCTCCTGTTCCATATCCATATTGAGCATGGCATTGCCCATGGCACGTCCCATCAGGAATTCCAGCGACAGATAATAGGCTTGCTTGCAGTCCGATTCGTCATGCGCGCGCTGCGTGTGGCGCCAGCGCTCGATCAGTCGGTCGCGCAGCGTGTGCGCCAGCGAGGAATAGACCGGATAACCCGAGATCGTAGCCTTGCCCCAACCCAGGGTGTGACTAAAATAGCGCCGAAAGTCTTCCATGACGCTGATCGCATCGGTGCCCAAAGGGGGCATGCTCATGATGCTGTGGTGTTTTTCAATGAATGGCTTGGTGGGTACGTTCACGATGGGATTCCTGCTATTTGAATGGTGCGAGAGGCGGGGATTCTATCAAACTGCCCACCCCTTCCCCCCTCGCATCCATATTGGATTGATTCGATAGACCTTATTCGGAGCGGCGCATGGTGCCGCCAGCCGCAGGGGCCCCGCCGCCGACACTGATCACATGCTGCAGATCGACCGGCGGCTGCAACTTGAGCAGCCGATACAGGTTGCTCAGGTTCTTGCGGAACAGGGTGTCGAACGAGGAAACACTCTGCGCCGAGTTGTAGTCGCCGAACCACCAGAACCAGTCCGAACCTTCGCAGTCGGCCAACTGCTCGGTCGCCAACTTCAGCTCTGCGTCATTCAGACGGCCGCTGTTGGCGACGATGTCGTAACTGCGCTTGGCCTCGCACAACAGATCCCAACCGCGATTCTTGTCCGCCGAACCGATCCAGGTGCTGAACGTGCCGTACACCCAACTACCCGCCACCATCTGCTTCAACTTGCCGCTACGGCTGCGGCTCTTGCCCTCTCTGAGGCCGCGCGACACTTCGTTGAAGGTCGTGGTACTGATGAAGGGATGATCCTCCAGCAACGCATACAGTTCAGACAGGAAGTAATAGCCGTTATAGGGGTAATACTCCCAGGCGTTCTCGCCATCCAGGATCACGGACACGACCGGGTCGTGGTCACCGTGCGATCTCTTGTAGATGTCTTCCAGCTGATGTACGAAATCCGCCGCCGCATCGTCACCCTTCCACTTCGCGTATTCGAAACCGATACGGTCGGACAGATGGTCGTCGCGGAAGAAGCAATACACCGGTTTGCCGGTATCCTCCAGCAGATAGGGCTGGTACAGATATTCGGACTTGTCCGGTAGCGGATTGGTGTTCAATTCCTGCTGCAGGCTATGCGCCAGTACCGCCTGCCCGGTCGCCGTCCAGTGACAGCCGTGCTCGCCCAGCAACTTCACCGTGGCACGCGACAGGCTGCCCTCGGACGGCCACATGCCGTTCGGTTTGCTGCCGAAGTTCTGCTGATGGCTTTCCACCGCCTTGTTCAGATGGGCCTGCGCACGGCGCAGACCGCCGGGGTAGTTGTTGGCCCCCTGCGGCAGCGGCGCTTCCGGCTCGCTCTCGCGCGCAGTCTTGAAATCGAGCAGCAAGGGCAGGATGGGATGATTGTAAGGCGTGGTCGATATCTCAACCTGACCGCGCTCGGACAAGGCGCGATAACGCGGGATGATGCCTGCGATCAACTCACCGATCAGCTTGAACAGTTCCATGCGCTCGGCATAAGTGAACTGTGCGCCCTTGGTCATCAGGCGCGCGACCACTTCGTTCTCGCGGCGCACGCTCTCGCCCGACCACACCAAGTGATACCACACCAGCAGGTCCGCCAGATACTGGCCGGAAAGATAGGTCACGCACTCGCGTCCGCGCTCCTCCATCATCTTCTGCAGATCGAACAAGTGCTGGTAGGCACGATAGGGCTGCAACATCTTGGTATGGTTGCTCTTGAAACAACTATCCAGGATATGCAATCGCTCCTCATCGCCCAGCGAGTCGAGATCCTCGCGGCACAGCATCTTCAGCAGGCCGTCGCGTATCTCGCCCGTGCGGAACTGCTGCTCATAATCCTGCAACTGCTCGACCAGGATGGGCACGAAATTCACCACGGCACGCGTCTTGGGATGCTGCTCCAGGTGATAAGCCATGTCGGCGTAATCCTTCATGGCGTGCAGATAGGTCCACGGCAGGGTGAATTCCCCCGTGAGGTAATCGCGGTAGTCCGGCTGGTGCATGTGCCAGCAGAACACCAGTTGCAACTTCTTCTCAGTTGGTTGTTTCTTGCGATGAGGCATAAGTTACTTTGATTCTCTCGAATTATCTGACGTGATGGATGGACTGGCCAAGCATGTCCGGCGTGACCAGTGTGACGCCTCCCTTGGAGACGTGGAAGCGCTTGGCATCTTCCTCGCGATTGAAACCGATCTGCATGCCGTCGGGTATCTCGCAGCGATTGTCCAGCACCACGCGGTTCAGTTTGACGTC
Source organism: Sideroxydans sp. (assembly GCF_054604835.1). Taxonomy (NCBI): domain Bacteria; kingdom Pseudomonadati; phylum Pseudomonadota; class Betaproteobacteria; order Nitrosomonadales; family Gallionellaceae; genus Sideroxydans; species Sideroxydans sp. Next base: position 23,068 of record NZ_JBTSFG010000006.1, on the reverse strand, counting down.
GCCGCCGATGCGGCAACCGGACAGGATGACGGAGTCCGTCACTTCGCTGCGTTCGCCGACGCGCACATCGGAGAACAGCACACTGTGGAATACCCGCGCTCCGCTGATGATGTCGCCGCCGGACACCATGGAGTCGATGGCCTCGCCGCGCCGCCCATCCTCGTTGAACACGAACTTGGCAGGAGGCAGTTGCTCCTGATAGGTCCAAATCGGCCAGGTCTTGTCGTACAGATCGAGGGCGGGCACCACATCGACCATCTCCATATTGGCTTCCCAGTAGGCGTCGATGGTTCCCACGTCGCGCCAGTATGCGCCGCCCGCATCGGTCATACCCACGCAGCTCTTCTCGAAACGGTGCGCGTACACGCGGTAGCGCTCGATCAGGTAGGGGATGATGTCGTGGCCGAAATCGTGTGTGGATGACTTGGTATCGGCATCGCGCACCAGTTGCTCATACAGGAACTTGGCATTGAATACATAGATACCCATGCTGGCCAGTGCGACTCCCGGCTTGCCCGGGATCTCGGTCGGATTGGCCGGTTTTTCGGAGAATTTAACGACGCGGTCTTCCTCGCCTACCGTCATCACACCGAAGCTGCTTGCTTCTGTCACCGGCACTTCGATACAGCCCACGGTCATGTCCGCCTCCGACTGCACATGCGCGGCCAGCATCTCGCCGTAGTCCATCTTGTAGATATGGTCACCGGCCAGGATGACGATGTATTCCGGACTGTAGCCGCGCAGGATGTCGATGTTCTGGAACACCGCATCCGCCGTACCGCGATACCACTCTTCCTGGATACGCTGTTGTGCCGGCAGCAAAGCGACGAACTCGTTGAACTCGCCGCGCAGGAAACCCCAGCCCTTCTGGATGTGTTCGATCAGCGTATGCGCCTTGTACTGGGTGACCACGCCGACACGGCGGATGCCCGAGTTGATACAGTTGGACAGGGGAAAGTCGATGATGCGGAACTTGCCACCGAACTGCACGGCCGGTTTGGCGTTCCAGTCGGTCATGTTATGCAGGCGACTGCCGCGCCCGCCCGCGAGGATCAAGGCGACGGTGTTCTTGGTGAGCGCGCTGATGAAACGTGGTGATTGTGCATCCTGTGCCATGTTGCTCTCCCTTTTATTGATGCTGCTTTTTCAATACTGATTCGTACAGATCCAAATACAGTTGGGCACTGTGACGCCAACTGACATCCTTGTTCATGCCGTTCAGCTGTATGCGGCGGAACGTCGGCGCATCGTGATAACACTCGATCGCCCATTTGATGGTCTGCTGCAAGGCGGCCACACCCGGGTCGTCGAACACGAAACCTGTGCCGCCTTCCAGACTGGCGTTGGTCACCGAATCGGCCAGCCCACCGGTACGGCGCACCACCGGCGGCGTGCCGTAGCGCATGCCGTACATCTGATTGAGACCGCACGGCTCGAAGCGCGACGGCATCAGGAAGATGTCCGCCCCCGCCATGATCTGGTGCGACAAGGGTTCGTCGAATCGCGTCGTGACCGACACCCGTCCGGAATAGCGCTGCGCCAGCAACTTGTAGCGCCGCTCGAACTCCGCATCGCCGCTGCCCAGCACCGCCAGTTGCGCGCCGCTGTCCAACAGGGTCGGCAGACATTCGAGCAACAGGTCCAATCCCTTTTGATAGGTGAGTCGGCTGACCACGCCCAGCAACGGGGCCTGCGCATTCACTTCCAAGCCCAAGCGCTGCTGCAAGGCCTGCTTGACCTGCGCCTTGGCGGACGGATCCTGCGCATCGTAATGGGCAGGCAGATGCGGATCGGTGGCGGGATCCCACTCGTTGTCATCGATGCCGTTGAGGATGCCGCTGACTTGCGCGCTGCGCACCGTCAGCAGTCCCTGCATGCCATAGCCCATCTCCGTCGCCTGGATCTCGTGCGCATAGGTCGGGCTGACCGTGACGATGCGGTCCGCGTATTGCAGACCGGCCTTGAGAAAGGACAGCAGACCGTGGAACTCCACACCGTGCATGTGATACAGCGACTGCGGCAGATGCAGATGCTTGGTCCACTCGCGGTCGAAATTACCCTGGAAGGCGATGTTGTGGATCGCCATCACGGTCTTCGCGCGGGGTTCCTGCTCCAGATGCAGATAGGCGGGCACCAGCCCTGTCTGCCAATCGTTGCAATGCACCAGCTCAGCCTGCCAGTTCACCGGTGATGAAGTACTACCCAACATGGCTGCCACGCGCGACAGCAGGCCGAAACGCATCGGATTGTCCGGCCAGTCTCCGCCCAAGTGGTACTGGTAGGGCCCGCCCACACGGCAATAGTAGTGCGGCGCATCCAGCACATACAGCGGCACACCGGTGCCCGGCATCTTCGCGCTCAGCAGGCGCACTTCTTCCTGATCCTCGAACGGCTTGAAGGTGGCGACCACCTTCTTGCTCTTCAGCGCATCCAGCACCTGCGTATAGCCAGGCAGCAGCACCCGCACATCCTGCCCCAGCGCCTGCAAGGCGGCGGGCAGCGAGGCACTGACATCGGCCAGACCGCCGGTCTTGATCAGCGGATGCACTTCGGAAGTGGCGAACAGGATGCGCATGGTAGTTATTGTCTGATTGATTTGTAGTGATTGACCAAGCCGTTGGTCGAAGCATCGTGCGTGCTCACCGGCTGCGCATCGCGCAACTCGGGCAGGATATGCGAAGCCAGTTGCTTGCCCAGCTCCACGCCCCACTGGTCGTAGGAATTGACGTTCCACACCACGCCCTGCACGAATATCTTGTGTTCATACAAAGCGATCAGACGACCCAGCGTGCGCGGTGTGAGGCGCTCGAACAGGATGGAATTGGTCGGCTTGTTGCCGGTGAACACTTTGTGCGGCAGCAGCACTTCGATGTCTGCAGCAGCCATGCCGCTCGCTTCCAGTTCGGCGCGTGCCTCGGCTTCGCTCTTGCCCTTCATCAGCGCTTCGGTCTGCGCGAAATAATTGGACAGCAGCGTGGCGTGATGCTCGCCCAGCGGATAGTGACTGTTCGCCGGCGCGATGAAATCCGCCGGGATCATCTGCGTGCCCTGATGGATCAACTGGTAGTAGGCATGCTGCCCGTTGGTGCCGGTGCCGCCCCACAGGATAGGGCCGGTAGCGTAATCGACCGCATTGCCCTGCCTGTCCACGCGCTTACCGTTGCTCTCCATATCGGCCTGCTGGAAATAGGCGGTGAAATATTCCAGCGACTGGTCGTAGGGCAGCATGGCGATGGAAGCCGCGTCATGGAAGTTGCGATACCACACGCCGAGCATGGCCAGAATCACCGGCATGTTCTGCTCCAGCGGCGCGCTGCAGAAATGTTCGTCCATGTCGTTGCCGCCCTGCAGCAACTCCTCGAACCTGTCCATGCCGACGTACAGCGCGATGGACAGGCCGATTGCCGACCACAGCGAGTAACGGCCGCCGACCCAGTCGGAGAACTCGAACATGTTGTTGGGATCGATGCCGAACGCCTTGACCGCCGCGGCATTGGTGGACAGGGCCGCGAAGTGTTTGGCGACATGCGCCTCGTCGACCGCACTGGCCAGCAGCCAGTCGCGCGCCGAACGGGCATTCATCAGCGTCTCTTGTGTGGTGAAAGTCTTGGAAGCAACGATGAACAGCGTCGTCTCAGGATCCAGAGTGGCCAGTTTGGTGGCGATGTCCGCACCGTCCACGTTGGAGACGAAATGCGCGTGCAAGTTTGGCGAGGCATACGGCTGCAAAGCCTGGCATACCATCAGCGGCCCCAGATACGAACCGCCGATGCCGATGTTCACCACATCGGTGATCGGCTTGCCGCTATAGCCGCGCCATACGCCGTTGCGCACGCTGTTGGAGAACAGACGCATCTTCTCCATCACATAGCGAACACCGGGCAACACATCCAGACCGTCCACACGCACCGGCGCATGATCGGCGACCGTGGCCGCACGCAACGCGGTATGCAGCACCGCGCGGCCTTCGGTGAAGTTGATCTTGTCACCGGCGAACATGCGCTCGCGCATGCCTGCCACATCGGTCTGTCGCGCCAAGGCCATCAGGTGCGACATCGTCTCGCCGGTGATCAGATTCTTGGAGTAATCCAGCAGCAGATCATCGAAGCGCAGCGAGAAGTCTTCGAAACGTTTCGCATCGGCGGCGAACGCCTGACGCAATGAGAAATCCTGTAACGATGCTCTATGCTTTTGCAGCGCCTGCCATGCCGGAGATTGCGTTAATTGAGACATATCCTGAACCCTGCCTGCTTTTGTTATACCTGTTCGACCCAGTCCTGCATCAAGCCATCCGCTGCAATACGACGCCCGCCATCGGCGGCAAAGTGATCGCTATGGACTGCGCCATGCCGTCGCATTCGACATCGTTCGAATACATGCCGAAGCCGTTGCCCATGTTGCTGCCGCCGTAAAAATGCGAATCGCTGTTGAATATCTCGCGGTAGCCGCCTTTTTTCGGCACGCCGACGCGATAGTTCTCGCGCGGCACCGGGGTGAAGTTCAGCGCCACGATCACTTCCGAACCGTCGCGGGCGATGCGGCGATAGATGAGTACCGACTGGTCGGCGTTGTTACAGTCGACCCAACTGAAACCCTCATGCGAGAAGTCCAGTTCATGCAGCGCCGGCACATCGCGGTACAGCATGTTCAGATCGCGCACCAGGGTCTTGATACCGCTGTGCTCGGCGCGGTCCAGCAGATACCACTCCAGCTCGGCACCGACCTTCCACTCCTGCCCCTGTGCGATCTCGTTGCCCATGAAGTTGAGCTTCTTGCCCGAGATGGTCATCTGATAGGTGAACAGCAGACGCAGATTGGCGAACTTCTGCCAGCCGTCGCCCGGCATCTTGTCCAGCAGCGAATGCTTGCCGTGCACCACCTCGTCATGCGAGAACGGCAGCACGAAGTTCTCGGTGTAGGCATACAGCTGGCCGAAGGTCAGCATGTTCTGGTGATAGCGGCGGTGCACGGGATCGTGCTTGATATAGGCCAGCGTGTCGTTCATCCAGCCCATGTTCCACTTCATGGAGAAGCCGAGGCCCCCCAGATAAGTGGGGCGCGACACCATGGGCCACGAGGTGGATTCCTCGGCCATGGTCAGCGTGCCGGGAAAATGCTCGTGCGTCATCACATTCAACTGGCGGAAGAAATCCACGGCTTCGATGTTCTCGCGTCCGCCGTATTTGTTCGGCAGCCACTGCCCCGCTTCGCGCGAGTAGTCCAGATAAAGCATGGAAGCCACCGCATCCACGCGCAGACCGTCGATATGGAATTCTTTCAGCCAGAAATAGGCATTGGTCAGCAGGAAGTTGCGCACCTCGTTGCGACCGTAGTTGAAGATCAGCGTGCCCCAGTCCTGATGCTCGCCCAGACGCGGGTCCTCATGTTCGTACAAAGCCGTGCCGTCGAAATGTGCCAGCGCCCAGCTGTCCTTCGGGAAGTGTGCCGGTACCCAGTCCAGCAGCACACCTATGCCCGCCAGATGACAGCAATCGACGAAATAGCGGAAGTCGTCGGGCGTGCCAAAGCGGCTGGTCACGCCGAAATAACCGGTGGTCTGATAACCCCAGGACTCGTCCAGCGGATGTTCGCTGACCGGCATCAGCTCGATATGCGTGAAGCCCATCTCCTGCACGTAAGGCACCAGCGTCTCAGCCAGTTCGCGGAAGTTGTAGAAACTTCCGTTCCAATGCCGCTTCCAGGATCCCGCATGCACCTCATACACATTGAGCGGCCGATGCTGCCAATCGTTCTCGGCACGCTGCTTCATCCATGACTCATCGCGCCAATCATAGTTTGCCAACGAGACGACGCGCGATGCCGTGCCCGGACGCATCTCGAAGCTGAAGCCGTAGGGGTCGGTCTTGGTCAGCAAGGCACCGCTATGGCGGCTGCGTATCTCGAACTTGTACAGTTCACCGATGCCGATGTCGGGAATGAACATCTCCCAGATCCCGCTGCTGCCCAATGAGCGCATCGGATGCACACGTCCGTCCCAGCCGTTGAAATCCCCCACCACGCTGACACGTTCCGCATTCGGCGCCCACACCGCAAAACGCACGCCCCACACGCTTTGCAGCTCCATGTGATGTGCGCCCAGTGTGCGGTAGGCTTGTTGCAGCGTGCCTTCCGAGAACAGATGCAGGTCGTGTTCGCTGATGCTGCTGCCGAAGGTAAAGGCATCATGCACTTCCAGCAGATGATTGAAATAGTTCAGACGCAGGCGGCAAGGTGTGGGCAAATCCTGTTTGCCGTGCCACACGAACAGTCCCGCCGCATCGACACGCTCCAGTTGCAGCCAAACCTTTCCATCGAACACCGAGACTTCGGTGGCGTAAGGCTGGAACACTCGGAATACGTATTCGGATTTGGATTGGTGCAACCCCAGGTAAGAAAAGGGGTCATGGTGACGCGCTTCTAATACGGCGCGCTTATTCTGGCTTTCGTTCGACATTTATCGCTCCTGTGACGCAATATAGCCTTTAAAGGCCGGCACGACAATGTGAAGGTATGAATACCTGGCGGAAAGCAGGGGGTATAACTGGTGCGAAAGGAGAGACTCGAACTCTCACGCCTTGCGGCGCTGGAACCTAAATCCATAGATTAAATCCCACCAAACCCATTGCCTGCGCTGTTTATATTGATTCAATAATAATTATCCGGCAAAATCCGGCAAATAGTTCGTGGGCACCATCATGTGGAAAAAGGTCGAGAAAGGCATATACCAAGAAGGTTTGTACTCTTTCCGCGTACGCATGATGGTGAACGGCCACAAGCTAGACAAGACGCTCGACAGTCTAGCAGAGGCGCGCGTCTTTCGTGACAGTCACAAACTCTCTCAAGCGCTCGATGTACATGAGAGCGCAGTAATTGAGAGTCGCATAAAAAAACAGACAATAAAGGGTTTATCAGTCAGCGATGCGCTTGATCGCTACCTGCTGGAGATAACTCCACACAAGAAAGGTGCCGATACCGAGGAATGGCGAATCGGCAAAGCGAAGCGCATGCAGTTGGCAAAGAAGCCTTTCCATGGGGTCACCGCTGACGACGTAATCGCTTTCATGGGAGAGATTGGCGGAAGCGAAAACAATCAGCGCAAGTATGTCTCACTCATCTCTCACCTGTATCGCGTAGCAATACGTCAGTGGCGCCTGCCGGTGACGAATCCAGTCACCGGCCAGATGGACCTGCCAGATAACGGAGTGGCGAGAACCAGGCGGCTCAAAAAAGGGGAATACGACAAGCTGATGAAAGCGCTAATCGGCGAGCCGAAGCAATTCGTCATCATTGCGGTAGAAACGGCCATGCGCCAATCGGAAATATTCTCCTTGCGCTGGGAGAATATAAACAAAAAGAAATGCACAGCCCTACTCACCGACACAAAGAACGGCGAGTCTCGTACCACCATCCTTTCTCGCGTTGCCATGAACGCCCTTGATGCAGTTGGCTGGGAAGATGAAGGTGAGGTATGGTCGATCAACAAAGGGCAGCTCAGGAGAGCATGGGAGGCCGCCAGAGATGACATCGGCGCCCACGACCTACATTTTCATGATTTGAGGCATGAAGGCGCATCGAGACTGTTCGAAAAAGGTCTCAACGTATTTGAGGTCCAAAGTATCACTGGGCACAAGACGCTTTCGGAGTTGCGGAAGTACACGCATCTGACACCAAGTTCGATTCTTGCAAAACTGAATAAGTAGGCCAGCTACTCCTCAGGCATAAGCAACTGCCACGGCTCAACTCCAAGCGCCAAGGCAATCTTCCCGATGTTCCCCAACGATACATTCCAGATGCAGCGCTCGACCGCAGAAATATAGGTGCGGTCCAAATCACATCTGAATGCCAAGTCTTCCTGCGAAAGAGACTGTTCACGCCTAATGCGACGAACATTCTGCGCAAGAATGCTTCGCAGATCTTGCTCCTCCGAGGATTGCCCAACATTGACTGCTGTACGTTTTGCCATGCCGCGAAGAATCCGTGCTTGCGGTGTTTGTTTCCACGGAGTTTGCTTCTCATTTGTGCTAAATTGGAGCCCTACAGATAAGGAGATAACCAGAATGACTACTGTTCTCGGAATTGTCATGTTGGTGGTATGTGCGATCGGCGCCATGTCCGTTCTTTCTTGGCTATACAGGGAAGTGGTGAAGCTGCACCGCGATCAGCGGGGAGCGTTGCCACTCGCAAATTGTTTCAAGCCAAATGGAACGGGGACATTACTTAAAGTCTGCAGGACAGAAGAAATGTGGGAGAACAAGCTGACGAGATGGGAAGACCTTCCGCAATACAACGGCCGCACAATGCACTTTGGCCTCCCCCACTATCGCGACGTGAAGGTGCCAGACAAGCACAGCTATGCAACCGTGGAATACATGGATCATCCAATCAAACAGTACGTGTATGACGTGATATCCAATTTCTCAGGTGGTTTGGATGCCAAAGGGATTGCATATCAACTGTTTTTTCCAGTGATGTTCATCCTGGCTGGGGCGCCCATAATCACCGTATTGATACTTTCCGGCCTGTTCTATGCCTGGTCATTGCTATGGCTCACACCTGCAGCAAACCGCGCATCTCGACGCTCCGCTGAAAGATGCAGAAACCTCAAGCCAAGCGACTGGAGGAAGATCTACCAAGAGATCGCCGAGGAAAAAGCGCAAGAAGATATGCTGGTCCGGGCCCTGCGTAGAAGCGGGATTCGGAGATTATGAAAGACGCTCAAACTTAGAAAGGGGACTTTCTGTGAATTGCCATAATCTTCGTAAAGTAACAGCAGGGTTCGTGATGCTTGGATTGGCCCTGGCACCGCTAGCTCATGCAGGAAACATTCCAGACAACAGCACCTCGCCCTCACCCTACAAGAAAGGAGCCTCTTGCGTGCAGGAAAGCAGCAAGGCCAGCATGTTCACTTGCTGGGGAATGTTCGGGAACAAACTTGTCGGCATTGATGAAATTTACAAGCATGGATGGCGCGTAGTTGCATTCAAGCCAAGGACGGATGATCCAAACATTATCGACAACGGAATGTTGATCATTGAAGAACAGTGAGATGCAATTCTTGTTCATCGGTTTGATAGCATCTCTCGATGCCTAAAGGCGCAACAGTTCAGTTTTATCTAAATGTGCTGTCCGGTTCGTCTTAATGCGAAGCTTCACATTAGGACGAATTGCCGACCTGGCAGATCATCGGCCAAAGGAGACATCTTCGGTTTGCTGAAATGATTGCCCGAGCAGGCTAAGGAGATGTCCGCTGCTTGCTCAACAGCGGTCGTTCAAAACTAAGAGCTTGATGGTGATCGACCGTCGCCTGCTAACCCACAACGGCCCTTCAGTATCCAAAATACGCTGCCTCATAATGGTCATTCACTATGTGCATATTTATAGTAAGCGCTTCTCTGGAAGCAGATGTTCACTTGTGAGTTGCGGAGTATTTAGTATTCGAGTTACTTGGTTGTCGCCCACTCGGCGACACCTTCCCGCAGATGAATCGCTGAATATCCTTCCTTCTTGAGCAGATCAACGGCATCTTTTGCCATCAGGCAATACGGTCCCCGGCAGTAGGCAACGATAGAGCGATCCTTAGGTAATTCGCTCAGGCGCTGGCGCAACTCTTCCAGAGGGATCGATCTGGCGAACGGCAGGTGCGCGTTCAGGTATTCCTCGGACGGACGCACATCCAGCACCACCACTTCGCCCTTGCGTGCAGCCTTCAACAGACTATCGCGGTCGCTGGCGATGAGGTCGTGCGGCTGTGTGGCGATCTTCTGCAATGCCAGTTGCAGATCGACCAGTCGGTCTTCGGCCAGCGTGTGCACCTGCACCCACAGGTCGGCCACCGATTTGTTGGCCAGACGGTAGAGGATGTTCTTGCCTTGCCGCTCGGTCTCGACCAATTGCGCCATACGCAATTCGCGCAGATGCGAACTGGTCAGCTTCACGCTGATCGAGGCCTCGCGCGCGAGGGTCTCCACCGTCTTCTCACCCTGGCAGAGCAATTCGATCAGCTCTAGCCGCTTGGGGCTGGAGAACACCTTGCCGATGCGGGCGACCTGTTCGTACAGCAGATCCTTGATCTTGCGGGCGTCTTTCATATTATCAATCCATTGATTTATAGAATGTATATCTGCCACTGTAATACAGATTGACATGCGTAAACAAGCGGTGCTCTAATCATTCCAGTGGTTCCTAGATTGTTCAACATCAGGAGGTCACCATGAATCACCTGTACATCCTCAACGACGCCCCATACGGCAGCGAACGAACCTATAACGCACTGCGCCTGGCGGGCGCGGTCTCTAAAGTGGAAGGTAACACGGTGCGCGTGTTCCTGATCGGCGATGCCGCCGCAGCCGCGAACAAGGGGCAAAAGGTCCCGCAGGGTTTCTACAACGCCGAAGTGATGATCGGCAATGTGGTACGCCACGGCGGCGAGATCGGCGTCTGCGGCACCTGCATGGATGCGCGCGGCATAAACGAAAACGGGATCGCCGACGGCACCCGTCGTAGCACATTGGCCGAACTGGCCGAATGGACCATCTGGGCCGACAAGGTTCTGGTGTTTTAACTTCAGGGAGAGAGCGATGTTCTTTAAACAACTGGCAACAAAGGAATCTTCACTGTCATATTTCTTCGGCTGCGGCACCAAGGGTAAATCCATGGCGGTGGACGTGGTGGCAGGCGACGAGGCGTGGTACATCGAAGAGGCGAAGAAGGCGGGCGTCACCATCAATTTTGTGATCGACACGCATGTGCACGCCGACCATTACTCCGGCGGCCGCAAGCTGGCGCAGATGGTGGGCGCGCCCTATTGCCTGCACGAATCCGATCAGGGGCGCGTGAAGTTCGAGTTCGAATCCCTGACCGACGGTCAATCGCTCAACCTCGGTAACGTCAACGTCGAAGTGCTGCATACGCCGGGCCACACGCCCGACAGCATCTGCCTGCTGGTGACCGACATGCGTCGCGGCGAATTGCCCTGGTTCGTCATCACCGGCGACACGCTGTTCGTCGGTGCCATCGGCCGCCCCGACTTGCTCGGCCGCGAGAAGGAGATGGCCTCCCAGCTTTACGACAGCATCCATGCCAAATTATTGACCCTGCCTAACGAGGTCGAGATATATCCCGGCCATCAGGCAGGCAGCGTCTGCGGTGCCGGTTTGTCCGGCAAGCCGAGTTCGACCATCGGTTTCGAGAAACGCTGGAACTCAGCCCTGGCGGGCAGCAAGGAAGCGTTCGTCGAATCGCTGTTGCAGGAGATCCCGCCGCGCCCCGCCGAGATGGACAAGATGGTCGCCGCCAACATCGCGGGCTGATGATGACGCACGTCACACTGACCCACGGCATCCGCGACAACCTGGGCCAGTTCCTGCACCAACTGCTGCAAGTCATGCTGGTGGGTTTCACCATCGGCATGATGCGCACAGTGGTGCCCGCGCTGTCCGAATCCGAATTCGGCGTGCCGAAGGATTCCTTCATGCTGCTCACCGCGTTCGTGGTGGCGTTCGGGCTGGTCAAGGGCACGCTCAATTTCGTGGCAGGTCGCCTGTCCGAACGCATCGGGCGCAAGAAGGTGTTGCTGCTGGGCTGGGCCGCAGCACTGCCGATTCCCTTGATGGTGTATTTCGCGCCATCGTGGAGCTGGATCGTCGCCGCCACCGTGTTGCTCGGCATCAACCAGGGTTTGACGTGGTCGATGACGCAGACTTCCAAACTCGACATCACCCGCGCCGACCAGCGCGGCCTGACCATTGGTCTGAATGAGTTCTCCGGCTATGTCGGCCTTGCGCTGGCGGGCATCATCACCGCCTATCTGGCGACCATGCTGGGTCCGCGCAGCGGTCTGTTGATATTCGGCATGACCACCATCCTGCTCGCCATCCTGCTCACCCTGTTGTGGGTCAAGGACACGCTGCCTTGGGCGAGGCATGAGGCGGCCAAGGATAAGGCCGGTTTGAGTAGCGGCCCGCTGGCACGTTACCCGACCAATATCAGCGCACAGCCGACCACGTGGGAAGTGTTCACGCTGGTGTCGTGGCGCGACAAGCGCCTCGCTGCCATCAGCCAGGCCGGGCTGGTGGAGAAGTTCGTCGATGCGCTGGTGTGGGTGTTCTATCCGGTGTTCCTCTACCAGCGCGGCATCAGCCTGCCCGACATCGGCTGGATCGTCGGCGTGTACGGTTTCGTCTGGGGCGGTTCGCAATTCTTCACCGGCAAACTGTCCGACCACATCGGCCGTCATATTCCCAATGTCCTCGGCATGTGGATCTGCGGTGCGGGCGTGGCGATGATGCTGTTCGGCGAAGGCATGGTGTGGTGGTCGTTCTCCGCCGCCGTTTCCGGTATCGGCATGGCGCTGCTGTATCCCAACCTGTCGGCCGCCATCGCAGACATCTCCCATCCCGACTGGCGCGGCTCCGCCATCGGCATCTACCGCTTTTGGCGCGATCTGGGTTACGGCATCGGCGCACTCGGCCTGGGCATCGCCGCGCACTTCAGCGGCTCGGTGGACGCGGCGTTCTGGTTTGTGGTGCTCTCGATGTTCCTGTCGGGAGGCTGGCTCTGGCTGTTCGGAGAGGAGACGCATCCGCGCATTAACCCTGCAGAGGATAAGAGAAATGATTGATGTGCGCGTGATCTCGCAAATTCCACCGGGTGGGCGCTGCGGTCTCTACACCGGCTACGGGCAGTACTGGCTGCATTATCTGGAACGCGCCGATAGCGGCCAGACCGATGGCGGGTTGGGCAACAGCGTTCTGATCGCAACTGAACCTCTGGACGAGAATGCAGCGTGGACCGCTTTCCAGCCGGGCGAGTTGCGCCTGTACCGGGGCGGAATAATGATCTTGAGTTTGATGACGCAGCCGGTTCCCGCCCCCGAAACTGCATGATACTGTGGCTCGTCTGAATCGATGGGCACGAAAGCAGCATTACGCACTCGAACAATGCGAGGTTTAAGATGCGACCTAGAGGGGGAGCGACATGATGAACAATTGGAACGGATTCGGCGGATGGGGTATGGGATTTGGTTTCGTTTTCATGCTGCTGTTCTGGGGCCTGGTCATACTCGGGATAGTCGCCTTGATTCGATGGTTGATTAAGCAGCCGTCGCCGGACAGGAGTCCGCGCGACAAGACACCATTGGAGATTGCACGGGAGCGCTATGCGCGCGGCGAGATGGACCGGGAAGAATACGAGCGGATGAAACGCGACCTGGAATCATGAATACGAGAGTGCCGATTTCGCCCCCTCAAGCAAACGTACTTTTTTGTCTGTTATACTTTCCAGCATGCGCGCCGTTTTTACCTTGATTTTTTCTATTATGCTTTCGCTGAATGCCACTCATGCGATTGCAGTAGGTATTTGCGATACGCTGGAACACTCATCTGGCCTCACGGCACATTTGGGGCATCACAGCCATGAACACGGCGACGATCATCACCACGATGAACATCAAGCGGACATATCAGAAGCTGGCAACTCTGCTGCGGCAAGTGATCACCACCATACACATGTGCATCCCAGTTTCCTTTACCTGCTCACGGAAATGAACGGCGTTGTGCCACTAACAGGTGGGAGCACGCTGGCGGTAGTTACATCCGACACTTTCATCTCGGTAGCACCTTCTCGACTCGAACGTCCCCCAAGAACCGCTCTTGCCTGATCCGGCGAGACGCCTCTTGTTGTTCACCCTTATTTAGCGACCTCACGCGTCTCGCCGAATTCATTCCTCTTTCAATCAGGAGAATTCGATGCGCAAATTTCTATTGCCGCTTGGGTTGGCGGCGCAGCTTTTCAATCCGGTATTTGCACAAACCCTGACAGCAGCACCTGCCGACGCTGTAGGAAACGATAACTCGCCGCCACTATTGGTACATAAAGCTACCGTATGGTCGCTTGCGGACAGTGTGCAACGCATACATGACATAGCACCTGAGCTTCGTACCGCCGAAGCGGAGATTGCCGCACGCGAGGCAGAGCTTGAACAGGCCGATGTCTGGCCGAATCCGACCGTGGATATTCGCGCCGATAACAGGCTTGGTATCGAAGATGGAAGCGGCGGGAGCGGGCTTACCCAGTTCGCACTAAGCCAGCCGCTTCCGCTACGCCGGCTTGTCCGCCAGCGAGCCGTTGCCGAAGCTAATCTTGACAGTGCGCGCGAAAATCTCCGCAACCAGCAGCTATTGCTGGAACGCGAAGTCGCGCGGGCTTTTCATGCGTTGCAACTGGCTGAAGCCAAACGCCAGCTTTCCCTGGAACGGTTGCAACTCGTTGCGGAACCGCCCGGCATCGCGCGCAAGAAAAGCGCAGACGGACTGGTCCGCTACCTCACCCCTCTTGAGCGCCAACGGCTGGCAATCCTGAGCGAGGAGGCAAGCCAGGCCGCTGTGACGGCCGAGCGAGAGCAGCAAAAAGCGCTCATTGATTTCCGCGCTTTACTCGCCTTGCAGGATGGCGCACCAGTCAAGTTGACAAAGATCGCTCCTCCCCAAACACCTGCCAGTCTGGATGTGTATGTGCGCGCGCTGGATACCCATCCGGCACTGGCGGCAGCACGCAAACAGTCCGAGGCGGCGCAGGCTGGAATTGCCGTCGCCGAATCTCAACGTTATGCCGATCCGTCATTGAACCTGTTCCGTGAACGCGATTTCCTAGCGGGCCAGCGACGCGATGTGACCGGCATTGGCGTGAGTGTGCAGATTCCGCTGTGGAACAACAGCAGCGGTCTGGTTGCCAAGGCTGGGGCAGATGCCGGGCGGGCGCAGGCACAACTTGCGACGATGCAACGTAATGCCTACAGCAGTCTTGCACAAGCACATTTTCAACTAGTGCGTTTGCTCGAACAGACCGAACGGTTACGCGTGAATCTGCTTGAACCTGCGCGCGAGGTATATGCGCTCACGCGCCGTGGTTTTGGTGCGGGCGAGTTGAATGTCCTTACGCTGGTTGATGCCAACAACACCTATTTTGATGCCCATACACGTCACCTGCAGCTACAGCAAGAAAGCGCGCTCGCAGCTGCCGACCTGCGCCTTGCAGCCGGCATTTCCGTGATCGATTTCCCGAAGGAGGTTGCGCCATGATCGCCGCTCTGATCCGTTTTGCCCTGATCCAGCGCTTGATGTTGCTGTTGATCGCCGTGGCTGTTGTTGTCGGTGGCCTGTGGGCATTTCGCTCGCTCCCCATCGACGCTTTCCCTGATATTTACACGCCGCAGGTGCAGGTAATTGTGAATGCGCCGGGTATGACACCGGCCGAGGTCGAAAGCCGCATCACCTTCCCGATCGAGATCGAGATGCAGGGTCTGCCGCGCCAGACGGCGCTGCGCTCGCTCAACAAATACGCACTCGGTCTGGT
The DNA here is from genome assembly GCF_054604835.1 of Sideroxydans sp. Classification (NCBI taxonomy): domain Bacteria; kingdom Pseudomonadati; phylum Pseudomonadota; class Betaproteobacteria; order Nitrosomonadales; family Gallionellaceae; genus Sideroxydans; species Sideroxydans sp. The sequence continues at coordinate 7,717 of NZ_JBTSFG010000006.1, read as the reverse complement.
GACTGTCTGGTTCGAGGACGGCACCGACATATATCTGGCGCGCCAGCAGGTGGCCGAGCGTCTGAATCAGGTGCGCGCCAGCCTGCCGCCAGGAGTTGAGCCGGTGCTGGCACCGATCACGACCCCGCTCGGCGAGATTTACATGTATCGCATCGAGGGCGGAGGGTTGAGCAACGCCGAATTGCGCACGCTTCAGGATTGGTCGATCCGGCCGCGCTTGCGCACCGTATCCGGCGTCGCCGACGTGAACTCGCTTGGCGGCGAAGCGCGTGCATTCGAGGTTATCGTGCAACCCGAAAAACTCGCACGTCATGGCCTCGTACTCGACGATGTCGAACTGGCGCTTGCAGCGAGCAACCGCAATGCCGGCGGAGATCGGATCAACCGGCAGGAGCAGACGCTGCTGGTGCGCACAGTAGGCGTACTGCGTGGTCTGGACGACATCGGCAGGGTGGTCATCGCCACGCGTAGCGGTATGCCGGTACTCGTTAAGGATGTGGCGGAAGTGCGCATGGGTTCGCTCACACGCTACGGCGGCGTGACTGCCGATGGCAAGGGTGAAGTGGTCACCGGTCTGGTTCTGTTGCGCAAGGGCGCGAACGGACGCACTACGGTCGAGGGCGTGAAGCGCGAACTTGCCGCACTTTCCTCTACATTGCCGGAAGGCGTCAGGATCGTGCCATTTTACGACCGCACCGAACTGATAGATGAGGCCGTATGGACGGTTGAGAAGGCACTTGGCGAAGCCGTGTTGCTGGTGTTGATCGTGCTCATCGTGCTGCTCGGCAACCTGCGCGCTGCCCTCACGGTGGCATTTATTCTGCCCTTATCGGTACTGTTCACTTTCCTGATGATGCGATTGTTCGATGTTTCCGCCAACCTCATGTCGCTCGGAGGGCTGGCGGTCGCGATCGGCATACTGGTGGATGCCGCCGTGGTGATCGTGGAGAACATCCACGCCCAGCTTGCTCAGTCGCCGAAAGGGGTGAGCCGCTTGCATCTGGTATACCGCGCCACTACCGAGGTCGGCATGCCGGTACTGTCCGGCGTGCTCATCATCGTCATCGTGTTCCTGCCGCTGTTCACGCTGTCCGGACTGGAAGGCAAGATGTTCGCACCGCTCGCACTGACTATTTGTTTCGCGCTTGCGGGTTCGCTGCTGCTGTCACTCACCGTCATCCCGGTACTTGCCAGCCTGTTCATGCGCAGCGGTGCGCACGGCGATGAACGATTGCTGGCGGCGGTCAAGCGTTTGTATCTGCCGGTGATGCGTTGGGCCATCACATACCGCAAGACCGCAGTGAGCGGCGCTCTTGTTGCGCTGATCGCCACAGCGATGCTGGTCCCCCTCATAGGCAGCGAATTCATGCCGGCGATGGATGAGGGATCGACCGTGGTGATTATCGAGAAGAAGCCCGACATCACGCTTGAAGCCTCGCTGGCAGCGGATGCGCAGTACCATCGTGCGATGATGGAATTGCCGGAGGTCATCGGTGTTGTGTCACGCACCGGAGCGGACGAACTGCGGCTTGATCCGATGGGACTGTATCAGACCGACAACTTCGTGCTTACCAAACCCCGTAGCGAGTGGACACGCAGCCTAGGCGAATTCCAAGAGGCGCTGCGCCATAAACTCGAACAGTTCGAAGATATTGAGGTCGCTTTCACCCAACCTATCGACATGCGCGTATCGGAGATGCTCTCCGGCGTGCGCGCCGCACTGGCGATCAAGATATACGGTGATGACCTCGCGGTGTTAGAGGAAAAATCGCAGCAGATAGAGGAACTGGCGGCAAAGATACCCGGCGCAGTGGACATCGTTCGATCACCCGTTCTCGGGCAGCAGTACCTGCAAATCGAGATACATGCCGAGCGAATCGCGCGCTATGGGATCCGGGTTGAAGACATCAACAAGTTGATCGAAACTGCTGTCGGCGGCAAGGTGGTCACGGATGTGATCGAGGCTAATCGACGCACCGGAGTACTGATGCGATTCCCGGAAGCCGCGCGTACCACGCCGCAAGCGCTTGCGCATCTGCTGATCGGAACGCCGGGTGGTGCCAAGGTTCCGCTTTCCTTGCTGGCCGATATCCGCGAGGTAGAAGGGCCGGTGCAAATCACCCGCGAGGCAGGCAAGCGTCTTGCCGTGGTGCAGGTGAATGTGGCGGGTCGCGATGTGGTTAGTCTGGTAGAGGAAGTACGCACCGCAATCGAACGGGAAATCAAACTTCCGCAGGGCTATTACATCGACTACGGCGGGCAGTTCGAGAATCAGCAGCGTGCGGCACAGCGGCTGGGGATAGTCGTTCCCGTGTCGGTCGCACTAATCTTCTTTATGCTGTTCTCGACCTTCCGTTCGGTGCGCCAAGCGGGCCTGATCATCCTGAATATCCCGTTCGCCATGATAGGTGGCGTGGTAAGTCTGTACCTTTCCGGACTCTATCTTTCGGTCCCTGCATCGGTAGGATTCATCACGTTGTTCGGCGTAGCAGTGCTGAACGGTGTAGTGTTGGTGACCTATATCAATCAGTTGCGTTCATCCGGACGCACGGTGCTGCAAGCGGTGCAGGAAGGCGCGGAACGGCGGCTGCGGCCAGTCCTGATGACAGCGCTCATCGCCAGCCTTGGTCTCGTGCCGATGTTGCTTGCCACCGGTCCCGGCTCAGAATTGCAGCAACCGCTTGCGATAGTGGTGATCGGCGGGCTGTTTACCTCGACACTGCTCACGCTGGTGCTGTTGCCCACACTCTATGTCTGGCTTGAAACACGCACCGAGATACCCAGTAAACACACCAAAGGAGGCATATTGTGAAGAATCTCATGTTGATCGTACCCGCCGATATTGAACAGGCGCTGGCCGACACATTGCGCAGTATTGAGCCGGTGACGGGTTTCACATTTACCCGCGTCGAGGGGCATGGCACACAAGACGAGTACAACAGCGCGCTTTCAGCACGCGATCGTGTGGTTGGCTATACCCCGCATGTGCGCGTTGACATTCTGCTCAAGAACGAAGACGTGGACGAAGTATTGCGGGGCCTGCGCGCTGCCGATTGCGGATTGACGGGAAGAGGGATTTTCCGGGTTACAGATGTTGAGCAACAAGGCCAGTTATGACGAAGAGATAACCGCATACAGAAAATCCCTGTAACAAACCATCTGCACCAAGAGGATATCAGCCATGACTTTCCATCAAGGAAATCCAGCATGAATACCGAAAATTTGTCCAACTGGATGCACGACCACGTTTTCGATACAAGTAACGAGGCCGCCGAGCACAGCACGTGGGTGGTGATGTGGATCACGGCTGTGATGATGGTGGTCGAGATCACTGCGGGCTGGTGGTACAACTCGATGGCCCTGCTCGCGGACGGTTGGCATATGAGCTCCCATGCCGTCGCGATTGGCCTCTCCGCGATGGCCTACGTCACAGCGCGGCGTTACGCGAAAGACCCGCGCTTCGCGTTCGGCACATGGAAGGTCGAGATTCTGGGCGGTTTTGCCAGCGCTATCTTCCTGCTCGGCGTGGCCGTGATGATGCTGGTTGGCTCGGCGGAGCGAATCATCTCGCCGCAACCCATCCAGTACCGGGAAGCGATTGTGATTGCCATCCTCGGGTTGGCCGTGAATGTCGTTTGCGCTTTGATTCTCGGCAAGGCGCACCATCACGATCATGGTCATTCGCATGGACACGATCATGGTCATGACCATCACCACAGCCAGCATCACGATCTCAACCTGAAGTCAGCCTACTTGCATGTCATCGCCGACGCGGCCACTTCGGTTCTTGCCATTGTGGCGTTGTTCGGTGGGTGGCTCTATGGCTGGTCGTGGCTAGACCCGGTCATGGGCATCGTCGGAGCGGTACTTGTGGCGATATGGGCCAAGGGGCTGATTGCCGACACGGGCAAGGTGCTGCTCGACCGCGAGATGGATCACCCGGTGGTCGATGAGATTCGGGAAGTGGTGGAAACGGCTGCCGATGCCGGTGACACCCGAATCACTGACCTGCACGTCTGGCGTGTTGGCAAGAAGGTCTATTCGTGCGCCATGACCGTGGTGACCCACGATGCGACCCTGACACCAAACGTCGTGCGTGAGCGTCTGTCAATGCACGAGGAAATCGTCCATTCGACCATCGAGATTCATTATTGCTCCGATGTGCCCGCAGGGGTTGTCGCGGCGGCATGAAAACGTTTTTTCTTTATCTCGTCACGGCGATTGCGGAAATCGTCGGTTGCTATTTGCCGTGGCTCTGGGGACAAGACGAGGCAGCGAGGCTTCTGCCGTATGCAGGAGATGAGCTTGGCTGAATTTGCATGGTTGCTGACTCTGCTTGACGCTGCATCCGGTGGTGCCAGGCAGCAAACATCAAACCTTTGCAAGCTATCGGTTCGACGGGACAAAACCCTTTTCGGCAATCAAGTTTTGATGCTTGCCTCTGTAGGCTACAGGAAGAGGAAAGGTAGTTATCAGTTAACTCGGAACTACAGCAGGAAAAACAATCTCAAATCGCGTCAATCCATCAGCTGAGAATACCCGGATCGTTCCCTTGTGCGCTTCAATGATGGATTTTGTGATTGCAAGCCCGAGACCCGCGCCATCGCTGGCTTTTTGGCGCGAAGAATCCACTCGGTAAAATCGGTCGAATAGCTTGGGTAGATGTTCAGCCGGGATATTCTCACCCGGATTCTCAAAGGTAAGCCGGACTTTGCCGGATTTCGCCTCCTGCGCGATGATTACTTTGACCATGGCGTGGCGGAGCGTGTGCCTGATGGCATTTGAGAGCAAATTGCTGAATGCCCTGCGGAGCATCAGTTTATCCCCTTGCACATAACCTTCTCCGGCAAGAATCAAGCTGACGTTTTGCTCTTCAGCAATAGCCTCATAGAAGCCGAATACTTCTCGCACCTCAGCGGCCAAATTTACCGCTTCTCTGTTCGGTATGATCAACCCGTTGTCGGCTTTCGCCAGAAAAAGCATGTCGGCAATCATGCGCGCCAGCCGTTCGAATTCCTCTAGGTTCGAATACAGCACTTCGCGATATTCATCAACCGACCTTTCCCTGGATACAGCCACCTGTGTCTGCGTCATCAGATTGCTGACTGGGGTCCGTAGTTCGTGGGCGAGATCGGAAGAAAAATCCGACAATCGGTGAAAAGATTCCTCGAGGCGGGCAAACATTTCGTTGAGCGTGCGTACCACTTCCGCCAATTCGACGGGAATGGACTCAACAGGCAGCCGCTGGTTCAATCGGTGGGCGGTAATCTGTGCCGCGTCCCGACTGATGACTCTCAACGGAGCCAAGCCTCTCATTGCGGCAAACCAACCCAACATGCCGCTCGCAACGGTCGCCAGCGCAACGATGGTCCACAACGCATTCCAGAATGACGCCATGAAGGTTTCGTGATGAGCCAGGTCAGTCGCCAATTCTATGATCGCCGGTGAAAACCCGGGTATATCCATGGGAGCGACGCCGGACAAGACTCTGAGCGAAGTACCATCGCGCCCGGTCATGCGTATCGGTTGTGTGACAACCGAAGAATTGGCTGGCGGAGGCAGAATATCGGAATTTGCAGTGACATAGACAATCTGACCGTCCGCCGCCAGAATCCGTACAAACAGTCCGTGGTGACCGACGAGAGCTCCTTCCAGGCGCGTAGCCAGAAATTTCAGATCATCGTCTGACTTCACTTCTGCCAGCGCACCACGGACGAGCTCGAGCTTGCCGACCAACAACTCGCCATCGAGTTCCTCGAAATGCCGGTCGACCAGATGGCCGACGACCAGCCCAAGCAATAGAAGTACGAACGAAGAAACGGCAGCGAACAGCAGGGTCAGGCGTAACGTAACCGATTTTCCATGCGGGAGTCTCACTCGCTGACCTCTAGGACATACCCCATGCCTCGTGCCGTATGGATCAGCTTCGGCACGTAGCCGTCATCTATCTTAGCGCGCAACCGGCGGATTGCCACTTCGATGACGTTGGTGTCGCTATCGAAGTTCATGTCCCAAACTTGGGAGGCGATCATGGACCGTGGGAGCACCTCGCCTTGTCTGCGAAGCAGAAGTTCGAGCAGGGAAAATTCCTTCGCGGTCAGATTGATCTTCTTCCCGCAGCGGGTCACACGCCTGCGCAGCAGATCTAGTTCGAGATCAGCCGCCCGCAGGACATCGGGCTCCCTAAGCTTATTCCCCCGGCGAAGCAAGGTACGAACGCGCGCTAACAGTTCGGAAAAAGAGAACGGTTTGACAAGATAGTCATCGGCGCCGAGTTCCAGCCCCTTGACACGGTCGTCTATGGCGTCCTTGGCAGTCAAGAAAAGTACGGGCATCTCCTTGCCTGACCGACGCACACCCTGAAGCACCTGCCAACCGTCGATGCCGGGCAGCATTACGTCCAGGATTGCTAGGTCATAAGCTTCGGTTAGGGCCAGATGCAGACCATCCAGCCCATCCCGCGCCAGATTGACAACAAAACCAGCCTCGCATAGCCCCTGACGGAGGTAATCCCCAGTCTTGAGCTCGTCTTCGACGACAAGAATCTTCATTGAACTATCTCCAATATCTGAATGAATTACGCCGAAATTATGCTCTCACATTACACCAGAATCCTCTTCCTTACGGAAATGTAATCGGGAGGGCGGCATGTTAGCCACCATTCAATTAGGCTCGCAGGGTGACAAAACCATGACAAAAGGGTAATGAGCGGGTCACCTCGCTGTAGGAGTAAAGTGACTAACATGGCAACAACTGGGAAGCCATTCGTCCCAGCCAATTCATTCGCAATGAATCCATTAGAACGCAACATAAAAGGAGCAACTACCATGAAAAAACTGCTGATTGCCTCAATTTTCGCTGCCATGTCCACATCTGTGTTCGCTGTCGATGCTGCGCAGGTGGACAAGTCGATTCCACTCAAGGACGGAACTACGCTATACATTTTTAAGGATGGGAAAATGAGCATGGAGGACAAGTATGGCCGTGCTACTCGCATGAAGGAGAATCAGGTCATGGAAACGAAGGACGGGCAGAAAATCATGATGCATGGCGATGAAGTGATGCGCCTCGACGACTATTTGAACAAGGACTATCGCGGCTGACGAGTCCCATTCAGATACGGTTTCGAACCTGATCGGATGGACTGGGAACAGGTGATCGTCAAGGCGTTGTCCAACTTAACTGTGCCCAGAGCTTACCGATTCTGTCGGCTTGCGTCTGCGCGTTGCATTTGCAGCCCTGGCGCAAGCACCGGCATCAAGTTCGCACCATTCAATTTTTATCAGGAGATCAAACATGAAATTCGCAACCTTCAGCTTTTCTGCATTCTTGCTCGCCACTTCCACTGCCGCACTGGCAGCCGATCATATGCAGCACATGCCCCAGGCCGACATGCATCTGGCCGATGCGCATGCCGTTCAGAAACATGTGGGACAGGGCGTGGTGAACAAGATCGACATGCAGCACAACAAGGTCAACATGACGCACAGCCCGATCCAGTCGCTCGGCTGGCCCGGCATGACCATGGACTTCAAGGTCAAGGATGCCGCGATCCTGAAGGGCATCAAGCCCGGCCAGAAAGTGATGTTCGAAGTGGTCAATGAAGGACCTCGCATGTATTTCGTCACGCACATTACGCCGCAGAAATAATCGCGGCTCGGCTGTGCGGCAGTCACCGAACCCCGTGACTGCCGCACCGACAGGGGTCAACTGAAAG
>NZ_JBTSFG010000005.1:0-254953 GCF_054604835.1 Sideroxydans sp. | reverse complement strand
AGCTTACATTTGCATCAAACCCTGCAATGCCGCTTACTTCCTGCCTCTCAGCATAATTCGCACCAATGCTTCACATAATCGCGAACTGTGCATAATCGGCCTTATGTGAATCTTCACATAAGGCCGAGCTCCAGCCCCTCATTGACAACAGAACGAACGTTCTCTACCATACTGCAAACGTTATCCACCAACGTTTGCCATGAACACCATCGCTCCATTCCCTGTAATTAAGCCCTCTGTAGGGTTGCCGCCTGTGCTGCTGCCGTTGTTCGGCAATCAGGTTCCGGCTGGCTTCCCTTCGCCCGCGGATGACTATCTCGAACGTCGCCTGAGCCTAGACGAACATCTGGTCCCCAACAAGAACTCGACCTTTCTAGTTCGTGCCCGCGGTAACAGCATGGTTGGCGCAGGGATATTCGATGGTGATCTTATGGTAGTAGATAAAGCACTGAATGCGCAGTCTGGAGATATTGTCGTTGCCGTGGTGGATGGAGAATTCACGGTCAAGTATCTGGGCCTGCTGAACGGAGTTATCTGTTTGAAGCCAGCCAACCCACGTTTCCAGACCATTCAGTTCACAGAGGGGCAGGAGCTGGAGATATGGGGTGTCGTCACCTCAACCATCAAGCAGTTCCGCCGTTGATGACATGCCCATCGCCCTTGTCGACTGCAACAACTTCTATGTGTCCTGCGAACGGGTCTTTAATCCTAAACTCGATGGAAAGCCGGTAGTCGTTCTCTCAAACAATGATGGCTGCGCTGTCGCCAGATCCAACGAGGTGAAGGCCCTGGGTGTGAAGATGGGTGAGCCATGGTTCAAGATGGAGAAGCTGGCCAAGCAGCACGGCATTATCGCCTTGTCGTCGAATTACACTCTGTATGGCGACATGTCCGCTCGGGTGATGAACATCCTGTCCGAGTTCAGCGATCAGCAAGAGGTGTACAGCGTCGACGAGTGTTTCCTCGGACTCGATGGATTCGCTTCTGAATACCTAGTCGAGCACGGCCAGAAGATTCGACGGGCCGTGCGCAAGCAGACAGGCATCCCAGTATGTGTGGGCATCGCAGACACCAAGACGCTTTCCAAACTCGCCAACCATTGCGCCAAGAAAGGGTTCGCAGGCAGTGATGGCGTGTGCGACTTTGGTCTACTGTCTGAGGCGCAGCTATCCAAACTGTTCAGCAGCCTCCCGGTCGGCGAGATATGGGGAGTAGGGCGACAGATTGGCTCCAAGCTGGCGGTGATGGGTATCGAGACGGTAGAGGGTCTGCGTCGTGCCGATTCAGAATACATCCGCCAGCAGTTCTCAGTAGTGGTTGAGCGCACGGTCAAGGAGTTGAACGGCATTCCATGCATCGAGTTGGAAGAGGCGGGCACTCCTCGTCAGCAGATCATGGTGTCACGGTCATTTGGCCTGCCTGTGACCACCATTGAAGACCTATCCGAGTCAGTTGCCTACTTCTCCACGACGGCCGCCACGAAGCTGCGCAAGGATGGCTCGGTGGCTTCAAGCCTGTGTGTCTTTGTGCGAACCAACCCATTCAAGGAGAAGGAAGCTCAATATCAACGCTCGGTGGTCGTGCCGTTATCCCGACCTAGTGCAGATACAGCAAAGATCGTCAGTGCTGCGCTGGCTGGTCTCAAGCAGGTATTCAGGCCCGGCTTTCGATACAAGAAGTCTGGTGTGTTGCTGATGGGGCTGCAGCCGAGGGATTCGGTCCAGCCCGATCTATTCGACGAGCCCGGCGACAGGGCGCGAGACGAAGCCAGAATGCGCGTCATGGACCAAATCAACAAGAAGATGGGGAAGGGTAGTGTGACGATAGCGGCTGTTGGGGTTGGCCAGCGCTGGGCGATGCGGCGCGAGATGAAGTCCCCAGGCTATACCAGTGAATGGGATGAGCTACCGGTGGCGCGGTGAATTTACCCCGGCCTCAACGGTTGAGTATTTCGGCGACCTCTCGCTTGCCCAAACCCCTCAAGGCTACGATTCTCTCCATTTGTGCAGCTCGTGGACTCGACTTCCCCGCTTCCCAACTATAGATGGTCTGTGCTGATACGCCGAGAAGCGAGCCGGCCGCCTCTGCGCTCAAACCCAGTCGGTCTCTTTGGGATTTGAATCCCTTCACTGTAAAGCGTGGTTTGCTAGCAGGCTCGGAAGGGGCCGCTTCACCAGCCAATTTCGAAACAAGCTTTTCCAACCGGCCAACTTGCTGCTCTAGGGATAAGGTACGCCGCTTCAGGGATGCGATCTCCGAACGGTATTGAGAGGATGTCTTCTTGAGTTTGTCAGTCTCACCACGTATCTCTTTGCGAGAGATTCTCGAGATCTCATCCTTCAGCATTGAAGTAAGGTTTGCCACAATTAATCCTCCTAAGGATTGGTCACGGTGTTATTGGTAACACTCTATGAATACTGCATTTACATTGTAGCCCATCGACTGCGAAGACTTAAGGTCAGTGAGGTCGGAATTTCACTCATAGCAGTCAGTTTGAACCAATGGGATTTATAGTGTGCTGTCTAATGCCTTTCCTGATCCACCCCAGAAACCACGTTTCCCAACACACCAACGAGGATCTCCATCCCACTGTTCAATATCTCAAGCTGCTCGTCATTGGGTTGGGCGTTGCCAAGCATTGAAAGCGTGTCGCCAAGAGGTAGTTCTCCATGTATCGATTGGTAGTGTGCAATGTTCAACGCCAGCAATCGGGCAGTTTCAGCCAAGTCATCCTTGGAGACCCTCTCGATTAATCTATCGGCCAAAGTGTAGTATGTTGCGAACGTCTTAAGGTCGGACATGAGGAGTCTCCTGATGAGGTATCTCAACTTTACCCGATTACTGCTAATTGGTGCTTTGCTTGCTCCCTTGCTGGCATTGGCGGAAAGCATTGAGGGGGAGGTCGTTGGAGTCAGCGACGGTGACACGGTCACCTTGCTCGATGCCCAGAAAACACAATGGAAGATTCGCCTGCTCGGTATAGACGCTCCCGAAAAGAAGATGCCGTTCGGACAGAAGTCCAAGCAACATCTGGCCGACTTGGTCTACAAGAAGCATGAATCGCCCCGAGTTTCGTGGAGGCTGTTTGGTTTAAGTAACGATGGCAGCATCCTTGTTGGCTAACTGCCGATAGTATTGTGCCTCAGCTTCTGCGGGCGGGATATAGCCGATGGGTTCGAGCAGGCGTTGATGGTTGAACCAGGACACCCATTCCAGCGTCGCCAGCTCCACCGATTCCCGGTTCTTCCATGGCCCTCGTTTGTGGATCAGCTCTGTCTTGTACAGCCCGTTGATTGTCTCGGCCAGAGCGTTGTCGTAACTGTCGCCCCGGCTGCCCACAGAAGGTTCCACCCCAGCCTCGCCAAGCCGCTCGGTGTAGCGGATGGAGACATACTGCGAGCCTCTGTCCGAGTGGTGGATCAGACTCCCCAGTTCCGGCTGGCGCGCATATAACGCCTGCTCCAGTGCATCCAGCACGAAGTCCGTATGCATGCTGGTGCTGACCCGCCAGCCCACGATGCGGCGTGCGAACACGTCGATGACGAAGGCCACATAGAGCCAGCCCTGCCACGTCGAGACATAGGTGAAGTCCGCCACCCATAGCTGGTTGGGGCGATCCGCCCTGAATTGCCGATTGACCCGATCCAGCGGACAAGGGAGGTTCTTATCGGGCCGGGTCGTCTTGATGACCTTGCCGCGTCGGGCACCTTCCAGACCCAACCGTTTCATGAGCCGTTCGACCGTGCAGCGGGCCACCGGCACCTCTTCGCGATTGAGCTGACGCCAGACCTTGTCTGCACCATAGACCTGGAAGTTTGCATGCCAGACACGCTGAATCTGGGGCATCAAGGCATCATCACGTTGGGCGCGTGCGCAGCGCAATGCCGGATTACGCTGCGTCGCAGCATGACGCCGATAACCGGACGGGGCGATCTGCAACACGTTGCAGATCGGCTCGACCCCGTAGGTGTCGCGATGCCGGTCGATGAACGACCTCAGGATTTGAGTTTGCGGTCGAGCTCCGCCTGGGCAAAAAAAGCGCTGGCCAGCTTCAGGATCTCATTGGCGCGGCGCAATTCCTTCACTTCACGTTCCAATGCCTTGATGCGGTCACGCTCCTCGCTGGTGATGCCGTCGCGCAGACCATGGTCGATCTCGTACTTCTTCACCCAGTCATGCAGTGTCTGTGGAACACAGCCGATCTTCGGTGCAATCGATTCAATGGCCGACCATAGGGATGGATACTCGTCGCGATGCTCTTGCACCATGCGCACGGCGCGCTCGCGAACTTCGGGGGAATACTTGTTTGATTTGTTCATGGCTCCATTCTCTCAAGATTAGGAGCCTCCTCAAAACCCGGGGCGATTCAGCAAGTGACAGTCGAATACTCTAAGCGGGATCGATATGGCCGCACCTTGGGAAAGATTCTAGTGGGGGGCATTGACGCCAATCTGGCGCAGATCAGGGCTGGGATGGCTTGGCATTACAAACAGTATCAAAGAGACCAGTCTTTCGAGAACAGGCAGCTTTACTCGGAAGCGGAAGATGCCGCCCGGTCTTCCCATCGAGGACTCTGGGCAGATGCGGCCCCCACACCACCTTGGGACTGGCGCAAGCAGCAGCGCACCAGGAAATAACCATGTGCGGCCGATTCGCTAACAAGGAGACGCCCGCCAGCTTGGCCGAGTATTTTCAGGCGGATGGTCAGGTGGATTTTTCTCCCTCTTACAACATCGCCCCCTCATCCAGAATAGTCACGGTCACAGCAGATGCTCAGGATCATCGGCATCTAAAGCTGATGAAATGGGGCCTCATTCCCAGTTGGGCGAAAGACCCTTCGATCGGAAACAAGCTCGCCAATGCACGTGGAGAGACTGTCGCCGAGAAGCCTTCCTTCAGAACAGCCTTCAGGACTCGCCGCTGCATCATTCCGGCGACAGGATTCTTCGAGTGGAAAGCAGATGGGGGTAAGAAATACCCGTGGTTCATCTCGCTCAAGTCAGGGGAGCCTTTGGCGATGGCCGGGATATGGGAAGCATGGAGGAGTGAGGCGGGGGAGAGTATCGAGACGTGCTGCATCATCACCACTGACTGCAATGAGTTGATGCAGCCAATCCATGACCGAATGCCGGTGCTTCTTAATCGGGACCAATGGTCGAACTGGTTATCTCCAAGTGAAAAGCAACCTGCCAATCTGCACTCCATGATTAGACCATTCTCTCCTGACTTAATGCAGGCATGGCCCGTAACAAGGGAGCTAAACAGGGTAGGAGTGCGTGATGACGCCGGATTGATTCAGTCTGTTGAGTGATATGTCGAGGTAGGCCAGCTAGGAATGTATTAGGTGCTCCATGGGCGAATCAAAGCCCTTCCACGAAAGCCGCTAGAGTTCATAACCTGAGGTAGTTCGAACTAGGTTGTTTTCTCGAAGTGAATATTTAGCGTTTTACCCTACGGGGACAAAACGGGGACACTGAGAGTGTCGTTCTTGGTATTTTCGGGTTATCTGCTGTAATCTGCAATAGCGATAACTCATTGATTTGGCGGAGAGGGCGGGATTCGAACCCGCGGTGGGATGTTATCCCACACACGCTTTCCAGGCGTGCGACTTAAACCGCTCATCCACCTCTCCGGAAGGGCGCGCAGAATAAACTAGAACGGCTTGCGAGGCAAACGGAATTGATCGTGCCAGCGCAGTAAAGCCGCGAATACGCCGGCCGGACTGTCGTCGACCAGTCCGTGTGCTTCCAGCTTCGCTATCAGCTCCGGCCGGTCGACGCGCAAGAAGGGATTGGTCGCCTTCTCTAAAGCGATGGTGAAAGGCACGGTCGGACGCCCTTCGGCGCGCAATGCCCGTGTCGCTGCCATGCGTTGCCGGATAGCGGTATTGTCGGGTTCGCTATGCACGGCAAAGGCCAGCGTGTACTCGGTGTACTCGTGCGCGCAATAGACCAGTGTCTCGTCCGGCAATCCGGCCAAGCGCTGCAAGGACTGATACAACTCTTCCGGGCTGCCTTCGAAGTTCTTGCCGCAACCGGCACCGAACAGGATATCTCCGCTGAACACCGCGCCCCGGGTGATAAAGGCGATGTGGTCGACCAGATGCCCGGGTAACGCCCATATCTCGAATTCGACCGGAATATCCTGTAGCTGCAGTCGGTCCCCTTCCTGCAGGGCATGCGTGATGTGCGGATTGTTCGGATGGCTTCGTCCGTACACCGGCACGTTATATACTCCGCGCAGTTCCGCAATGCCGCCTGTGTGGTCACGGTGACGATGGGTACAGAGGATGGCGGTCAGCTTTAAGCCGGTCTGTTTCAGAAACGCAAAGACAGGCTCCGCCTCGCCGGGATCGACGATGACGACCGTGTCCGACTGGCCGTGGATGGCCCAGATATAGTTGTCTTCCAGGGCGGGGATAGGCGAGATTTTCAACATAATGGGTCTGCAGCTTCGATGCCGAATTCTAAAGTAATCGCGAAGAGTTTGAGTGAATGGTTCGCCTCGGAGCAGGGCGGCTATGTGTTGACACGCGAGCAAGCCTATTTCGACCGCACAGTGAGTGACATCTTCGGCTTCAATGCGCTGCAGATCGGCGTGCCCGGCCAGGACTTCCTGCGCAACAGCCGCATGCCTCTGCGTTTCACCGCCGGCAATCACCCCGGCAACGATGTGCGCCTGATCTGCACCGAATTGCCTTTCGACAGTGCCAGCCTTGATCTGGTGCTGATGCCCCATGTACTGGAATTTTCGGACAATCCGCACCAGATCATCCGCGAGGTGGAACGTGTGCTGATGCCGGAAGGAAATCTCATCCTCAGCGGCTTCAATCCCTACAGCCTATGGGGACTGCATCGGGCGCTGGGACGCAAGCAAGGCTACCCTTGGGATGCTCGCTTCATCGGTTTGACGCGCCTGAAAGACTGGCTTGCACTGCTGGGATTCGAAGTGGTCGGCGGGCGTTTCGGCGCCTATGCGCCCCCGTTCCGCCAGCAGAAATGGCTGCAACGTTCCGCATTCATGGAAAAGGCGGGCGACAGATGGTGGGCGGTGAGCGGCGGCATCTATTTTCTGCATGCAATCAAGCGTGTGCCGGGCATGCGCCTGATCAAACCAAAATGGAACGAGGGCTTGGTGCGCAAACTGATGCCCGCATCCCCCAAACTGAACAAAGGTATACAACAGAGTGGAACTGATGAGTGATGTGGTAGATGTCTTCAGCGATGGGGCCTGCAAGGGCAATCCCGGCATCGGCGGATGGGGCGCGTTGTTGCGCACCAAGGGCAAGGAGCGCGAGCTGTGCGGCGGAGAAGCGCACACCACCAATAACCGCATGGAACTGATGGCAGCCATCGCTGCTTTGGAGACTTTGACGCGCCCCTGCAAAGTACGTCTGCATACCGATTCGAAATACGTGCTGCAAGGCATCACCGAATGGCTGCCGGGCTGGAAGCAGCGCGGCTGGAAGACCGCCAGCAAACAGCCGGTAAAGAACGACGACTTGTGGCGCCGCTTGGATGATGCGGTGACCCGCCACCACATCGAGTGGGTATGGGTCAAAGGCCATGCGGGCCACGAAGGCAACGAGCGCGCCGACGCGTTGGCCAACCGCGGCATCGAAACATTGAGGGGGCAGACATGAGACAAGTTGTACTGGACACGGAAACGACCGGACTGGACCCGAAGCAGGGCCACCGCATCATCGAAGTCGCCGCCATCGAGCTGGATGGGCGCAAGGTATCGGGTCGCACCTTCCATCGCTATATCAATCCGGAACGCGAGATCGACGAAGGCGCTGCCGCCGTGCACGGCCTGACACTGGATCGTTTGCAGGACGAGCCCAAGTTCATCGAGATCGCGCCTGCCTTGCTGGAATTCATCGCCGGGGCAGAGCTGATCATCCACAACGCCCCGTTCGATATGGGCTTCCTCAATGCCGAGCTGGCACTGGCCGGTCTGCCTAAACTGGACAATCAGGTGCTCGACACTCTGAAAGTGGCCAAGGAATTGCATCCGGGCAAGAAAAACAATCTGAATGCGCTGTGCGATCGCTATCAGATCGACAATTCGCACCGTACTCTGCACGGCGCTTTGCTGGATACCGAGCTGTTGGCCGAAGTCTATCTGGGCATGACGCGCGGGCAGGAAAGTCTGTTGGGAGAAGATGCTGAAAATAGCGAGACCTCCCATGGCAACCAGCAAGCCGAACGTATCTCAGCCTCGGTGCGCGTGTTGATCGCTAGTGAAGAAGAGCTGGCACAGCATGAGGCGCAGTTGGGCGATATCGACAAGGCCAGCAAGGGCGCTTGTATCTGGCGCCGACCGGAAATGCAGGGATGAGCGCCAAGCCTCCTGTCGAAACAGACGTCCTCATCATCGGTGCCGGCGCGGCAGGGTTGATGTGCGCGCTGACCGCCGCACAGCGCGGTCGCAATGTCGTATTGATCGATCACTGGAACAAGCTGGCCGAGAAGATCCGCATCTCGGGCGGCGGTCGTTGCAACTTCACCAATCTGAACGTCAAGCCGGACAACTATCTTTCAAACAACCCGCACTTCTGCCGTTCCGCGCTGGCGCGCTATACACCGCAGCATTTCATCGCTCTGCTGGAGAAGCACGGCATCGCTTTCCACGAGAAAACGCTGGGGCAGTTGTTTTGCGATGACGGCTCGGAAGCCATCATCGCCATACTCATATCCGAATGTGATGCGGCCGGGGTGCGCAGAGTCATGCCGTGCGCGGTCGAGCAGATCGCACACGAGGAAGGATTCCGTGTGCGGACCTCGCGCGGCGTCTATCGGGCCAATTCGTTGGTCGTCGCCACCGGCGGACTTTCCATCCCCAAGATCGGCGCGACACCCTTCGGATACAAAGTGGCCGAGCAATTCAACATCCCCATTACCAAACTCAAGCCGGGACTGGTGCCGCTCAACTTCCATCCCGAAGAGTGGAGCGCTTATGCAGACCTGTCGGGTGTATCGCTGGAGGCGGTCGTCAGTTTCGGGAAACAGAGCTTCCGTGAGAATCTGTTGTTTACCCATCGCGGCCTGAGCGGTCCGTCCATCTTGCAGATATCTTCCTACTGGGAACCTGGGCAGCCGCTCTGCATAGATCTGCTGCCCGATCTCGATCTGCACGCAATATTTATAGAACAACGCGCCAGCAAGATGCTGCTGGCCAATTTCCTCACGCAATATCTGCCCAAACGTCTGGCAGAGATCATCGCCACGAATTGGAGCGATAACGATCCGGTCAATCAGCATTCCCCCAAACAACTCGCTGCCCTGGCGGACAAGATCAAGGGTTGGCAGATCACGCCGACCGGCACCCTGGGCTACGGCAAAGCCGAGGTGACCTGTGGCGGTGTGGATACCCGCGCCTTATCCTCCAAGAACATGGAATGCAACGACGTGGCGGGGCTATTTTTCATCGGCGAAGTGGTGGACGTCACCGGCCAGCTCGGCGGCTACAACTTCCAGTGGGCTTGGGCCTCCGGCCATGCTGCGGGACTCGCCGCGTAGGGAGGAGGGGACATGGCAGTAGAAACCGAACTCAAGCTGCATATCTCTCCCGACAAGCTGCAACGCCTGAAGCGCCATCCTCTGCTGCGCAGCTTGACTATCGAGCGAGCTCGCACACTCAAGCTGTACAGCATCTATTACGACACCGCAGATCTGGCCTTGCAACGCAATGCCATAGCCTTGCGCCTGCGCCGTGTCGGCAAACAATGGCTACAGACCCTGAAAGGCGGAGGGCGTTCGAGTGCCGGATTGCACCAGCGCAACGAATGGGAGATGCCGGTGCCCGCCGAGCAGCTCGATCTGGATGCGTTCAAACTCGTCGGCGGCAAACTGCCGCACGGCGTGCGCAACCATCTGCAGCCCGTCTTCGTCACCGATTTCACGCGCAATGTTCGTCTGCTCGATTTTGAAGGTGCGCAGATTGAACTGTGCATGGACAGCGGCGAGATACGTGCCGGGCAGAGCATGTGCCCCATCTCTGAGCTGGAGCTGGAACTCATATCCGGCTCGCCACAACAACTGTTCGGGCTGGCGCTCAAGCTGCTCGAGATCGTGCCGCTGGAAGTCGAGCACACCAGCAAGGCCGAATATGGTTACCGTTTGTTCTCCGCATCCAGGCCCGAGGTGAGCAAAGGTAGGTTCGCCGTATTGAAGCCGTCCCAGGATGTTGGCAGCGCACTGCAAACCCTGGTCGCCTCCTGTCTGTCGCATATACAGGCTAACGTGGCGGGCGCATTGTTGAAGCTGGACGAGGAGTATCTGCATCAAGTACGCGTCGGCCTGCGCCGATTGCGCGTGGTGCTATCCGTGACCAGGCGCTTCCATCCAGACCCCGAACTGGAAGTCTTATATAGCCAGGTATCCGGGCTATGCATCGAACTTGGCCGCGCCCGCGACTGGGATGTGTTCCTCTCACAGACCCTGGCACCCATCTGTGCCCGTTTGCCCGAGCATGAAGGTCTGCGCGCTTTGCTGGGCACCTGTGAGCGGATGCGCAACAAACAGCATGCGGGTATGGAAAGCAGTCTTGCCTCACAGGATTTCCAGCGCCTGCTATTGCGTTTCGGAGCGTGGATGCATGCAGAGAGGTCCGACGATCCACAACCGCCCCTGGAGAGATTCGTCCGCAAGATACTCGATAAGCGCAGCAAGCAAGTTCTGGCGACGGGAAGGACGGTATCCATCAAGGAACCGGCGCAGTTCCATGCCTTGCGTATCGCCTGCAAGAAACTGCGCTACAGCCTGGAGATGTTCGGCAGTCTGCTGCCGCAGAACAGATACAAGGCCTATCAGGATAGATTGGCAGTCCTGCAAGACATTCTGGGCACCATGAATGACATCGCTGTCGCTCATCGTCTGCTCGATGAATTGGACAATGCCGCACGGCACGATACACTCGCGCTGGTGCGAGGGTGGATGGAACACGACTATGCCGAACACATCACCCTGTTCAACAAGAACTGGGCCAGATTCGAAGCGCAGACCAAGTGCTGGTAAAGGCACGGCAAGAGGAGAGAATTTTGAAGATCAGAAAGGTCACACAACGATGAGCAAGAAACAAACACCCCTGCGCGTACCGGTCACCCAGGGATTAAAAGATTTGTACGCGATGGATATGCACCTGCCTTATCAGGCGGCATGCGAAGGCCGCTTCAGCGTTACCGCATTCGGCCGGTTGGCTGCCGCGATCTCGGTCGTGCGTACTGCATTGGCGCAAAAGAACACCCAGATCCCGGATGCCATCGATATCCTGGATAAGGCAGTCGAAACCCTGTCCATCGTGCGTGCACGCGGCGACAGCACAGATGTATGGGAGATCAAAGAAGACGAGCGCCCGAGTGTGGTGGCGGGTATCGAGGTTGCCGAGGAATGTATCGGCGTTCTCGATGTAGCCTTGCTCGAACAGACCGCGGCCATGCTCATGAATCTGATGGCTACCGGGTCCGACGACCAAGGAGCAAGCTGATTCAAGCAGGAGGGGAGTGGAGGCGCGACCCAGAGTCGAACTGGGCTCTACGGATTTGCAATCCGGTGCATAACCGCTTTGCTATCGCGCCGTGTGGCCAGAAGCACTACTTAAAAACACGGGAAAGCATTTTATTGCTTTCCCGGAAATTTGGAGCGGGAAACGAGACTCGAACTCGCGACCTATACCTTGGCAAGGTATCGCTCTACCAACTGAGCTATTCCCGCAGAAGAGAAGGTGCGCATTATATGGAGAAAGATTTTTGTGTCAACACAGATACGAAAAAAATTCACACTTTCACGCATTAATTTTCGCGTATGTATAATGCGCGCCCCATCGCATCGCATAGATCCCCGTTGATTTATCGAGTCGCCAGCCCGGATGGTGAAACTGGTAGACACAACGGACTTAAAATCCGTCGGGAGGAAACTCCTGTGCCGGTTCGATTCCGGCTCCGGGCACCAAATAAAAAGTAGTTTCAGAATCCGATACTTGAATATTTTTCCTTGCATACCCCATTTTGCCCAAGCGTGGCGGGGATTAACAGCAATCGGACAATTTTCAGGCATATATATTTTTTCCTGTTGCAAAAGCTCACAATATCTAGAACAATCCGCCTCGGAGTTGATTCCACCCGATAACTAAAGGAGAAACGTATGAACCGTAAAGAACTGATTGATGCACTTTCCGCAAAGACAGGTAGCAGCAAGGCTGACGCAGATCGCAACATCGCAGCACTGATCGAAATCATCACCAGCACCCTGAAGAAGGGCGATAACGTTGCATTGGTTGGCTTCGGCACGTTCGAAGTTCGCAAGCGCGCAGCACGTACCGGCCGCAATCCAGCCACCGGCGCAGAGCTGAAGATCAAGGCCTCCAAGGCTCCTGCATTCAAGGCAGGCGCTACGCTGAAGGCAGCTGTGAACGGCACCAAGAAGTAATCTCTCCAAAAGACAATGCGGTCCTGATGTATCCATCAGGACCGTACTTGCAGGAATTAAAAAAGGTTGAATCTCACGATTCAACCTTTTTTTATTTCTACTTGCTTGACTCAGAGCCGTCGCGGATCCCGCTTGTCCCTGTACGCAAGCATCGCCAGTCTGGCGCTATCGCATGATGCAACAAGTTCAGGCGTGACGCGCCACTCCCAATTCCCGCTTCCGGTTCCCGGCATGTTCATGCGATGCGCACTGTCCAGCCCCAGCACATCCTGTAGCGGGAAAATCACGGCATTGGCCACCGATGCGGAAAGCGCCCCCATCATCACCCAGTTGATCTCCTGGCCATCCGTGCGCAGATAGCTTTGCGCGAAGCTCCGCTCGTGCTCAGATGCCGCATGCCACCAGCCTATGCTGGTATCGTTGTCGTGCGTGCCGGTATATGCGACCGCATTTGCCGTGTAGTGATGCGGCAGAAAATAGTTGCGCTCGTCTTCGCCAAAAGCGAACTGCAGGATGCGCATGCCGGGCAGGTTGAACTTGTCACGCAGGGCGATGACCTCGGCCGTGATCAGACCCAGATCTTCCGCAATGATCGGGAGTTCCTTGAACGCACCGAGTAACGCCTCGAACAAGGCCTCACCCGGCCCCGGCATCCACTCACCGTCAATGGCATTCGGTGCCCCGGCAGGGATCGCCCAGTAATCGGCGAAGCCGCGAAAATGATCAACGCGCACCAGATCGAAAAGATTGAAAGCATGGCGCAAGCGCGCGATCCACCAGTCGTATCCCGACGCTTGATGGCTAGACCAGCGATAGAGCGGGTTGCCCCACAGCTGACCGGTCGCACTGAAGTAATCCGGTGGCACACCCGCCACGACCGTGCATCGGCCGTTCTCATCCAGTTCGAACAGTTCCTGATGCGCCCACACGTCCGCGCTCTGGTATGCCACGAAGATGGGCACATCACCCACCAGATGAACGCCGCGCGCATTGGCATATTTTCTGAGCGCTTCCCATTGCGAGGCGAAACACCATTGGCAGAACTTCCAGAATTCAATCTCATCGGCATGCTGCTTGGCCGCCTTACTCAATGCCTTCGCATCTCGCCTAGCCAGATCTTCCGGCCATTCGCTCCAGTCGCGCCAAGCCTCATGCGCCCACAGTGCCTTGAACAACGCAAAATCATCCAGCCAGTGCTTTTCCCGTTCACAGAAGGCTGCATAGGCATCGCCCATGCGCTTGCCCGGCTGGGCGAAGAACCGGCCAGCAGCCAATCTCAGCATACCTGTCTTGAAGGCGATGACAGCAGGATAGTCGACGCTGTTATCCGAGAAGGTGAGCGGGGCGATCAGTTCGTCCGGAGTCAGCCATTTTTGTTCTGCCAGCGCATGCAGATCGATCAGCATGAGATTGCCGGCAAAGGCAGAACTGCTCATGTAAGGAGAATTGCCCGGACCGACCTCACCCAAAGGCAGCATCTGCCAGAGTGACTGACCGGTCTGGACCAACCAATCGACGAAGCGATAGGCTTCCTGGCCGAAGTCCCCGCAGCCGTGATGGCCGGGGAGGGAAGTTGGGTGCAGCAGAATGCCGCTGGAGCGGATGGATAGTGGGTTCACTTGACGTTCTCGTTTTTATTTCCGCCTGAACGCATGCTACCAGCTTTCAAAACAGTAATAACCTTGTTGCAAATCAGGCTATCAATCCTTGCCGAACAGATCGCGGCTATACACCTTGTCCACCACGTCGCGGATATCGTCGGTGATGCGATTCGCCACGATCACATCCGCCTCGCGTTTGAACTGTGCCAGGTCGTTCACCACGCGCGAATGGAAGAAGCTGTCTTCCTTCAACGCGGGTTCATACACGATGACCTCGATACCCTTGGCCTTGATGCGCTTCATGATGCCCTGGATGCTGCTCGACCTGAAGTTGTCCGAGCCGCTCTTCATCACCAGCCTGTGGATACCGACGATCTTGGGATTGCGCTTGAGGATGTCGAAAGCGACGAAGTCCTTGCGCGTGGTGTTGGACTCGACGATGGCGTGAATGAGGTTCTGCGGCACATCGCTGTAGTTCGCCAGCAGTTGCTTGGTGTCCTTGGGCAGGCAATAGCCGCCGTAGCCGAAGGAGGGATTATTGTAATGGTCGCCGATACGCGGATCGAGGCTGACACCCTGGATGATCTGCAGCGTATCCAGTCCGTGCGTGGCGGCATAGGTATCCAGCTCGTTGAAGTAGGCGACACGCATGGCCAGATAGGTGTTGGCGAACAGCTTGATCGCCTCGGCTTCGGTGGAATCGGTGAACAGGGTAGCGATGTCCTGCTTGACCGCGCCTTGCTGCAACAATCCGGCGAAAGTTTCGGCACGCTTGGAGCGCTCGCCGATGACGATGCGCGAGGGATGCAGGTTGTCGTGTAAAGCGCGGCCTTCGCGCAGGAACTCGGGCGAGAAGATCAGGTTGTCGCAGTGGAACTGTTCGCGCGCCTTGGCTGTGTAACCCACAGGAACGGTGGATTTGATGATCATCACCGCCTTGGGGTTGATGCTCATCACATCCTTGATCACCGCCTCGATAGAGCGGGTGTTGAAATAGTTGGTCTCGGGATCGTAATCGGTCGGTGTGGCGATGATGATGTAGTCCGCACCGGTATAGGCATCGACCTTGTCCAGCGTGGCGCGGAAGTTCAGCATCTTGTGCTGCAGGTAGTCTTCGATCTCGACGTCTTCGATGGGCGACTGCTTGCGGTTCAGCATCGCTACCTTCTCGGGGAGGATGTCGAGCGCGACGACTTCGTTATGCTGGGCCAACAGGATGGCGTTGGAGAGTCCGACGTAGCCGGTGCCGGCGATTGCGATCTTCATAGGTAAATATCCGGAGTGATCTGTTTGATATTGGAACAGACGCAGTTTACCGGAATTTGACAGTATTCCGTGTCAGGCTGTGCCCAGCATCGCTTTCAATTTTGCCAGCTTGTCCATGCCTTCCGACTTGCTCACCGCAGGTGCACTACCAACCTGCGACACCCCGGCGAACACGATATCTTCCTGCGGCAACTCTGCGATGAAGCGGCTGGGCTCACAACCGGCCGATTCCTTGCCGCGTTTGCGCCGCGTGCAATAACTGATCTGCAAGGAGCGCTGCGCGCGGGTGATGCCTACATACATCAGCCGCCGCTCTTCCTCGATCTGTTCCGGCTCCTCGCTGCGTTCATGCGGCAGGATGCCTTCCTCGACGCCCACCAAGTACACATGGCCGTACTCCAGCCCCTTGGAGGCATGCAGGGTGGAGAGCGATACCGCGTCCAGCTCCTTGTCCTGTGATTCGAGCAGGTTGAGCAGGGCGATCAACTGCGTCATGGCGATCATGCTCTTGTCATCCGCCTCGGACTTGCGGTTCATCCAGCCCGTGAAATCCTGCACGTTCTTCCACTTGTTCTCGGCCTGCTTCGGCTCGAAGCTGTCGAACAGCCAGGTCTCGTAATCGATGGCGGCGAGCAGGTCGTTCATCACCTCGTTGCACGGCTCCTTGTCGGCGCGCGACTGCATGCGGTTGATGAAGTTGCAGAAAGTGATCAAATCCTCGTGCTGGCGCGGCAGCAGCAGTTCCGCCATGACCGGCTCGAACGCCGCCTCGAACAGGCTGATGTGGCGCGTACCCGCATGCGTCGCCAGCTTCTCCAGCGTACTGTTGCCTACACCGCGCTTGGGCGTGGTGATGGCGCGGATGAAAGCCGGATCGTCATCTGGGTTGGCGATCAGCCGCAGGTAGGCGGTCAGGTCCTTAATCTCGGCATGGTCGAAGAACGAGGTGCCGCCGCTGACGGTATAAGGCACCTTGTGCGTGCGCAACTGTTGTTCGAACACGCGCGACAGATGGTTGCTGCGATAAAGGATGGCGTAATCGGCAAAGCGCGTGCGGTGTTCGAATTTGTGCGCCAGCAAGCGCAGCACCACCGATTCCGCCTCGTTCTCTTCGTCCTTGGCCGCGAACACCCGTACCGGATCGCCGGGACCGTGTTCGCTCCACAGCTTCTTCTCGAACAGCTTCGTGTTGTTCTTGATCAGCTGGTTGGCGCTGTGCAGGATGCGCTGCGAGGAGCGGTAGTTCTGCTCCAGCTTAATCACCTGCAGGCTGGGGTAGTCCTTCTGCAGATTGCTCAGGTTGGCCGTGCTCGCGCCACGCCAGGCGTAGATCGCCTGATCGTCGTCGCCTACAGCGGTAAGCGCCGCGCGGTCACCCGCCAGCAGCTTCATCATCTGGTACTGGCAATCGTTGGTGTCCTGATATTCGTCCACCAGCAGATAGCGGAAACGGTGCTGCCAGCGTTCGGCCACCTCGGCATTGCCCTGGAACAGTTCCACCGGCAGGCGGATCAAGTCGTCGAAATCCACCGACTGGTAGGCGCGCAGCGTCTCCTGATAGCGCTGGTAGAGCAGGGCGAGGCGCTGCTGCTCCTCGTTCTCGGCCATGCTCTGCGCCTGCGCCGGGGTGAGGAAGGCCGCCTTCCAGTTCGACATCACGCTCTGCGCGGTGCGGATCTCCTGCTTGTCCGGGCTACCCAGCAGCTCGCTGATGATCTTTCCGGTGTCGGCCGTATCGAAGATGGAGAACTGTTTCTTGTAGCCGATATGCGTTGCTTCCTCGCGCAGTATCTGCATGCCCAGCGCATGGAAGGTACTGATGGTCAGTCCCTTTGCTTCGCGCCCGCCCAGCAGCTTGCCCACGCGCTCCTTCATCTCGTTGGCCGCCTTGTTCGTGAAGGTGATGGCCGCGACATTGCGCGCCGGATAGCCGCACTCGTTGATCAGGTAGGCGATCTTGTGCGTGATCACGCCGGTCTTGCCGCTGCCCGCACCGGCCAGTACCAGCAAGGGCGAACCCAGATGCTTGACGGCCGCGCGTTGGGTGGGATTGAGTTTGCTTAACATTGAGATGCCCGGGGACTGCCTAGCGCGTAAAGTGCCTGCAACAAAGATGCGAAATGATGTGGATATTGATTCATAATCGTGCCTGACGACTTCGCCAGATGATTGCAATCCAACCAACGAAGAAGCGGCCCGTATGCTACCAGATGCCAACCCGATCTACGGTGAATCACCCCGGTGCGATCTTCATGCGGATTTGCATGAGATCGTTGCAAGACATTGCGGCGAAAAGACTAATCTGCTGCAGTTACTGATCGAAGTGCAAGCCTGTGCCGGCTACATTCCGGACGATGCCGCCTCCTATATTGCCGCCACGCTAGCCATTCCGCGTTCCCGCATCGAGAGCGTCGCTTCCTTCTATTCCTTCCTGCACTTGCATCCGGCCGGCGAATATCGCGTGCTGTTCTCCGACAACATCACCGACCGCATGCTGGGCAATCAGGACCTGATGGAACAGATGTGCCGCCAACTGTGGGTGCAACCCGGCAAGGTCTCCGAAGACGGTCTGCTCAGCATCAACACCACCTCTTGTACAGGCATGTGCGACCAGGGGCCGGCCATGCTGGTCAACGGGCACGCCATCACCCGGCTCGGTTCGCAACGCATACAAGAGATCGGCCAGTTGATCCGCAACCGCACACCGGTCGCAGAATGGCCGGAAGACTATTTCAAGGTGGAGAACAACATCCGCCGTGGCGGGCTGATCCTGGATAACAAGCTCGCCTATGGCCAAGTACTGCAAGCCACGCGCGCGGTCGCGCCCGCAACCATCATCGACACCATCAAGGGATCGAACCTGCGCGGACGCGGCGGGGCGGGCTTCCCCACCGGCATGAAATGGGCAGCCTGCCGCGATGCCCAGGGTGATGCGCATTACGTGGTGTGCAACGCAGACGAGGGCGAGCCCGGCACCTTCAAGGACCGCGTGCTGCTGACCACCCAGGCTGATCTGGTGTTCGAAGGCATGACCTTATGCGCGCGCGCAGTCGGCGCGAAGAAAGGCTTCCTCTACCTGCGCGGCGAATACCGCTACCTGTTGGGCCACCTGCATGCCGTACTGCAGCGGCGGCGCGACAGCGAACTGCTGGGCGAGAGCATATTGGGCGAGCAGGGCTTCGATTTCGACATCGAGATCCATCTCGGTGCCGGGGCCTACATATGCGGCGAAGAATCTGCCCTCATCGAATCGCTGGAAGGCAAACGCGGCGTGCCGCGCAACCGTCCGCCGTTCCCGGTCACCCACGGCTACCTGCAGCAACCCACCGCCGTGGACAACGTCGAAACCTTCTGCCAGGCCGTGCTGGCGCTGCACATGGGCGCGACTGCCTATCGCGCCATAGGCACGGAAAAATCCAGCGGCAGCAAACTCATCTCCGTCTCGGGCGATTGCGCCAGCCCGGGCATCTATGAATATCCGTTCGGTGTCAGCGTGCGCCAGATCCTCAGCGACTGCGGCGCAGTCAACACGCGTGCCGTACAGATCAGCGGCCCGTCCGGCATCTGTATCGGCGAACACGAGTTCGAGCGCAAACTGGGCTTCGAAGACCTGCCCACCGCCGGCGCCTTCATGGTGTTCGACGACAGTCGCGACATGTTCGAGGTGGCGCGCAACTTCGTGCATTTCTTCGCGCATGAGAGCTGCGGATTCTGCACCCCGTGCCGCGTCGGCACCTCGATGCTGAAACAGACCATGGACAAAGTCGCCGCCGGACACGGCACCCAGCACGACCTGACCGAGATCG
The DNA here is from genome assembly GCF_054604835.1 of Sideroxydans sp. Taxonomy (NCBI): domain Bacteria; kingdom Pseudomonadati; phylum Pseudomonadota; class Betaproteobacteria; order Nitrosomonadales; family Gallionellaceae; genus Sideroxydans; species Sideroxydans sp. The sequence continues at coordinate 235,852 of NZ_JBTSFG010000005.1, read as the reverse complement.
AAAATCTCGACCATGTATTGCAGACCACCTCGCACTGCGGCCTCGGTCGCACCGCCTGCAACCCGGTGCTGCACACCCTCAAACATTTCCGCCCGGCCTACGAATCGCGCCTGAAATCGCTGGATTTCGAACCGGCCTTCGACCTCGACGGCGCACTGGCCCGCGCTAGGCAGATGACCGGACGCGACGATGCCGGGGCACACCTGAAGGAAAACGAATGACCGACACCTTCCATTTGGACGGCGTAGCCGTCCCGTTCGAACCCGGTCAGACCGTGATGCAGGCGGCACTGGCTGCCGACCATTACATCCCGCACTTGTGCTATCACCCGGAATTCAAGCCGCACGGTAGCTGCAAGCTGTGCACGGTCAAGGTCAACGGTCGCACCATGGCCTCCTGCACCATGCCGGCCGAGGCCGGACTGGAAGTGGAAAGCGAGATCGAAGAACTCAACGCACTGCGCCGCACATTGGTGCAGATGCTGTTCGCCGAAGGCAACCATTTCTGCCCATCCTGCGAGAAGAGCGGCAACTGCATGCTGCAGGCGCTGGGCTACGACCTTGAAGTGCACGCCGCCGGTTTTCGCCACCAGTATCCAGACCGGCCGCTGGACGCCTCGCATCCCGACATCCTGCTCGACTTCAACCGCTGCATCCTGTGCGAACTGTGCGTGCGCGCCTCCAGCGAGGTGGATGGCAAGAACGTGTTCGCCCTGGCAGGGCGAGGCAACAGCAAGCACCTCATCGTGAATGCTGAATCCGGCCAGCTCAAGGACACCGACATCGCGCTCAGCGACAAAGCCATGCAGGTCTGCCCGGTCGGCGTGATCCTGCCCAAACGCGTCGGCTTCAGCCAGCCTATCGGCGCACGCCGCTACGATGCAAGCCCCATCAGCGCGCAAGCACTGGAAGACGCGCCGCGTCCGCCGTCGGGAGCGGAACATGACTGACAAGAAGAAACTGCGCATCGCGACCACTTCGCTGGCGGGCTGCTTCGGCTGCCACATGTCCATCCTGGACATCGACGAACGGCTGTTCCCGCTGCTCGAACTGGTCGAGTTCGATCGTTCGCCGATCACCGACATCAAGCACTGCGGCCCGTGCGACATCGGCATCGTCGAGGGCGGCATCTGCAACGCGGAGAACGTGCACGTGCTGCGCGAGTTCCGCAAGAACTGCAAGGTGCTCATCGCCATCGGTGCCTGTGCCATCAACGGCGGATTGCCTGCCCAGCGTAACCACCTCGACCTCAGCGCCTGTCTCACCGAGGTCTACCTCACCGAGCCGGGACTGATACACGGCCACATCCCCAACGACCCCGAGCTGCCGTTGCCGTTGGACAAGGTGCATCCGCTGCACGAAGTGGTGAAGGTCGATTACTTCATCCCCGGCTGCCCACCCTCCGGCGACGCAATCTGGAAGTTCCTCACCGACCTTATCTCGGGCAAGACACCCGAGCTTGGGCATGGGCTGATCCATTACGACTGAAACAAGTGCAAAATGCCAGCGCACTCGCACACACCCAAAATCAAGATGTGCCTATGACTCAAGCAGACAGCAAAGCCCCCATCCATCGTCTGGCACTGCGCGTGAAGGACACCGCGCAGCTGTTCAACTCCATGGACCCGACCCCGTTCCTGAACAAGGACCTTGATCCGCGTGCCAACGAATTCATCGAATCCTGGGCCTCGACACATCCGGTCAACAGCCGCTTCCATCTCACCATCCATCTGGAACAATGGCCCGCAGACGGCGACCCGACCGCGATGCTGACCAGTGCCGTCCACAACCACTTCATCTACAAAGCCGAACTCACCCGCCGAAGATTGCGCCAAGTATTGAATCAAGGCCGTATGAGTTTGCTCATCGGCATCACCTTCGTTTCGCTGTGTCTGATCGCGGCGGATTTCATCGGTGGTCTGGGGGAGGGGGCCGGTTACCGCATCGCCCGCGAAAGCCTCACCATCGTCGGCTGGGTCGCCATGTGGCGGCCGATGCAGATATTCCTTTACGACTGGTGGCCCATGCAGCGCAAGATCCGCCTGTTCATGCGGCTGGGCAGTGCGCATGTGCAAGTGGTACAGGGCAAGTAAGTGAAGTTCGGCATAATGGTTTGGATGTGACTTTGCTGTTAGATTGCGGCGCGCAACATAAAAGGGAAGGGAAACATGGAAATCTACGTTTACTGGTTCTTGCTGGCACTGGTGCTGGTCGGCCTTGAGATCGCCACCGGCACTTTCTACCTGCTGGTATTGGCTGTTGCGCTGGCCGTGGGTGGCGCCGCCGCAGTGCTGGGAGCAGCCATGGTGTGGCAATTCGTGTGCAGTGCGGTGACCGGTGTCGCAGGCATCGTCATGTTGCGGCGCTGGAAAAACAGCCAGGCCAGCAAAGCGCCGGAAGTCGGCCTGGACATCGGCCTGCCCGTAAAAGTCATCAAGTGGAACGACGATGGCTCAGCCCGAGTGTTCTATCGGGGGGCAGAATGGGATGCCGAAACCGAATCCACCGATACCCCGCACGAAGGCACGCTCTACATCAAAGCGGTGCACGGCTCCGGTCTGGTACTGACGAACAACAAGCAACAATAAGGAGGCAACATGGAAATCGCTCTGTTCATACTGGCCGCAGCCATCATCTTTGTCATCAAGGCGCTCAAAGTCGTGCCACAGCAGAATTCCTGGGTGGTTGAACGTCTCGGTAAATTCCACGTGGCCCTGTCACCCGGCCTGAACATCGTCATCCCGTTCATCGACCGGGTCGCCTACAAGCACATGCTCAAGGAAGTCCCGCTCGACGTGCCCAGTCAGGTCTGCATCACCAAGGACAACACCCAGCTGCAGGTGGACGGCATCCTGTATTTCCAGGTTACCGATCCCCGCCTGGCCTCCTATGGCACCAGCAACTACATCATGGCCATCACCCAACTCGCCCAGACCACCTTGCGTTCGGTCATCGGCAAGATGGAATTGGACAAGACCTTCGAAGAGCGCGACGACATCAACCGCGCCGTGGTGGCCGCATTGGACGAGGCGGCGACCAGTTGGGGTGTCAAAGTGTTGCGCTATGAGATCAAGGACCTGACACCGCCCAAAGAGATCCTGCACGCCATGCAGGCGCAGATCACCGCCGAGCGCGAGAAGCGCGCCCTGATCGCCGCCTCCGAAGGCCGCAAACAGGAACAGATCAACATCGCCACCGGCGAACGCGAAGCCTTCATCCAGCGTTCGGAAGGCGAGAAACAAGCCGCCATCAACACCGCGCAAGGCGAAGCCGCCGCCATCCTCGCCGTTGCCACAGCAAATGCCGAGGCCATCCAGAAAGTCGCACTAGCCATCCAGTCACCCGGCGGCATGGACGCCGTCAACCTCAAAGTCGCGGAACAATATGTCGAAGCCTTCGGCAAAGTCGCTCAGGAAGGCAACACCCTCATCCTGCCCGGCAACCTGGCGGACATGGGCGGCATGGTGGCGGCTGCGATGAGTATCGTAAAGGCACAGAAGTAGGGCGACTGCGCGGACTGTAGCCCCGCAAGACCATGCAAAAAAATGCCCCCGTCCTTTTCAGGGCGGGGGCAAGTGTCTTAACAAGGGGAAAGTTAAGACGTCACGCTCAGGGAGGAGAAACGTGAGGTAACTCTCGTTACTGACGTCATAGATAAGCAATCTCTAATAAAGTTCCACGCTGGGCAACATTTTTTTCGATATATACAAAATAGCCCTTGCGCACCGCGATCACCTGCCGGGCGCAGCGGAACGGGCATCAGGGCAAAGGTACGCTGCAGACCTGGTTGCGCCCGCGCCGTTTGGCTTCATAGAGCAGCACATCCGCCGCATCGATCAGGGCTTCCAGCGTTATCTCCGGCGCGCGAGTCGCGATGCCGAAGCTGGAAGTCATCGTCAACACGCTATCCCCCGCCTGAATGCGCATTTCGCTCACCGCGCGCCGCAAGCGCTCCGCATGGTTGGCGGCCTGCTGTGCATCGCTCTCCGGTAGCAGCAGGATGAACTCCTCGCCACCCCAGCGCGCCACCACGTCACTGCTGCGCGACATCCGCTTCAGCAGATTGGCCACCGCCACCAACGCCTCGTCGCCGGTCTTGTGCCCGTAGCGGTCGTTGATTGATTTGAAATGATCGATGTCCATCATCACCAGACTCAGCGGCCGGTCGTGTCGCGCCGCCGCGTCGAGCAGCGGATGCGCCGCCTCCAAAAACGCGCGCCGATTGTTCAATTGCGTCAGCGCATCCTGCCGCGCCACCTGTTCTGCCAGATAACGTGCCTCGCGGTGCTGGCGCATCCAGTGCGCCAAGGCCAGCGCCAGCAAGGTCGCCTCTATCACCAGGCCGATCTCTGCCGCGTGGAAAGTAAGTAAACCGAACGGGATCTTGCCCCACACCGCCAGCGCGGTGAGTCCCACGCCCAGCATGCCGAAGAAGGTGGCGAACAGGAAATAGTGCGCCGACGGCCGCTGTCTCAAGACGCTGACCACACCCAGCGCGAACATCCCCGCCGAGAAGGCGCTCATGCTCACGAAAGCCAGCAAACCGGCCAGCAACTGGCTGCCCATCACCACCGCCAGCAGCATGCCGCCACCGGCGATGCCCATGCCCCAGCACACCACGCGCTGGGTGCGCGGCAGAAACTGCGCCAGCATCAAAAAGCGCGAAGCGAACAGCAGCCCGAACAAGTTGTAGACCACCATGGAGACCAGGATCACATAGCGCTGAAAATCCGTGGACTGCGGCCAAAGCCAGTCCGCACCATGCCCGGTGTAAGCCACGTTGCAGAACAGGATGCTCAGCAGTGCCAGCGCATAATAAAGATAGCTGCGCTCGCGCGTCCCGATGAACAACAGCAGGTTATAAGCGCCCAGCGCAATCAGAAAACCGAAGAAGAAACCGTAGAAATAACCGAACTGCAGCCGGCTCGCCGCAAAGTCGACAGGTGTCAGCACCGCCACCGGCAGCGCCATCGGATCGACCGAGGCCACCCGCAACAGCAACTCGCTACGCCCCGGCGGCAACTGCAACGGCAACACATAGCCCATGCCCGGCGTCAGCCCCGGCGCATCGGGCAATTCATCGCCGGTATGCACCGCATGGCGACTGCCATCCGCATGCACCACATACACATCCAGCCGGTCCAGCCAGGTCACGCCCGCCTGCAGCATGCGCTGCTGCACAGTACCCGTGTCGTTATCCAGCGCCAGATGCAACCACACCGGACGGGACCCGATACCGAAATCCGGCACCGGCATCGCCACCGGCGCGAAGCCGCCCGCCAGCAACTGCACCAGCGCCTCGTCCAGCCCCAGCGCAGCATCGCCCTCGACCAACTGCGCCGCATACACACCGAGCGAACCCGCTGGCAGATCCGACACGCGCAAAACATCCGCCGCCTTCGCCAGCGGCGGAACGAAACACAAAAAGAGAAGAAGCAGCTTCAGGAAGCTGGCAGTCAAAGTGTTCAACGGGAACCCAATTCAGGATGAATACCGATGCTACACACACGCTGAATAAACAAGCTTCAGCGCGACGCATCTTAGCACCGCACACACGTAAATGCAGTCTGCGTCATGCGCTGAATCGCCCTGATGAGCGGGGGGATATCTACGCATTTGCTCTATAGGCGGGGAGGGGCCTTACTGCTAATCTTCGGCACGGTCGTGAACCAAAAGGGAGACAGCATGAAGACACTATTGATCACCGGCGCCAATCGCGGCATCGGGCTGGAATTCTGCAAACAATATGCGGCGGCCGGCTGGCGCGTGCTGGCTTGCTGCCGCGATCCCGGCAAGGCGGATGCCCTCAACAAACTGGCGGCTAGCTATCCCGACCTCATCAAACTCCATTCCCTGACCGTCACCGACCACGCGCAGATCGAGCAACTTTCGCGCACGCTGGCCGATGAAACGATAGACCTGCTCATCAACAATGCAGGCGTCTATCCGGCGGCGGACAAACTCGGCTTTGGTAAAACCGACTATGCCGAATGGATGGCCGCATTCAACATCAACACCATGGCTCCGCTCAAGATGGTCGAAGCCTTCATCGAACAGATCGCGCGCAGCAAACTCAAACTCATCGTCACCATCACCAGCCAGATGGGCAGCATCGACGACAACAGCAGCGGCGGCAGCTACCTGTATCGCAGCAGCAAAGCCGCAGCCAACATGGTGGTCAAAAGCCTGGCCGTGGACCTGAAAGAAAAGGGCATCACCTCCGTGGCCTTCAACCCCGGCTGGGTCAAGACCGACATGGGCGGCCCCAACGCCATGATCACCGTCGAGCAAAGCGTGAGCGACATGCGCAAAGTCATCGACGGCCTCACACCAACGGACACGGGGAAATTCATCGGCAATGACGGGCTGGTGATTCCTTGGTGATGCCTGCGGCATAGGGGAATAGAGGTTTTGTAGCCAAGCTCAAACATCCCAATGGCAACTTGCCAATATCTCTTTTTGAGATATACTTTACGCCATGCACATCATTACCCATCGCCGGATCGTGACTGCGCAGCAGGCGCATCCTCAAAGCGCATCGGCTCTTGAGCAGTGGTATCGCCTGTGCAAAAAGGCTGAATGGCGAAACTTCTCGGAAGTGAGAGCGCTGTTCCCCAGTACGGATAAGGTGGGTGATGTATTCGTATTCGACATTGGCGGGAACAAGCTGCGTTTGATTGCTGCCATACACTTCAATACGGGGCGATTATTCATCAGAGCAGTATTGACGCACAAAGAGTATGACCAAGGAGGCTGGAAATGAACGCACGAGTTAAAACAGCAATAGAACATTGGGGCTATGTCGCCCCTCTGTTGCAACCTGCGCGCAATGCCAAAGAGTACGCACAATTGGTTGAAGCCCTTGATGCAGCAATCGATGCAGGCGGTGCTGATGAAAAGCATCCGCTTGCCAGACTGGTGGACTATCTCGGTGATCTGGTCGCGGAATATGAAGCCCGAGACAAAATGCCGAAAGCGGCAACAGGTGCAGAGGCGCTGCGCTATTTGATGCAACGCGATGGTCTGCGCCAAGTCGATCTTCCCGAGTTGGGTAGCCAAGGTGTCGTGTCTGAATTGTTATCCGGGCGACGTGAATTCAATGCGCGCCAGGCAAAAGAGTTGGCGTCACGTTTTGCTGTATCGGCTGCACTGTTCTTGTAAGAACATACCAACTCCGAGGAAAGACCTCGGCCAGTTTCTTCGCATAAATTCTTTCAGTCTCCCGCCCATCTTGGCATAATCCGCCCTCGCAAATTTCACCCCTAGCCCTCGCAGTTCAGAGGGCTATTTAATTCAGTAGATCGAGAAACATGCTCCCATCCATAGAACAACGCCTTGCCGCCGAGATCGCGGCTAAACCTGCTCAAATCGCTGCTGCCATCGAATTGCTAGACGAGGGCGCGACCGTGCCTTTCATCTCGCGTTATCGCAAAGAGGCGACGGGCGGGCTGGACGATATTCAACTGCGCTTGCTGGAAGAGCGGCTGCGTTATCTGCGCGAGTTGGAAGAGCGGCGCGCGGCGATCATCGCTTCCATCACCGAGCAGGGCAAGATGACGCCGGAGCTGATGAAGGCAGTGTCGCTGGCCACTGACAAGACGCATCTGGAAGATCTGTATCTGCCCTACAAGCCGAAGCGCAGAACCCGCGCGCAGATCGCGCTGGAGGCGGGTTTGGAGCCGTTGGCGAACGAATTGCTGGCGAACCCGACGTTGAATCCGGAAGTGGAGGCGGCCAAGTATCTGCGCGAGCCATTCACCAGCGAGGCGGGCGATGCCAACCCCGGCGTGGCGGATACCAAGGCGGCGCTGGATGGCGCGCGGCAGATCTTGATGGAGCGCTTCGCCGAGGACGCGAACCTGCTGCAATCGTTGCGCGAATATGTGCAGCAGCACGGCGTGGTGCAGTCCAAAGTCATCGAGGGTAAGAACGACGCGGCGGAGAAGTACGCCGACTATTTCGATTATTCAGAATCCATCAACACCATCCCTTCGCACCGCGCGCTGGCGGTTTTCCGCGGTCGCCGCGAAGAGATGCTGAATGTTGAGCTGCGGCTGGATACGGAAGAAGAGAAACCCACCTGGGGCGCGCCGCACAATCCGTGCGAGATGCGCATCGCCGCGCGTTTCAACATCAAGGACATGAACCGTCCCGCCGACCGCTGGCTGCTGGACACCGTGCGCTGGACCTGGCGCGTGAAGATGTTCATGCATCTGGAGACCGAGCTGATGGGCGCGCTGCGCAGCAAGGCCGACACCGAGGCCATCAACGTGTTCGCCCTCAACCTCAAAGCCCTGTTGCTGGCCGCACCCGCCGGGCCGCGCGTGACCATGGGGCTGGACCCCGGCCTGCGCACCGGCGTGAAGGTGGCGGTGGTGGACGAGACCGGCAAGGTGGTGGCGACCGACACCATCTATCCGCACCAGCCAAGAAATGATTGGGATGGGTCGCTGCATGCGCTGGCCAATCTCGCGAAGAAGCACAATGTGACGCTCATCTCCATCGGCAACGGCACCGCCTCGCGCGAGACCGACCGACTGGCGCGCGACCTCATCAAGCTGCATCCGGAATTGAAGATGAGCAGCATCGTCGTTTCCGAAGCGGGGGCCTCGGTGTATTCCGCCTCCGAGTTCGCTTCCAAGGAATTGCCCGAGCTGGATGTGAGCCTGCGCGGCGCGGTGTCCATCGCGCGCCGTCTGCAAGACCCGCTGGCCGAGCTGGTTAAGATAGATCCCAAGTCCATCGGCGTAGGCCAATACCAGCACGATGTGAGCCAGTTCCAGTTGGCGCGTTCGCTGGATGCGGTGGTGGAAGACTGCGTGAACGCGGTGGGCGTGGATGTGAACACGGCGTCTGCACCTTTGCTGGCGCGCGTCTCCGGTCTTTCTGCCAGCGTGGCGCAGGCCATCGTGCATCACCGCGATGCCAAGGGCCGCTTCGCCTCGCGCGCCGAACTGCGCGACGTGCCGCGCCTGGGCGAGAAGACTTTCGAGCAGGCGGCAGGCTTCCTGCGCATCATGGGCGGCAACGATCCGCTCGATGCTTCGGCTGTTCACCCGGAATCGTATCCGCTGGTGCAAGCGATCCTTGAAGACATCAAGCAGGACATCAAGGGTGTGATCGGCAACAGCAGCCTGTTGAAATCGCTCACTGCGGCCAAGTACGCGAACGAGCAGTTCGGTATCCCGACTGTCAGCGACATCCTCAAGGAACTGGAAAAACCCGGCCGCGACCCGCGCCCCGAGTTCACCACCGCGACCTTCAAGGAAGGCGTGGAAGAACTCAAAGACCTGCTGCCGGACATGATCCTCGAAGGCGTGGTGACCAACGTGGCGGCATTCGGCGCGTTCGTGGACATCGGCGTGCATCAGGATGGTCTGGTGCACATCTCCGCGCTTGCCGACAAATTTGTGAAAGACCCGCACACGGTGGTGAAAGCAGGACAGGTGGTGAAGGTGAAAGTGTTGGAGGTAGACGTGAAGCGCAAGCGCATCGCGCTGACCATGCGCTTGACGGATGCAGCCCCGCAGGCGGGCAGCAAGCCGGAAGCACAGCGTCCACAGCGCGACGAGCGCGGGCAGGGCAGAGCCGCTGGCGGCAAGCCCGCCCAGCGCGCACCGGCACCTGCCGCGATGGGCGGGGCGATGGCGGCAGCGTTCGCGAAACTGAAGGGCTAGGACCAGACGTGAAGCCGGAAGCGCTACAACTGCTGGTGACGCGCACTATGCCTTACGGCAAGTATCAGGGCCGGTTGATCGCCGACCTGCCGGGCAACTATCTGAACTGGATGGCGCGCAGCGGTTTCCCGAAAGGGGAACTGGGGCAGTTGCTGGCGCTGATGCACGAGCTGGATCACAACGGTCTTTCTTCGCTGCTCGATCCGCTACGCAAGCGGGAATGAGCGCACAATGAACCTCGTGCTTGAGCGTTCATTCAATCAGGGAGTATCTATATGCTTGTGACCTTTACCACCGAGGCCTATGCCGATATCACCATGTTCGGGGACGTCGGTCTGGCCATGCTGAAGATGATGGGACACAGCGCTACGGTGCCCGGCGCGATCCGCGCTGAGGATGTGCCTGCGGCGCTGGAACGATTGACGGCGGCGGTCAATGCCACGCCCTCCGCCGCGTCGACTTCGAACAAGGATACGGACGAGCCTAACGTCAGCCTGAAGAACCGCGCTCTGCCGCTCATCGAACTGTTGAAAGCCGCAGCCAAGGCGGAAGCGTTTGTAAGCTGGAAGTAGGGGAGCACAAAGCACAAAAGCCCCGCAGGGCTTTTGTGTGTCGCTCGATCGAAGCGAGGTGCAACTGGATTGGCGTCCCCTACGAGATTCGAACTCGTGTTATCGCCGTGAAAGGGCGGTGTCCTAGGCCTCTAGACGAAGGGGACTTTGCTCTAAAACAAAATAGCCCAGAAGGGCTATTTTTTGCTGCCTCAGTGCAAACACTGTGCAGCTGTATTTGGCGTCCCCTACGAGATTCGAACTCGTGTTATCGCCGTGAAAGGGCGGTGTCCTAGGCCTCTAGACGAAGGGGACTGCGGTACTACTTCTTTTCTTGGTGGAGGTAAGCGGGATCGAACCGCTGACCTCTTGCATGCCATGCAAGCGCTCTCCCAGCTGAGCTATACCCCCCAGGTGGTCCCCGAAAAGAGCGCGCATTATATTGACGCACCCTTACCTTGTAAAGCGCTGGGGCAGTTATTTTGCGAGATTCTTCTCGATGCGCTGCAATACCATCTCACGCGGGAACAATACGACCAAAGCATCGACGGATGGCGCTTGCGTCTGACCGGTGAGCATCACGCGCAAAGGCATGGCAAGTTTGGGCATCTTCAGTCCGTGTTGCGTGATGACTTCCTTGATCAAAGCACTGATCGAAGGCGCCTCCCATGTTGCGGTTGTCAACTTGGCGGCGAAGTCGCGCAGGGCTGGCAAGGCTTCCGCACTGAGCTGTGCTTCCATCAACGCTGCATCGGGATGCAGGTCGATATAGAACACTTCGGCCGCATCGGCCAACTCGTTCAAAGTGGAGACACGCTCCTTATATAAGCCGACCACAGAGGCGAGGGCGGGGCTGTCAACGACGGTGATGCCGCGCGACTCCAGACGCGGACGCACCATGGCTGCCAGCGCGTCGTTGTCCATCTGTTTCATATAGTGGTTGTTCAGCCATTTCAGTTTCTCGGTGTTGAACTGGGCGGCGGACGGCGTGATGTGGTCCAGATCGAACCACTGGCAGAACTGCTCGACCGAGAACACTTCTTCATCGCCATGCGACCAGCCGAGGCGGGCGAGGTAATTGATGACCGCTTCGACCAGATAGCCGTCTTCGTCGTATTGCATCACGCTGACCGCACCGTGGCGCTTGGACAGTTTGGTACCGTCGTCGCCCAGGATCATGGACAGGTGGGCGTAGCTGGGCACTTTAGCGCCCAATGCTTTGAGAATATTGATCTGGCGCGGGGTATTGTTGACGTGGTCGTCGCCCCGGATGACCTGGGTGATGCCCATGTCCCAGTCGTCTACCACCACACAGAAGTTATAGGTTGGCGTGCCGTCGGAACGGGCGATGATCAGGTCGTCCAGTTCACTATTGCTGAATTCGATGTGACCTTTGACCATGTCGCTCCAGCCGACGACGCCTTCGGTCGGGTTTTTGAAGCGGATCACCGGCTTGATGTCTACCGGGATGGTCGGCAGGGTCTTGCCGGATTCAGGACGCCAAGTGCCGTCATAACGCGGTTTCTCACCACGGGCGCGCTGTGCTTCGCGCATGACGTCCAGTTCTGCGGGCGAGGTGTAGCAATAATAGGCATGGCCGGATGCCAGCATCTGCTGGATGACCTCTTTGTAACGCGGCATGCGTTGCATCTGATAGAACGGGCCTTCGTCGTAGTTCAGACCCAGCCAGTTCATACCGTCCAGAATGGCCTGTACCGCTTCCGGTGTGGAACGCTCGACATCGGTATCCTCGATCCGCAGGATGAACGTGCCGCCGTGCTTGCGTGCATAGGCCCAGGAGAACAGCGCGGTGCGCGCGCCGCCGATATGCAGATAGCCAGTTGGACTGGGAGCGAAACGGGTACGGACTGTCATGTTGCTTTCCTGATTCTGACTTTAAATGAAGGCGCGCATTCTACAGTGTTGGATTAGCCTGAGAAACAAATTGACCGGTATGGGCGGCTGTGATTAAATGCGCGCCCTAAATTGGGCGGTTAGCTCAGCGGTAGAGCACTGCCTTCACACGGCAGGGGTCACTGGTTCGAACCCAGTATCGCCCACCAATTTAAAAAGCCAGCAGGCGACCCTTGCTGGCTTTTTCTTTATCTGCTGCTTGCGCATCTTTCATTTTACATAATATACATTATGCGCAATAAACAATAATGTGAGAAATGGCAGGATGCTCAGGTTTGAGCCGTTATCCCAATTTAAACAGTCTGTTGAAGTTCTGGCTCGTAGCCACCCCGACTTCGTCCACCGTGATGTTGCGCAGTCTGGCGATCTCCTCGGCGACATGCTTCACGAAAGCCGGCTGATTGGTTTTGCCCCGATGCGGTGTCGGAGCCAGGTATGGCGAATCTGTCTCGATGAGCATCTTATCCAGCGGGATGCTCTGCGCGACTTCTTTGATGCTGGTCGCTTTCTTAAAAGTCAGAATGCCCGAGAACGAAATATGGAATCCCAGATCGATGGCGGCTTTGGCCACATCCAGACTCTCAGTGAAACAATGCATCACCCCTCCGACCTCGCCGGCCTTTTCCTCGGCCATGATGCGCAAGGTATCGTCCGCAGCCGACCGGGTGTGGATAATGAGCGGCCTGCCGCTTTCGCGGGAAGCGCGAATATGGGTGCGAAAGCGCTCCCGCTGCCATTCCAGGTCGCCGGTCAGGCGGTAATAGTCCAGACCCGTCTCGCCGATCGCGATTACTTTGGGATGTTGGGCCAAAGCTACGAATTGAGCCTGGGTAGGCTCATCGTCCAACTCATAGTCAGGATGAACACCTACAGAGGCATAAAGATTGTCATGCGCCTCTGCTAGCGCCAATACAGCGGGGAAACTGTTCAACTCGACCGACACGCACAGCGCGTGGCTGACCTGGTTGTCTTGCATGTTGGCCAACAGCTCGTCGAGCTGTTCGACCAAACCCGGGAAATTCAAATGGCAGTGAGAATCTATGAACATGGTCAGACAGCAAATAGCTGGCGATATGACATCAACAGGGATTCGAGGAAGAGTCTGGGATTGAGTGGATGGTAGGCGGCCCGGCGCGCTTCCTGCAATTCCTTCTGGAACCGCAACAAGGCTTGCGTGGTGGTGCTTTGCGCCAATTTCTCCAATTCCTTTGATTGTTCAGGGAAATATCGGACGGATCCGACCAGCTTGGCCGAAGTCAGATCATGGCTCCATTGCTGCAGGCAATGGATGATGTGCACCGGAATGCCGCGTTGTAATTTCTCGGCCAGTGCCAATGCATCCATCCTTGATGGCTGGCGGATCGCTTCCAGCAAGGTAGCGCGCTCTTCGGCACCCTCACCCGATTCTGCCCAACCCAGAGCCTGCAACGGGGCGAAACCGGTTTGGGCCAACGCTTGCGCCGGGTTCTTTACCCCCTGTTGCGACAGCCATGCCGTACCGGCTTCCTTGGTAGGCGTGGCGACCGGGAATGCCAGGCAGCGACTGAGGATGGTAGGCAGCAGTTGTTGCGGCTTATGTGAGACCAACAGGAACAACAACTTGTCAGTCGGCTCCTCCAGCGTCTTGAGAAGGGAGTTTGCCGCATTATTGTTCATCGATTCAGCGGGATAGACGACCACAACGCGATAACCACCGCGGTGGGCAGAAAAATTGGCGAAGCCGGACAAAGCGCGTATCTGATCGACCGAGATCTCACGAGACGGCTTTTTGCTGCTCGACTTTTCTTCTGCTTCATCGGAATTAGACAAGGCATCCGGCTGCACCAGACGGAAATCCGGATGGCTTTCCTGCTCGAACCAACGGCAAGCGTCGCAACTTCCGCATGGCATGCCTTGTGCAGTCGGGGCGTCACACAGCAAAGACTGGGCGAAATTCAAAGCCAGATCCAGCTTGCCTATCCCTTGAGCGCCCTTCAGCAACACGGCGTGCGGCAACCTGCCGCGCAAGTTGTTCAGCGCTTGCCAGGATTCAGATTGCCATGGATAGAGTTGTTTCATATCAGAGCGCTGCAAGCACATCTGCAAGTTGTTGCTGAACTTCTTTCAGCGACTTTTCTGCGCGTATCACAGCGTAACGATCGGGTTTTTTCGCGACTCGCGCCAAGTATGCCTGACGTACCTTGTCGAAGAACTCGCCTTGTTCACGCTCGAATTTATCCAGGCTCACATTATTGGACAATCGCTCTCTGGCCACTTCGATAGGAATATCGAACAGTAAGGTAAGGTCAGGCTGCAGGTCGCCGTGCGTCCATTGCTCGAGCTGCTCTAGCTTGGCGACTGGCACCCCCCTGCCCCCGCCTTGGTAGGCGAAGCTGGCATCACTGAAGCGGTCGGAAATGACCCAAGTACCGCGCTGCAATGCGGGACGGATCACTTGCTCTACATGCTCGCGGCGGGAGGCGAACATCAGCATGGCTTCGGTCTCGGCATGCATGGATTCATGCAGCACCAGTTCGCGCAGCTTCTCACCCAGCGGCGTACCGCCCGGTTCGCGCGTCACCAGCAGGTCGACACCCCGCTCACGCAGGGCATTGGCGAACCACTCCAGCCCGGTGCTCTTCCCTGCTCCGTCCACACCTTCAAATGTGATGAATCTAGCTCTATTCATTTTCTCTTCAGTTGGTACTGTCTGACTGCATCGTTGTGCTCTATCAGGTTTCTGGAAAAATGCGAACTACCATCCCCTTTTGCCACGAAGTACAGCTCTTTGCCCAAGGGCGCGTGCATCACCGCCCGTATCGACTCCAAACCCGGCAATGCGATCGGCGTGGGTGGCAAACCGTAGCGAGTATAGGTGTTGTAAGGCGTATCCGCTGTCAGATCACGCCTGCGTAGATTGCCATCGAAGGACTCTCCCATGCCGTAGATCACCGTCGGGTCGGTCTGCAGACGCATCCCCCGCTTTAAGCGATTAAGGAATACGGTGGCGATCATTGGACGGTCGCTGGCCTTGCCGGTCTCTTTCTCAACGATGGAAGCAAGGATCAATGCTTCATAGGGGGAAGTTAGCGGACTCTGCGGGTCATGCTGCAGCCATGCTGCTTCCAGATGGCTGCGCAGGGTGTGATAGGCACGCTTGTATACAGCCAGATCACTGCTGCCGGTTGAAAAATAATAGGTATCAGGGAAGAAGAGCCCCTCGGCAGCCTGCTCGGAAGCGCCGATACGTTGCAGCAACTCGGCTTCCGACAATGAAGCGCTGTCATGCCGCAATTTGGGATGCGCATCCATCAGTTTGCGCAGGTCTTTGAAGGTGGTGCCCTCGATGATGCGGATCTGGATCTGACTCTGGTCGGTCTTCCCTTCGCTGATCATATCCAGCAACCCGTATCGGGAGATGGGCTTATCCAACAGATAGTTGCCGAATCTGATCTGTGTAGCTTTTCCAGTCAAGCGAGCGAGCGCGACAAACGACCATTCGGTCTCGAGCACGCCAGCCTGCTTCAATTTTGCAGCCGTGTGTTTCAGGCTGCTGCCTTGAGCGACCTCGAACTCGATCGGCAGTTGCCCCAAGGGCAAGTCCGAAAACAGGTGATAGCTTATGAATGCCATGACCAAGATCAGAGCAAGAAGCAGTTTGCCTAAGGCGTTCGGTTTAGTTCTTCGCATCATTCAACCAAGTTTGGATAGCCAGCGACATCTGGCGCTGATCAAAGTTTTTTTCTTGTATACGGGCGACCGGCCACAGGCCGAATACGCTATTCACCAGGAATATCTCCTCGGCCTGCAGCAGATCGCCCAATCTCAATCGAGCGACTGCGCATTGCACCCCATGCTGCTCAGCCCAAGCAATCACGCGATCCCTTTGCACGCCTGCCACGCCACTTGCAGACAGATCCGGGGTCGACAATCTTCCGCCGATAACCGCAAACAAGTTGGATCGGGCACCGGAGATGATAAAGCCTTCCTCGTCCTCCAATAGTCCCTCGGCTGCGCCGGCGGCCTGACACTCGGCTGCCGCAAGGACGTTCTCCAGGCGGTTAAGATGCTTTATGCCTGCCAATCGTGGCTGGCGGGAAAGCTTCAAGTCGCACAGATGGGGCGTGATGCCATGCGCATAGAAGGCAGCGTCATACACCGGGGCAGGATGGAAACCGACTACACGGGTGGGAGTGGAACGCAACGAAGGGGCATAACCGCGCTCCCCGATACCACGCGTCACCATGATCTTGACGACGCCGCTTCCTGTCCCGGACAACTGCGCTATTTCCTGCAGGAGGATGTCTTCACCGGGACACTGGATCTGTAAAGCGTGACAGTCGTGATGCAACTTTTCGAAATGTCGCGGCCAGCAAAATGGGCTTCCCTGCTGGACACGGAGTGTTCTAAACACGCCGTCGCCATAGGAAAGCCCACGATCTGCTACTGCAATGGTGTCAGCCGGATTGCCGTTGACCAGCATCACGGTCTGAGGGTCAGACCTTACGGAACACCAAGGTGCCGTTAGTCCCGCCAAAGCCGAAGTTGTTATTCACCGCCACATCGATCTTCATATCGCGCGCGGTATTGGCACAGTAATCCAGATCACATTCCGGATCCTGCTCGAAGATGTTGATGGTCGGCGGGGAAACCTGATGATGGATCGCCAGTACGCAGAACAGTGATTCGATACCGCCTGCACCGCCCAGCAAGTGACCAGTCATCGACTTGGTGGAGTTCACCACCAGTTTCTTGGCGTGATCACCGAAGGCGGCCTTGATGGCATCGGATTCGTTCTTGTCGCCGAGCGGGGTTGAAGTGCCGTGCGCATTGACGTACTGCACGTCGCTTGCATTCAAACCCGCGTCGCGCAATGCATTCTGCATGCTGCGCTTCGGACCGTCCATGTTTGGCGCGGTGATGTGATAAGCGTCAGCACTCATGCCGTAACCAGCCACTTCGGCATATATCTTGGCGCCGCGCGCCTTGGCATGCTCATACTCTTCCAGCATCAATACGCCTGCACCCTCACCCATTACAAAACCATCGCGGTCCTTGTCCCAAGGACGGCTGGCAGTCGCAGGATCATCGTTACGAGTTGAAAGTGCGCGGGAAGCGGCAAAGCCTCCAACCGCCAATTGGCAGACGGTAGCTTCGGCGCCACCGGCAAGCATTGCGTCGGCATCACCATACTGGATCATGCGCATTGCTTCGCCGATGCTATGGGTGCCGGTTGTACAGGCAGAGACCACAGCAAAGTTCGGGCCGCGCAGGCCAAACATGATGGATAGGTTGCCGGAGATCATATTGATGATGGTTCCGGCAATGAAGAATGGGGATATCTTGCGCGGACCACCGGCAAGATAATCGTTCTGCGTTTGTTCAATGTTAGGCAGTCCGCCGATACCCGAGCTTACGCAGACGCCGATACGGTCTGCATTCGCTTCAGTTATCTCGATCCCGCTATCCTTGAACGCTTCTATACCGGCAGCCATACCCAAGTGGATGAAACGATCCATCCGCCGGGCATCTTTTGCCGGAATATATTGCGTCACATCGAAATCCTTGACTTCGCCCGCTATCTGGCTGGCCAATGCGGAAGGGTCGAATTGGGTAATTCGAGCGATTCCAGACTTGCCTGCCACGATGTTTTGCCATGTTGCAGCCACCCCGTTACCTACGGGAGTGAACGCACCAAGGCCGGTCACTACGACTCTACGCTTAGTCAAACTGGACTCCGATGATATTTAGGAATGATTGAAAATTACTTGGAATGCGTGTTGACGTAGTCCAGCGCCTGCTGAACGGTCGTGATCTTTTCTGCGTCTTCATCAGGGATCTCAACGCCGAATTCTTCTTCCAGCGCCATCACCAGCTCAACGGTGTCCAGAGAGTCAGCGCCCAGATCGTTCACGAAGGACGATTCGTTCTTGATCTCGGACTCATTCACGCCCAATTGTTCTGCGACGATTTTTCTAACGCGTTGTTCGTTGTTGGACATTTTGTAGTGCTCCCATTTAGTTAAAGTATAAAAAGCGCGGGCATTCTACCAAACTCGCGCCGAATTCCAAACTACCGCTTACTCCATGTACATGCCGCCATTGACATGTACTGTTGTACCTGTGATATAGGCAGCGCCGGGGCCTGCCAGGAAAGCTACAGCCTCCGCGATATCTTCCGGTTTTCCCAGACGCTTCAGCGGCACATGCTCGACCAGTTTGGCGCGCTGTTCTTCGCCCAAAGCCTGCGTCATATCGGTATCGATGAAACCCGGTGCGACACAGTTCACGGTGATGTTGCGGCTGCCGATCTCTTGCGCCAGCGACTTGCTGAAACCGACCATGCCAGCCTTGGAAGCCGAATAGTTGGTCTGGCCGGGATTGCCGCTGCTACCAACCACCGATGAGATGTTGATAATGCGACCGGTACGCGCTTTCATCATTGCGCGCAGCACAGCGCGGGAAAGACGGAATACAGACTTGAGGTTGGTCGTCAAGACGTCGTCCCACTCTTCTTCGCTCATGCGCGCCAGCAGGTTGTCCTTGGTGATGCCTGCATTGTTGACCAGGATGGAGACTTCGCCGAACTGCTTGCGCAGAGTGTCCAGCACCAGATCTATCTGGGCGGCGTCATTCACATTAAGCGCCAGACCGGTGCCTGTCACCCCCGCAGCGGCCAGATATTCACTGATCGCCTGCGCACCCTTATCGCTGGTGGCCGTACCGATCACGGTCGCGCCCTGCTTGCCCAGCTCCAGAGCGATGGCTTGCCCGATGCCGCGTGAAGCGCCGGTCACCAGAGCGATTTGTCCTTGCAATGTCATAACTCCCCCTTTATGCGAGTGAGGCCAAAGCTGCCTTCAGCGCTTCGCCGTCGTTGATGGCCATGGCCTGCTGATTGGTGTCGATGCGCTTGTTCAGACCGGCCAATACCTTGCCCGGTGCGCATTCCACGTTGTGCGTGATGCCTTGCTTGCCGAATGCCTGCACCGTCTCGACCCAGCGTACCGGGGAATACAACTGACGCACCAGTGCATCCTTGATCTTGGCCGCATCGCTATAGGCTGCGACATCGGCGTTATGCAGCACCGGGACGGCAGGCGCATTCACCGTCACGCTCTCCAGATAGGTGCGTAATTTGTCTGCCGCACCCTGCAACAGACTGCAATGCGACGGCACACTCATCGGCAGCATCAAGGCACGCTTGGCGCCCTTGGCCTTGGCCAACTCCATACCGCGCTCGACTGCAGCAAGATTGCCTGCGATGACCACTTGTCCCGGAGAGTTGTAATTCACGGCCTCCAGCACTTCACCCTGCGCACCTTCAGCACAGACTGCGCGCACGGCTTCATCATCCAGCCCCAGAATAGCGGCGATACCGCCCACGCCTTCCGGTACAGCTTCCTGCATGCATTGCGCGCGATAGCGCACCAAAGGCAATGCATCAGCGAAATCCAAGGCACCCGAAGCGACCAGCGCGGTGTATTCACCTAGGCTGTGACCGGCCATCATCGTCGGCTTGGCGCCGTTCTGAGATTGCCAGGCACGAAATACCGCCACACCGGCGGTCAGCATGATGGGCTGAGTGTTGACCGTGGCGTTCAGGTCGGCATCTTCGCCTTCGGTGACCAACTGCCACAGATCCTGCTTCAGCACATCCGATGCTTCAGTGAAGGTATCGCGTACAGCAGAAAAATCGGCATAGCCGTTCATCATGCCGCGCGATTGCGAGCCCTGACCGGGAAATACGAATGCGAATCGAGTCATTTATATATGCCCTACCACTTGATGAGTATCGCGCCCCAGGTGAACCCGCCACCTACGGCTTCAATGAGTATGTTCTGTCCAGGTTTGATATCCCCGGCGCGGACTGCGGCATCCAGCGCCAAGGGAATGGATGCTGCCGAGGTATTGCCATGCAAGGAAACGGTCTGCACCACATTGTCCATGGACAGACCCAGTTTTCTGGCAGTCGCTTCGATGATGCGGATGTTGGCCTGATGCGGCACCAGCCAGTCTATGTCGGTGCCAGCAAGCTTCTGCTCCTCCAGCAATTCCTCAACAACATCACTTAACACTTTGACTGCAAACTTGAATACGGACTGGCCATCCATGGATATCTTCGGATCTGCCTTGAGCATATCGCGATGGCGACCATCAGCGTGCAGCTTGGCACCGATGATGCCGGGCTCCTCGGAAGCGCGCAAAACGACAGCCCCCGCACCATCACCGAACAGCACGCAAGTAGTACGATCGTTCCAATCCAGCATGCGGGACAGAACTTCGGCACCAACGACCAAAGCCGTCTTCGCCTGACCGCCACGGATATACAGGTCAGCGGTATTCAATGCGTAGACGAATCCGCCACAGACTGCCTGCACATCGAAGGCTGGGGAGCCGTTTCGGATCCCCAGCTTGTCCTGAAGGATGCAGGCGGTACTCGGGAAAGGCATATCCGGCGAAGTCGTGGCGACGATGATCAGGTCGATCTCGTCGGCAGCGATACCTGCGGCTTCGATGGCTTTAAGACTGGCCTGACAGGCCAGATCACTGGACATCTCGCCTTCAGCCGCCACATGGCGCTCGGAGATGCCACTACGGGAAAATATCCAGTCATGCGTGGTATCGACCGTCTTTTCGAGGTCGAAGTTGGTCACCGTATTGGCTGGCAGGTAGCTACCTGTGCCGATGATTCTAGAATAAGTCTTCAAGCAGCCTCCCCTACATTGGCCTGGCGCGCGTTGTGCCATTTTTCTACGTGCTCGCTTATGTGTTCCAGCATACCACCTCGCGCCTCCTCTGCCGCGCGCTCGATCGCGCACTCGAAAGCGAAGGCATCAGCCGAACCGTGGCTCTTGACCACGATACCCTTCAAACCCAGGAAGCTGGCACCGTTATAGCGACGGTGATCGAGACGATGCTTGAAAGCTTTCAATACCGGCAGAGAGACCAAAGCTGCGATCTTGGTCAGTGCATTGCGTCCAAAACCCTCTTTCAGGAAGCCGCCCATCATCTTGGCCACCCCTTCTGCGGTCTTCAACGCGACATTGCCGACGAATCCGTCGCATACCACCACATCCGTGACACCCTTGAAGATGTCATCGCCCTCTACGTTGCCGTAGAAGTTCAGATCGCTGGCCTGCAGCAGTTCCCCGGCTTTTTTGACGGTTTCATTGCCCTTGATGTCTTCACTGCCGATGTTCAGCAGGCCGACAGTCGGATTCTCTTTGTGTTCCAGCGCGGTGACCAGCGTGCTGCCCATCAAGGCGAACTGCAGCAGATGCTCCGCCGTGCAATCGACGTTAGCGCCCAGATCGAGCATGCAGACCTGGCCGGAGTGGGTTGGCAAGTAGGAAGCGATCGCCGGACGGTCGATGCCAGGCAGTGTCTTCAACACGTAACGCGCCGTCGCCATCAGCGCACCTGTGTTGCCGGCACTGACACAAGCGGACGCCTCGTTGCTTTTGACCAGATTGATGGAAACGCGCATGGACGAGTCCTTCTTGCCGCGCAAAGCGGACTGCGGCTGCTCATCCATACCCACCACTTCAGTGCTGTGATGGATACGCAGATTCTGGCGGTCATGAGGAACGCCCAGCTTATCCAGTTCGGAACGGATCGCGTCAGCCAAACCAACCAATACGACGACATCTTCCGCATGCTTGTCGAGATAGGACATCGCAGCCGGTACCGTAACGGATACCCCATGGTCGCCGCCCATGGCATCAATAGCGATCGTGACACCCATCAATCATCCCCAAGTACAAAAAAAAGTCGAACGCAAGCCATCCCTGCAATCGAGGGATGGCTTGTAAGCTTGAACAAAAAACTTATTCTGATTTGGTGTTGACGACCTTCTTGCCACGATAGTAGCCGCTCGGGCTGATATGGTGGCGCAGATGCGGTTCGCCGGTGGATGGCTCGATAGCCAGTGCCGGGGCTGTCAGGAAATCATGTGAACGATGCATCCCGCGCTTGGACGGGGTCTTCTTGTTTTGTTGAACGGCCATGCTAACTACTCCTCGAAAAAACCTACTTAAAATTTATTCTTCAACTGGGCCAACATACCGAATCGGTCGTCAGCCTTTCCCGAACCTTTGCTTGCCAGCTCACAGACACCTTCGTCATGCCTGGGCGCAAAAGGCAACGAGAGCAGAAGCTCATCTTCTACCAGACCGAGAACATCAAGCTCTTTGCCGGCCTCGATCCCGTCGACTTCATCCGAATCATCATCCTGCATCAGGTCAACCCCCTCAAGCAGTTGCAGCCTTGAGGCGATGTCGACCGGATATACCAGATCTCCCAGACAACGCTGGCAACGCAAATGACAGATTCCGCTCATATCCAACAGCAGGAACGACATGCCATCCGCTTGCATGCCTCGCACGGTATATCGAATGGATCCCTCGGAACTGGCCAGCGATTCAGCCAGTCTAGGCAGGTCCACAACAGCGATTTCCCCGTTCAAAGTCCTGCCGTTACGGGCAAATTCAATACTGTCGATCAAAGGCCGTGCAAACATGAGGCGCGCATGATATATATTCCCCCCTCCCCTGTCAAAGACACTGTACAAGGAACATCTTGAATTCCCAGCCCCTCGTTCTGGCCTCGACTTCTATATATAGGAGTCAGTTACTGTCAGTCCTGCAAATACCTTTTCTGACCGACTCACCAAATGTCGATGAAACTCCGCTCCCAAACGAGGATGCGAGACAGACATCATGGCGCTTATCCCGTTTAAAAGCAGAGGCCGTCACCGCACGCCACCCCGATGCCCTGATCATAGGTTCCGACCAGGTTGCCCTGCTGGATGGTGCGCAACTCGGCAAGCCCATGACCCACGATAACGCCGTACGCCAGCTGCGGGCCATGCGCGGCAAGACGGTCAGTTTCTTCACAGCCTTGAGTCTACTCAATGCCCGCACCGGCGATATGCAGACCGAAGTGGCCGAGACACATGTCACCTTTCGCCAGCTCAGCGACCAACAGATCGAGGACTATCTGCTCAAGGAACAACCTTACCATTGCGCGGGCAGCGCCAAGTCAGAGGGATTGGGAATAGCGCTGATCCAGCGCATCGAAGGAAACGACCCAAATTCCCTGATTGGACTGCCCTTGATAGCCCTGATCGATATGCTTGAAAAACAAGGCGTTAAAGTTATTTGAAAATTTTGGCACGAATTTATCGTTGCAGCCACAAACGCTTTCTGATATTAAAGCGCGCTTGAAAAATTCAGCCCAACTTGGAGATATACGCAATGCCAGTGCAAGCGAATAAGAACACCGCCCCGTACAAGCCCAAAAAGGGCGAGGCATACATGAGCGCCAAACAGCTAGAGCATTTCCGCTCTGTGCTGGCCGGTTTGAAGCTCGAATTGAGCCAGGATATCGACCGTACCGTGCATACCATGCAGGATGAGGCTACCGTATTCGCCGACCCGAACGACCGCGCAACACAGGAATCAGACATGAGTCTGGAATTGCGCAGCCGTGATCGTGAACGCAAGCTGATCAAGAACATCGACAAGATGCTGGGACGTATCGATTCCGGCGATTATGGATATTGCGATAATTGCGGCATCGAGATCGGCCTGAACCGCCTGGAAGCGCGTCCGACCGCAACCCTTTGCATCGATTGCAAGACGCTGGACGAGATCCGAGAGAAACAAGTAGCCAAGTAAGTCCGGCTACAAAAATGAAAGACCGGCTCAGGCCGGTCTTTTACATTTATAGACCGCTCAGAACCTTGATGTGTGCCGCTGCGCTGCGCCCAAGCGCATGCAGCTCATAGCCCCCCTCAAGCACCGACACGATGCGCGCCTGCGCATGATGCCCGGCGATGCGCTTGATCTGTTCGGTCACCCATATGTAGTCAGCCTCCACCAAACCGATGGAGGACATATCATCTTCCCGGTGGGCATCGAAGCCAGCGGAGATGAATACCATCTCCGGCTTGAACGCTTCCAATGCAGGCAACCATCTTTCCGTCACCGCATTTCGAAAGACCACCCCGTCAGAGCCCGCCGCCATTGGCACATTCACGATATGGGGCTTACGGGTCTCGGCCCCGACATACGGGTAGAACGGATGCTGAAAGGTCGAGCACAGCATGACTTGCTGATCGTCACTGAAGATATCTTCAGTACCGTTGCCATGATGGACATCGAAATCGACGATGGCGACACGTGACAAGCCATGCGCGGCCAGCGCATGGGCCGCCCCGACAGCGACATTATTGAAGAAGCAGAAACCCATCGCTTTTCCCCGCTCGGCATGGTGCCCGGGTGGACGCACATTACAGAACGCGTTCTCCACTTTGCCGCCCATCACCAGATCGACCGCCAGCACCACTGCGCCTGCTGCGCGCAGTGCCGCCGGATAGGTATAGGGATTCATAAAGGTGTCACCATCCAGAGAGATGATGCCCTCGGCGGGTGCTGCAGCCTCGATAGAGTCGATATGAGCCTCATCGTGTACGCGCAGCAGTTGCTCGCGCGTGACGTCCGGTGCATCGTGATGTTGCAGAAAGCCGTACAGACCGGAGGCGATCAATTGATCTTCTATGGCATGCAAACGCGCCGGGCATTCCGGATGATGGGCACCCATATCGTGCTTCAGGCACAAAGGATGACTGATAAAAGCGGTCTGCACAGTGATCTCCGATGGTGTTTGACTGCTATGATAGCGCTCGCAGGAAATACCTCCAACTTACCCCGACCTCCATCATGAGCCAGCATTACCTCAATCCCTTGTTCGCCCCCAAATCCGTAGCCGTGATCGGCGCCAGCGAACGTGCCGATTCGGTCGGCCAGATCGTTTTTCAGAACATGCTGGAGGGCGGTTTCAAGGGAGAGCTGTATCCGATCAACGCCAAGAGCGAACAGATACAGGGGCAGCGCGCCTACCCGTCCATTGCCAGTATCGGCAAACCGGTGGATCTGGTGGTGATCGCCACACCGCCGCAGACTGTGCCCGGCATCATCGAGGAATGCGGCATCCATGGCGTCAAGGCTGCCGTCATCATCACCGCAGGTTTCGGTGAGACCGGCCATGAAGGTGCTGCCCTTGAAAAGCAACTGCTGGAGAATGCCCGCCGCTACGGCATCCGACTGATCGGGCCAAACTGTCTGGGCATCATGCGCCCCTCGCTCGGGCTGAACGCCACCTTCAACAAGGGCGCTGCCGATACCGGCAATATCGCCTTCATCTCCCAGTCCGGCGCGCTGTGCACCGCCATTCTGGACTGGGCACAAAGCAACGACGTCGGTTTTTCCAGCGTTGTATCCATGGGCTCTTCGACCGATGTCGACTTCGGCGAGATCCTTGATTTCCTGGTGTCGGATGCAAAGACCCAAAGCATCCTGATGTACATCGAAGGCATCCGCAATGCACGCACCTTCATGAGCGCTCTGCGTGCCGCTGCGCGCATCAAACCGGTGATCCTCGTCAAAGTGGGCCGCCATGCCGCCGGCTCCAAGGCGGCGATGTCGCATACCGCTTCACTGGTCGGCGCGGACGATGTGTTCGATGCAGCAGTGAGCCGTGTCGGTGTGGTGCGCGTGCAGACTGTCACGCAACTGTTCACGGCTGCACGCGCACTTTCCTGCGGCTTCAAGCCGGTGGGAAATCGACTGGCTATCGTCACCAATGGCGGCGGTCCCGGCGTGATGGCGACCGACCGCGCGGTCGACCTTGGCCTCAATATCGCAGAACTGTCCGACGGCACCATCGAATATCTCAACCAGCATCTGCCATCCAACTGGCCGCACAGCAACCCCGTGGACATCATCGGTGATGCCCAGGCCGACCGCTATCACCATGCCGTGAAAGCCTGCCTGGAAGACGACAACGTGGACGGCGTATTGGCCATCCTCACGCCGCAAGCAATGACCAAACCACTGGAATCGGCCGAAGCACTGATCGAACTGGGCAATACCCACAGCAAACCGCTGCTGACCTGCTGGATGGGCGAAGTGCAAGTCGCCGAGTCACGTCAGGCGTTCACCAAAGCGCACCGTCCGCACTTCCGCACACCGGAACCGGCGGTTGAAGTGTTCTCACACCTGTCCGCCTACTACCGCAACCAGAAGCTGCTGATGCAGATGCCGGGCCCGTTCTCGCACCATGTCGAACCGGATGTGGAAAGCGCTCGCCTGATCATCGAAGGCGCGATGCAGGAACACCGAAAAGTATTGAGCGAGATGGAATCCAAGGCATTGCTGTCCGCCTTCCACATCCCGGTCGCGCGCACCATGGTCGCCCACACCGGCAACGAAGCACTGCTCATCGCGCAGCAACTCGGCTATCCGGTAGCGATGAAGATCAACTCTCCAGACATCTCGCACAAGAGCGATGCCGGTGGTGTGATGCTCAATCTGCGCAATGCGCACGAGGTACGTGCGGCATACCAGCACATCATCGATACCGTGAAGCTGAACCGTCCGAACGCAACCGTGGATGGCATCTCCATCGAACCGATGATCGTCAAACCGAACGGGCGCGAGCTGATGATCGGCGTGACCAGCGACCCCGTGTTCGGCCCGGTCATCACTTTCGGCGCGGGCGGTACCGCAGTCGAGATCATGGGCGACCGCGCTGTCGCCCTGCCGCCGCTGAACCGTTTCCTGGTCAAGGAATTGATCCGGGATACGCGCATCTCCAAGATGCTGGGCGCCTTCCGCAATATGCAACCGGCCAACATGGATGCGCTGGAAGACGTGTTGCTGCGCGTTTCCGAGATGGTGTGTGAACTGCCGCTGCTCAAAGAGATGGATATCAACCCGCTGATACTGGACGAGCACGGCGCGCTGGCTGCCGACGCACGCGTGGTGGTGGAATATCGCCAACCCAGTTCAGACCGCTACGCGCACATGGCGATCTATCCTTACCCCACCCATCTGGTGAGCAGATGGCAATTGGCCGACGGGACAGACATCGTGATCCGGCCGATACGTCCGGAAGATGCCGAGCTGGTGAAACGTTTCGTGCACGACCTCTCGGATGAATCGAAATACTTCCGCTTCATGAACAGCGTGCAGGAGCTGACTGAAGAGATGCTCGCCCGTCTGACGCAGATCGACTACAGCCGCGAGATGGCGCTGGTGGCGGTCACTGGTGAAAAGGAAGAAACCGAGCTGGGCGTGGCACGTTACTCCATCAATCCGGATGGCGAGACATGCGAGTTCGCACTGGTCGTCGCGGACAACGTGACGGGCAAAGGATTGGGCCAGAAACTGATGGTGTCATTGATGGAAGCGGCTCGCTCCATCGGCTTGGCGACCATCGAAGGTGAAGTGCTCAGCCACAACCACAACATGCTCAAACTGATGACACGTCTGGGCTTCACAACCAAGCCGAGCAGCGAAGATCCCGGCATCATGAAAGTCAGCAAGGCTTTGTAAGCCTGCGCAGTGCTAGCCTAGATGCTGTTCTTCCAGCCAGGACAGCCACGCGTCCATCCCTTCTCCGCTGACAGCGGAGAGGCGGATGATGCGGATATCAGGATTGACGCGACGCGCGTACGTTTCTGCAAGCTCCACATCAAAACTGAGATAAGGCAGCAGGTCGCACTTGTTTAGCAGCATCAACTCGGCAGCACGGAACATGTCGGGATACTTGAGCGGCTTGTCCTCGCCTTCTGTCACCGACAGCACCACCACCTTGGCGAACTCGCCCAGATCGAAACCGGCCGGACATACCAGATTGCCGACGTTCTCGATGAACAGCATGCCCCCTTCAGGCAAAGGCATCTCCGGCAAAGCACGTTCTATCATCTGAGCATCCAGATGGCAGCCTTTGCCGGTATTGATCTGCACGGCAGGAACGCCGGTCGCACGGATACGATCCGCATCCTGCTCTGTCTGCTGGTCACCCTCGATCACCGCCAGGGGATAGCGACCTTGCAGGGCCTGCAGCGTACGCACCAACAGCGTAGTCTTACCTGAACCAGGGCTGGAAACAAGGTTCAGCGCGAGCATGCCATGCTGCTTGAACAGCTCACGATTGCCCTGAGCGTGCAGATCGTTCTTGTGCAGGATGTCCTGCTCCAGCTTGACGATGCGCTGCGTATCTTCAGCGACCTTCGCTTCAACTCGGTGCAACTTGAAGCTGACTGGTGCCTTCGGCTTGTTTAAAGGTTTCCTGCCGCGTATCAGCACTTCATCCGAACCACATCCGCAAGTCATACACATCACACCACCTCCAGCTCTTTTACGCGCATCGCATCACCGGCGACCAGTTGCAGACCGTAACTGCCGCACTGCGAACACGCGTCATACACATTCTCGATCTCCGCCTCGTGGCTGCATTTTGGGCAAAGCCCCCTGCCCGGCGTATCGATGATCTCCAATCGCGCGTCCTCCGCGACACTGCCTTGCATCGCGGCAGCGAAACAGAACCGCATCGCCTCCTGCTCCACGCAAGACAGCCGCCCGATCTCCAGCCACACCGTCGTCACTTGGGAGAAGCCTTGATCACGCGCGGCCTGCTCGATGATCTCGCGCACGCTCTGCGCCAATGACATCTCATGCATGACGCGCCTGCGCAGG
This sequence comes from Sideroxydans sp., assembly GCF_054604835.1. Classification (NCBI taxonomy): domain Bacteria; kingdom Pseudomonadati; phylum Pseudomonadota; class Betaproteobacteria; order Nitrosomonadales; family Gallionellaceae; genus Sideroxydans; species Sideroxydans sp. Next base: position 207,186 of record NZ_JBTSFG010000005.1, on the reverse strand, counting down.
CTCGACGTTGCTCGCCAGCCATGATTGTAGAAATGCAGTGGCCTGTTCCAGATTATCTGCTGCCTCTGGGCTCAGATCCTCCCCCAACTCAAAACCATACCCCCTGATGCCCAGCACATAACATTGCGGAAGCGGGTCTGTATAAACCTGTCCAAAAGTATGCAGCAGCGCGGCAGGCGATTGCGCATGACTGGAATAACTCTGATCGTGCACCGCCTCCAACTCGGAAAAACGGAAAGGAGGCTCACACGAGACATCGGCATCCACGAACACGACTTGCCGCCGTCCAAGCAGATCGGCTGAATGTTCTACCTGTAGCTGGAAATCCTCTAGGCACTCGACAGCGTCGGAAATGTTTTCCTGAATCTGCCTCAGCAGCAAGGGCCCCAGCGCATCATCCCCGCGCGATTCATTGCCGACCGCAAAGATCAGAACGGGCGCGACCATCACAGCTGCGCGGCACAGAAACCATCAGAGCCGCGTGACAACATATCGACCCGCTGCCCTTCGGCATCCAGCAGCTCCACTTCCAGTGGCATCTTGCCCAAGGCATGGGTCGCACAAGAGAGGCAGGGATCAAATGCCCGGATGGCGACCTCAATGTGGTTGAGCAATCCCTCGGTGAGTTTCTTGCCATCGATATATTGGCGAGCAACCTGACGGATAGCTTCATTCATCGCCTGATTGTTATGGGTCGTGGAGACGATCAAGTTGCAGCGAACGATCTGGTCGTTCTCATCGACCCGGTAATGATGGATCAATGTCCCGCGGGGCGCTTCGATCACCCCGACGCCGCGCTCCTGGCGCTGACCAATGTTGACCAGATCCGTCCCCTGCAGATCGGGATCATGCAGGATGTCGCGAATCAATTCGGCCGCATGTAGCATCTCGATCATGCGCGCCCAGTGGAACCCCAGCGTCGCCTTCGCGGCTTTGCCATGCTCGAACGCCATGAATGCCTTGCGTTGTGCTTCGGCCAGCGGGGTGGAGATGAAGTCACACTGCGTCACGCGCGATAGCGGTCCCACCCGGTACCAACCCTGCTCCGGCCCCAGACGACGTAGGAACGGGAATTTCATATAGGACCACGGCTTCACGTCTTCCAATATCTCATCCCAGTAACGGCTGGGATCGAAATGATCGAATATCGTCTCGCCATCCATCGAACGCGCCCGCAAACCGCCGTCATAAAGCTCCAGCGCACCATCGGGTCGCACCATGTTGAGCGTATGCGCATCGAAACTGCCGAAGCTGCTGTACATCGCCAGATCCTGCTCGAACAGATTGCGTACGATGCCGATAGCCGCCTCACTCCACGCCACCATCTGGTCGACATCCTTCAACAGGTAGTCGCGCTCCTCAATACTGACGTTCTTGTTCACACCGCCGGGAATGGAGCCTGTGCCATGGATACGCTTGCCCGCCGTGACGCGGATCACCTCTTGGCCAAACTTGCGCAACAGCACGCCCTGTTTGGCGATCTCAGGGAAGGCTGCGGCGATACCAACGATGTTGCGCTTGGCCACATCGGAGCCAAATCCGAACAACAGATCGGGGGAACACAAATGGAAGAAATGCAAGGCATGCGACTGCAGAATCTGCCCATAGTGCATCAAGCGGCGCACCTTCTCCGCCGTGGGTGTCAGCGTAGCGCCCACCACCATATCCATCGCCTTGCTCGCAGCCAGATGGTGGCTCACCGGACAGATGCCGCAAAGACGCTGCACCATCACCGCCGCTTCCCAGTAAGGACGTCCCTGGATGAATTTCTCGAACCCTCTGAACTCGACGATATGCAGCCGCACCTGATGCACGCGGTCGTTCTCATCAAGCAATAGGGTCACCTTGCCATGCCCCTCCACACGGGACACCGGATCGATAGCGACGCGTCGGAGCTTTTCGGGAAATGAAGCGGTTTCCAGCGTATCAGTCATAGCGCACCACATGGACAGTTCATTGATGTCGCAATGATGGCGCAGTGCGGCCTGACAAGCAAACGGGATGCGCATGTTGCTGCAATATTAAGGTCGATATTGTCTGCACGAATGATTTATGCAGGAGTAATAGAAAAGGCTTCCATTTCTGGAAGCCTTTGAGTTGGTGCGCCCGAAGAGATTCGAACTCCTGACCCCTTGGTTCGTAGCCAAGTACTCTATCCAGCTGAGCTACGGGCGCATGTATTGCTTGGTGTTGCCTATTGCCAGTCTGAAATCGTTTTATTGGTGCGCCCGAAGAGATTCGAACTCCTGACCCCTTGGTTCGTAGCCAAGTACTCTATCCAGCTGAGCTACGGGCGCCTCAAAACGACTACAGTTACTTTGGCGGAGAAGGAGGGATTCGAACCCTCGATCCAGGTTTTGCCCGGATGCACCCTTAGCAGGGGTGTGCCTTCGACCACTCGGCCACTTCTCCGAAGGGCGCGAATACTAATGTAATCGCTCCGCTTCGTCAAACTATCATGCGCTTTCTTGATCGAGATCGAAAGCTTTGTGCAAAACACGCACAGCAAGCTCCAGATACTTCTCGTCGATGACCACTGAAATCTTGATCTCGGAGGTGGAGATCATCTGGATGTTGATACCCTCTTCCGCCAAAGTGCGGAACATCTTGCTGGCGATGCCCACATGCGAACGCATACCGACACCGACCACGGACACCTTGGCCGTCTTGTTGTCGCCTACGACGTCGCGCGCGCCGATATGTGGCTGCACCTTGCTCTTCAGCAATTCCATCGTCTTGCTGAACTCGTTGCGATGCACGGTGAACGAGAAGTCTGTGGAACCGTCCACGCCGACGTTCTGAATGATCATGTCCACGTCGATGTTGGCATCACTGACCGGGCCCAACACCTGATAGGCTATGCCCGGCTTGTCCGGCACGCCGAGTACGGTGATCTTGGCTTCGTCGCGATTGAATGCGATACCTGAGATGATGGCCTGTTCCATTTTGTCGTTTTCCTCGAATGTGATCAGCGTTCCCTCGCCATCCTCTTGGAAGCTGGAAAGTACGCGCAGTTTGACTTTGTATTTGCCGGCGAATTCGACCGAGCGGATCTGCAAAACCTTGGAGCCGAGGCTCGCCATCTCCAGCATCTCTTCAAAAGTGATGCTCTTCAGGCGACGCGCTTCGGGTACCAGACGCGGATCGGTGGTGTAGACGCCATCCACGTCCGTATAGATCTGGCATTCGTCCGCCCCCAGTGCGGCAGCGATCGCCACGCCGGTGGTATCAGAACCGCCGCGTCCCAGCGTGGTGATGTTGCCATCCTCGTCCATGCCCTGGAAACCGGCGACGACTACGACCTTGCCTTCGTCCAGATCGTTACGGATGTTCTCCTCGTCGATACTGACGATGCGCGCTTTGGTGAATGCGCTGTTGGTGAGTATCTTGACCTGGGCGCCGGTGTAGCTCTTGGCTTTGAGTCCGGCATCGATCAGTGCCATGGAGAGCAAACCGATGGTGACTTGTTCGCCGGTGGAGATCACCACATCCAGCTCGCGCGGATCGGGATGCTTTTGGATCTCGTGCGCCAGTCCGATCAGACGATTGGTCTCGCCGCTCATTGCCGAGACCACGACAACGATCTGATGGCCTTGTGCCTTGAATCTTGCCACACGCTGCGCAACGCTCTTGATGCGCTCCGGACTGCCCATAGAGGTGCCGCCGTATTTCTGAACTATCAGTGCCACAATATTGCTCGCAATGGATTTTTAAGTGGCGCGCATTCTACCCGAGTTACTGGGAAATTACGATCTCTGCTCTGCTACACTGAACAGCAAAAGAAGCCCAAAAACATGACCAGAATCGACCAGCGTAGCTACCCTGAAAACACCGCCCAGCGGCTTGCCGAATCCGGCATCCCTGCTTTGCTGGCACGCATCTATGCCGCGCGCGGCATCGAACAGACGGAACAGCTTGAGACCGACCTGAAAAAGCTGCTGCCGTTCCAGCTATTGAAGCAGGCGGAGACCATGGCAAGCGCATTGGCCGATGCCATTTCCGCCGGCAAAAAGCTATTGATCGTGGCCGATTACGATGCCGACGGTGCCACCGCCTGCGCCGTGGGTATGCGCGGCCTGTCTGCACTGGGTGCCAATGTGGATTTCATCGTGCCCAACCGTTTCGAGTACGGCTACGGATTGACCCCGGAGATCGTCCGCCTCGCTGCACAAAGCAAGCCCGACATCCTGCTCACCGTGGATAACGGTATAGCCAGCGTGGAGGGAGTTTCCGAAGCACACAGACTCGGCATGCAGGTATTGGTGACCGATCACCACCTGCCCGGCGACTCCCTGCCGGATGCGGAATGCATCGTGAACCCAAACCAGCCTGGCTGTTCATTCCCCAGCAAGAATCTGGCAGGGGTGGGCGTGATGTTCTATGTGTTGCTAGCGCTGCGCGCAGAACTGCGCAAGCGCGGGACTTTCGCCGACAAGCCGGAACCCAATCTTGGCAATCTGCTCGATCTCGTCGCGCTCGGCACGGTGGCGGACGTTGTGAAGCTGGATGACAACAATCGCATCCTGGTGCATCAGGGTTTGCAGCGCATCCGCGCCGGACGCGCCTGCCCCGGCATCATGGCTTTGTTGCGCATCGCGCGCCGACCGGCGGCGCAAGCTTCCTCCTATGAACTGGGTTTCATCGTCGGCCCGCGCCTGAATGCTGCGGGCCGACTGGAAGACATGGGTCTCGGCATTCGCTGCCTGCTGACCGACGACGCCAACGAAGCCAACGAGATCGCCGCCAAGCTGGATGCGCTCAATCAGGAACGGCGCAGCATCGAGGCCGACATGCAAGACAGCGCACTGGCGGCACTGGAAACGTTCGACCCAGCGGAAAGCTATTCACTGGCCCTGTTCAATGATGAATGGCACCAGGGCGTGATCGGCATCCTCGCCTCGCGCCTGAAGGACAAGTTCCATCGCCCGGTCATCGCCTTCGCCCGCGCGCAGACTGGCGAGCTGAAAGGATCCGGGCGCAGCATCGTCGGCCTGCATCTGCGCGATGCACTCGATCTCGTTTCCAAACGTCAGCCCCACCTGATCCTGAAGTTCGGCGGCCATGCCATGGCGGCTGGATTGAGCATCCCGGAACAGGCGCTGGATGAATTCCGTAGCGCGTTCGAATCCGTCATACAGGAGATGCTGGATAGTGAAGCACTGGTGCGCAGCATCGCCACCGACGGTGAACTGGAAAATGCGGAGTTTTCCCTGCGCATGGCACGCGAGCTGCAAGCGCAAGTTTGGGGACAGGGGTTTCCCGAACCGTTGTTCGAAGGCGAGTTCCGCGTTCAAACACAACGTATAGTCGGCGAAAAACATCTGAAGCTGAAGCTCTCCTCGCCTGTCGGCAGTTTCGATGCCATCCGTTTCTTCCACGCCGATCCCGCTCCGGACACCGTGCATGCCGTGTACAGCTTGAGCATCAATGAATACAATGGTTCCGAGACGCTGCAACTGATCGTGCGTCACTGGTAAGGAGAAGCAACGATGGAATTCGCTTTCCTGCAAAACAACGGTATCGAATTGCTGCCGAAATTCCTCACCAGCATCGCCATCGGCCTGCTGATAGGTCTGGAACGCGAACGAAATCCTTCTGCCAAGGCGGGTCTGCGCACCTTCGCGCTGGTTGCATTGTTCGGCACCATGATGGGCATGCTGGGCGATCATCTGGATATCCAGTGGCTGGTGATAGCCGGATTGATCGCCGTCGCGCTGACCATCATCGCCGCCTACCTCGGCGACGAACCCGACAAGCCGGATGCCGACCCCGGCACGACGACCGTGATCGCGCTGCTGCTGTGCTACGCGCTGGGGGTGATGATCTGGCTAGAAATGTCCAAGCTGGCGGTGATGCTGGCCATCGGCATCACCGCCCTGCTCTATTTCAAACCCGAGTTGCGCGGCTTCTCCCAGCGCCTGACACGGCGTGACTTGGTTGCGGTGCTGCAGTTCTCGGTGCTCACCTTCATCGTGCTGCCCATCCTGCCCGACCAGAACTACGGCCCCTACGGTGCGTTCAACCCGCATCAGGCATGGTTGATGGTGGTGCTCATCTCCGGTTTGAGTCTGGCAGGTTATACCGCGTTGCATCTGGTCGGCACGCGCTACGGCGCGCCGTTACTGGGTTTCTTCGGCGGTTTGGTGTCCAGCACCGCCACTACCCTGATCTACTCGAAACACGGCAAGGCCAGCCCCGCCCTCTCCAATCTTGCCGCGATGGTGATCGTGATCGCCAGCATGGTGGTGCTGCTGCGTTTGCTGGTCGTGAGCTCCATCCTGGCCTTCGGTGCCTTGCCTAGTCTCGCGCCTGTCTATGCGGGCGGCCTGATCGCCGGGCTCATCGCTTCCGTGTATGCATGGAGACAGACCAGCAAGGGTCAGGAACTGCTGGTGCCAGAAACCTCGAACCCGGCCGAATTGCACACCGCCCTCGGTTTCGGATTGCTTTACGTCGTGGTGCTGGTCGGCTCGGCATGGATGGCAGACCTTGCCGGCAGTCAGGGCTTGTATGCCGTCGCGCTGGTTTCGGGATTGACCGATGTGGATGCGATCGCCCTCTCCAGTTTGCGCCTATTCAATCTGGGACAGCTCAGCGAAGAACAGACCGTGACAGCTATCGCCATCGCCTTCCTTTCCAACATCGCGTTCAAATTCGGCATGGTCGTTTTCATCGCGGGTCCGGCACTGGCACGCCAGGTCGCGATCGGCTTCGGCGCTATCGCCGGCGGCGTCCTGTTGGGGCTGTTTGCGCTATAATCGCGACCCTTTAAAGCAGCGACAGACAGAACCGATCATGGAAGCCGAACAACTCAACGCCCTCACCGCCAAACTGCAAGACTTGCGCGCCCGCAACCTCGAACTACGGAGGTATCTTTGACTTCGACGGCAAGCAGGAACGCCTGGACGAAGTCGCCGCACTAGCCGAAGACCCTGCCATCTGGCAGGACGCCAAACGCGCTCAGGATCTGGGCAAAGAGCGCAAGATGCTGGAAGGCATCGTGCACAATCTGCAAAAGATCAGCCAATCGGTCAACGACAACAGTGAACTGATGGAAATGGCGCTGGCCGAGAACGATGACGAGAGCTTGATGAGCATCGTCAACGATGTCGAGCAGATCGAGAAGCTGGTCGCCGACCTTGAGTTCCGCCGCATGTTCTCCGGCGAGCTGGACTCTGCCAACTGCTTCCTCGACATCCAGGCCGGTTCCGGCGGCACCGAAGCACAGGACTGGGGTTCCATGCTGTTGCGCATGTACATCCGCTATGCCGAGCGCAAGGGTTTCACTGTCGAAGTGTTGGAACAGTCCGACGGCGAAGTGGCCGGCATCAAAGGTGCATCGCTCAAGATCAGCGGTGATTACGCCTATGGTCATCTGCGCACAGAGACCGGCGTGCATCGTCTGGTGCGCAAGTCACCGTTCGACTCCGGTAATCGTCGCCACACCTCGTTCTCCAGCGTGTTCGTCTACCCGGAAGTGGATGATTCCATCGAGGTCGACATCAACCCGGCCGATCTGCGCATCGACACCTATCGCGCCTCCGGCGCGGGCGGACAGCACATCAACAAGACCGACTCGGCGGTGCGAATCACCCACATCCCGACCAACATCGTGGTGCAGTGCCAGAACGACCGCTCGCAGCACAAGAACCGCGCCGAAGCGATGTCCATGCTGAAGTCGCGCATGTACGAAGAAGAGCTGCGCAAACGCAACGCGGAGAAGCAGGCACTGGAAGACACCAAGTCCGACATCGGCTGGGGTCACCAGATCCGCTCCTACGTGCTTGACCAGTCGCGCATCAAAGATTTGCGCACCAACTTCGAAGTGGGCAACACCCAAGCCGTGCTCGACGGCGACCTCGACGATTTCATCGCAGCCAGCTTGAAGCAAGGCGTTTAACCAGGAACACAACATGACAACCGAACAAAACATCCCGCAAGTAGACGAGAACCAGATCATTGCCGAACGCCGCAGCAAGCTGAAGGCACTTCGCGAACAGGGCGTCGCCTTTCCCAATGACTTTGACCGCAAGAATCTGGCTGCCGACTTGCACGCCGCTTTCGGCGAGAAAAGCAATGATGAGCTGGAAGCCGAGCAGATCCCGGTTGCCGTCGCCGGACGCATGATGCTGAAGCGGGTGATGGGCAAGGCCAGTTTCGCCACCATTCAGGATGTGAGCGGTCGTATGCAGCTGTTCATCAGCAACGACATCACCGGCGAAGATGCGCACACCGTGTTCAAGCATCACGATCTGGGCGACATCCTCGGCGCGACCGGTGTGCTGTTCAAGACCAAGACCGGCGAATTGTCGGTACGCGTCACCGAGGTGCGCCTGCTGACCAAGGCTTTGCGTCCGCTGCCGGAGAAGTTCCACGGCCTGACCGACCAGGAGCAGAAGTATCGCCAGCGCTATGTCGATCTGATCACCAACGAACAAACGCGCAAGACCTTCCTGATCCGTTCCCAGATCATTCAGGCCATACGCGATTTCTTCACTCGCCACGATTATCTGGAAGTCGAGACACCGATGCTGCACCCCATACCGGGCGGCGCTTCGGCCAAACCTTTCGTCACTCACCACAATGCGCTAGATATGGAGATGTATCTGCGCATCGCGCCGGAGCTGTATCTGAAACGACTGGTGGTGGGCGGTTTCGAGAAGGTGTTCGAAATCAACCGCAACTTCCGCAACGAGGGTTTGTCGACACGCCACAACCCCGAGTTCACCATGATCGAGTTCTACGAAGCCTATCGTGACTACAAGTATCTGATGGGCTTCACCGAGCGTCTGTTCGCCGAGGTGGCACAGAAGGTACTGGGCACGACAGTCATCAGCTATCAGGGCAAGGAACTGGATCTGGGCAAGCCGTTCCACCGTCTGACCATGGTGCAGGCGATCCAGAAATATCATCCGCAGTTCACCGATGAGCAGTTGAACAATCGCGATTTCCTGGTCGGCGAACTGCAGGACCTGAAAGCCAAGTACAAACCCGAGGACGGTGTCGGCGGTCTGCAACTCTCTTTGTTCGAGGAACTGTCCGAACATCTGCTGTTCGAGCCGACCTTCATCGTCGATTACCCCGTCGAGGTGTCGCCACTGGCGCGCGCTTCGGACAAGAACGCCGGCATCACCGAGCGCTTCGAGTTGTTCATCGTCGGCCGCGAGATTGCCAACGGCTTCTCCGAGTTGAACGATCCGGAAGACCAGGAAGCGCGTTTCGATGCGCAGGTTGCCGCCAAGGATGCCGGCGACGAGGAAGCGATGTTCAAGGATGCCGACTACATCCGCGCACTTGAACACGGCCTGCCACCTACCGCGGGCGAAGGCATCGGCATCGACCGCCTGGTGATGCTGCTGACCGATGCCGCCAGCATCCGCGACGTCATCCTGTTCCCGCATCTGCGTCCGGAGTGAGCTGACTGCCATGCCAGCCAGCGAAAGCACACGCCTGCTAGAACGCTACCCGCTGTTACGCGAACTGGCACCCGCACGTTTCGCGGAACTGTTCGACCAGACGACGGTGATGCGTCTCCCTGCAGGCACGGTAATCTTCGACGAGAACCAACCCTGCCAAGGATTTCCGTTGTTACTCTCGGGCAGTGTGCGCGTCATCAAGTCTTCCGCGAATGGACGTGAATTGCAGCTCTACCGTGTCGGTGAAGGTGAAAGCTGCATACTGACCAGCAGCTGCCTGCTCGGCCACAGCAACTACCGCGCTCGCGGGATCGTAGAACAAGATGTGGAAATGATCGTCTTGCCGCCCGCCTCGTTCCGCACCTTGATGGCGGATTGCCAACCATTCAGGGACTACATCTTCAGCCTGTTCGCGGAACGGCTCACCGACCTGATGGAGCTGGTCTCCGCTGTTGCTTTCCAGAAGTTGGATCAAAGATTGGCAGCATTGTTGCTATCACGCCCCAGTCCACTCCATCTGACTCACCAGGTCGTGGCAGATGAACTAGGCAGCGCGCGCGAGATGGTCAGCCGCCTACTCAAAGGATTTGCGGATCAGGGCTGGGTCAAACTGGCTCGGGAACAGATCGAGGTTATCGATCGCAGTGCGTTGGAACGCCTGGCCTCGAACTGATCATTTAGCCTTCAACGCAAAAGCCATCATCGAGCGCAACTTGGCCGGACGCACCGGCTTGTGCAGCAAGTGCATGCCCTTGTCCGCCACGAGCTTCAACACCTCGGGTGATGTGTCACCACTGACGAGTATGAAAGCCGGCTGTTGTTTGCCTTGCATGTGGATGCGTTCCGCCAATTCAACCCCGTTGCCGTCCGGCAAGCGGAAGTCACAGATCACCAGCTCGAATGACGATTGCTCGAAAAGCTGCTCAGCCTCGGCCAGGCTTTCAGCCATCGCTACCCTGCATCCCCACGCTTCGATAAGCCCAGCCGTCCCGTTGCGTACCAGTTCATCGTCATCCACCACCAGCACGCTGCGCGCCGTGAACGAATCCTCGTTTTCTGTCGGAGGAGTACGGCTGACTGTGCTTCCCTGAGCCAGAAGATCTTTCAAATCGGGGACGCGCGGCACATCAAGAGCAAAGATTGAACCCCGCCCGGGGTTAGAGCATAGATACAAGGGGTGATTCAACAGCTTGGCCGAACGCTGGACGATAGGCAGCCCCAAACCCAATCCTTTACTCCTGTCGCGGGCAGTATTTTCCAGTTGCACGAATTCCCTGAAGATATTCTCCTGTTCCTCCAAGGGAATGCCGGGGCCATTGTCGCGCACTTCGAAGCGCAACCTGTCACCACGCTTGCGACATGCCAGCAACACACAACCATGTTCCTGCGTGTAGCGGATGGCATTGCCCAGCAGGTTCATCAGGATACGTTCGAGCAGGATGGGGTCGCTTCTCACGCGCCAATTGCATGTGTGAATTCGCAACCTGATGGATTTCACCTTGGCCGAAGGTACATAAGCTTCAGACAGACGCCTTAGCAGCGTAGCGATCTCTATCTCCTGCACCTGCGGCACGATGACGCCGGCATCCAGCTTGGAGATATCCAGCAGCGAATCCAGCAAACCGGACATCGCGGTCACGGACTCCTCCACCTTTTCCACTATTTTGCGTTGCTCGGGTGTCTCGAGGCGATTCTGCAACTCACCCATGAACAGGCCAAGCGCGTGCATGGGCTGGCGAAGGTCATGACTCGCCGCAGCCAAAAAACGGGTCTTGTCGAAATTGGCCTTCTCCGCCTGTTCCTTCTGACTGCGCAAAGCGGTCGTCGCATCCTCGATGCGCTGCTTCAGTTGGTTCCGCTCTTCCTGCAATTGTGACGCCATCTCATTGATGCCTTGTGCCAGCTCGTTCAGCTCGAGCACTTGCATCTCTCCGATACGCGTTGATAAGCGCCCCTCACCCAGATCGCGCACGGCAGTACGCATCCCCATGATCGGCAGCGTGATCCTGCGCGCAACGCGCGTCGCTACTAACACCGCAAGCAACAGCACCAGTGCGGTAAGGATCAGGTTCATGATGACCATCCGAACCTTTTCGCTATTGAGCCTTTGTTTGCCCAGCACCAGATAGACCCCCCCCAGAGATGCCCCCGTATTTGAGGTAGAGGCAATTTCAGTATCGTCCAATGACAATTGGGTAGTCACAATGGCGTGATACACGGCCAGCGAACGCTTGTCCTCACGCAATGTCTGGCCGGATCGCCAATCGGGGGGAATGATCTTCAAATCCGTCACGCCGCTCGCACTCGCCAGAACCCGGCCTTCAGCATCAAGGATGAACACCGCTGTCACATCCTGCTGTGCAAGCGTCACTTCTGCCTGCTGCTGCAGCAGCACACGATTCCCGGAGAACGCCGCATACTCACTGGAAGACGCGAGCTGCCGTGCTATCAGACTCGCCCTGTCCTTTAGCGCCTGATCGAGATCGGCGATACGCGCCAGAATGAACGAGGTTTCCAGCAGTACAGCCAGTATCAATATGGGGATCAGCGCAACTGTCATAGTCTGTCGCTCGATACCGTACTTCTTCATGGTCTCCCCCCGATCTCGTTGCGCAGTTGTTCTGCGCTTATTATCGTCAGCCCGAGCGAACGGGCGACTTGCGTGTTCACTGCAACTTCAAATTCCTGAGGATACTGGTAGTCAGGCAGCTTACCGGTCTTGGCAAATTGGGCGACTACTTTGGCAGCCTGCTCGGCGATTTGCAGCGGCGTACTGTACACAGCGCACAAGGCACCGGCTCGTACATAGTTCTGTGACAATCCAATCATAGGCACTTGCTGCCGGTAAGTCTCCAACAATATGTTGCGAATGGTATCCGAACGGTATATCTCCGCGTCGGGCAAGACCAACAATACATCACTGTCCGCTAGCAACGCCGAAAGACTGCTCGCAAGATGATCCGGTGTCGCCACGGTCTGAATGTGCAGCCTGTATCCCGAAGCTGATGACAGTTGTTTGGCTGCTGCCAGTTGGGGGGACTCATTCGATATCAGCACACCTACTGACTTTGTCTGAGGCAAGGCCGCGCGGAGTAGCGAGAATCTGCGCGCCATAGGCTGATCCATGTAGATGCCGGATGATCCTGAATTACTGTCTCGCCCGATCTTTTCAAGTCCGGCTCGGCTGACCATCACGTTCAATACCGGAATAGATGAACCTCTGAAGTCGTCTGCCGCCTGAGCACCGATCGCCACGATCAGTTCTGCCTGCGCAACGTTGCCCGACGGCAATATCTGAATCTCCTGGTGTGCGTCGAGTGAATCTCGCAGTGCCGATTCAAATGCGCGATATACCTCGCGCTCCTCACTCAAAGCCAGGGAGACCTTGAGCGGCGCGGCTTGCAGCGTTTGGAAGCTGAGAACGCTGCAAACCAATACCAGCCACCGGATCAGGGCGATCTGGCGCTCGCTCTTGCGAGGCAAGATATTAGTATAGGAAAGTGGCGAGAAGGTAGGCACGGCGGTCAAGAGAGGGATAGCCCTGCTGTGGCAAGTTTGCGTATTCCGTATGGGTGTCCCGGAACATATTCTGCATCACCAATGCCACTTCTCCTCCACTTGCGACGCCACGTTTCCCGAAGGAACGGGTTATTTTTATATCCATCCTGTGCATAAATGTTTGCGGTCTTTGCGCATCCAATACCTGCACTTCATCCTGGTAGTAATAGCCGGCACTGATTGCCAATGTCTGCGTTAAGTGATGTTCGGCAAGCACACTCCCCGCATTGGTAGGCACGGCTTTGGGACACTGCCGCAACCACTCATCAAACCAGCCCCTTACCCGTGCATCGCTGATCCAGGTGGGCAGGCCATCTGCTTCACAGGCGGCTTGTTGACGCGAAAAGTTCACGGTCAGTGCGTTGCCCTCCTGCTGGTATTTCAGGCTTCCCTCCCATCCGGAATATCGAACCAAATAAAGATTCTTGAAGCTCGCATTGTTGAACCCGCCACTCGCGTTACGGAGCGGATCAAGAAAAATCTGACCTCGCAGGTGATCACTGAAAAGGCGTGCTTCCACCATCCAGCCAGTCTCCGGGAAGTGCCCAAGGTAGGCAATTTCGCGTGCCAGCATGCGTTCTGGCTGTAAACCGCCAGAGGCGAGGAAGCCGCCCGGGGTGAGCGGGTCGGTATTGCCATACTCTTCAATTACTGCCGGATTGCGATAGGCCAGCGAAGCACCAATACGCAGCGTATGGTTGGGCGTGAAGTGGTAATTCAGCGCCACGCGCGGCGAAACATTGTGATGGCCCATGCCGTCGTCCTCCCACATCGCCCCCACATTCAGCAACCAATCATGCTGCATGCGCCATTCATCATGGGCAAACACACGCCATTGACGCAGGGTCGGTGCGGGATGGTAATAGAACAGAGACGTGGAGCTCACACCGTCCAGCCTCGCGCCGCCGCCCCAGACCAAGCGATGCCCTGTTGACCAGGACGCAGTATGCTGGGCTTCGATGTCGTGACGCCGGGTCTGGACGTTGACTTTGGGATACAGGTTGACGCCATCGCGGTAATAGGACACCTGATCGTCATCGTAAGCGGAATGGGTATAGTGATAGCGAAGCTGCCATTCGGCACCGTCCGCCAGCGCACGCGTCCAGATCAGTTGTGCGTAATCATGTTCCGTAAACAAATTGCGATCCGGTGCCTGATTGCGCCCGACGATTCCGTCCCTGCGCACAGACTGGCTGTAACCTGTCTGAAAATCGAATGTGTCCTCGCCATTCGGATGGTAAGCCGCACGCCAGTTGAACATGCTGGTACGGTTGTCGTCGGTGAACTGCGGCAGATCATAGCCACCGTCTGCCCGGTATCCGGCACTGAGCCGCTGGCTGAAGGATTCTCCGCGCTGGGCGAAGGTCATCGAAGCATCTTTGATGCCGTTTCCGCCTTGGCGTACTGTGACTTCGTTCGGCACAAAACTATCTGCCTCGCGGGTGATGATGTTGATGACGCCCTGCGTTGAGTTGGCACCGTGCGATGCAGCAGCAGGGCCGCGGATAACTTCGATCCGTTCAATGTCTTCCAGCAACACCGGCAGATCGTCCCATATGACCATGCTGTAGGGCGGCAGGTAAACGCTGCGCCCATCCACCAGCACCTGCATGCGTCGTGAGAAGTTGTCCGTTGTACCGTGGTAAGAGGCGAACATGCTGTGACCGTTCTGGCTCCCCACATACATACCGGGCACCAGTCGCATCAGTTCTGGAATCCTTCTGAATCCCGACGCCTTGATCATCTGTCGATCAATGATGGTGATGGCATTGGGCGCTTCGTCAACCGGCTGGGTAAGCCGTGAAGCCGTCAGAACGACAGGAAGTTCGAGAAAAAAAGCCTGCTCGGAATCCAAATCCTCGGCAGCCTGAACCGTGCTGAAAAACGGCAGCATCGCCAGCGTTGCGAGCAAAAACTTATGGGAACTAGTATGAAGAGATGTCAATCCGCCCTGCCCCTTGCCGGTTAAATTGAACTTTTTTCTAATTAATTTTTTTCTAATTGTAGAGTAATTGTCCAAATCCCTTGAAAGAATTTGGATAGGTGACCAGAACCAGCGCATCGCGCAAATGAAAAATCCGGCAGAGCCGGATCTTCTTTAACTGCTTTTGTTCTGGTCGGGGCGAGAGGATTCGAACCTCCGACCACTTGGACCCCATCCAAGTACGCTACCAGGCTGCGCTACGCCCCGAGGGCGCGGATTATAGCAGAGCACATTTATTTTGTAGCGCGATTTGAAACGAATTTAGCAATCAAGCGCGCAAGGATTTAAGTATGTCGCTCAACTCTCTACGCAGCTGCGGAATGGCCATGACAGACAGTTCTGAACTTGCATGCACTGCATGCACAGTATCCGATTCCTGCGTATGTGCTTGATCGAGTCTGCTACGCGCACCACTGATGGTAAATCCTTCCTCGTACAGCAACTGGCGGATGCGACGGATGAGCAGAACTTCATGGTGCTGGTAATAGCGTCGGTTACCGCCGCGCTTGAGCGGCTTGAGTTGTGTGAACTCCTGCTCCCAATAACGCAATACATGAGCCTTCACGCCACACAGGGCGCTGACCTCGCCTATCGTAAAATAGCGCTTGGCCGGGATCGGCGGCAAGCTGGAATCAGTTAACTGCAGTTCCATGATAGGTCGTCTCTACCATGCTCTTGAGCTTCTGGCTGGGATGGAAAGTGACCACTCGGCGAGCTGTGATCGGAATCTCTTCACCGGTCTTGGGGTTGCGGCCCGGACGCTGCGGTTTGTCGCGCAACTGGAAGTTGCCGAATCCGGAAAGCTTTACGCTGTCACCTTGGGCTAGCTGCACCCTGATCTCCTCAAAAAACGCTTCCACCATATCCTTGGCTTCGCGCTTATTCAGGCCGACCTTCTCAAACAGCAAATCAGCCAGCTCGGCCTTCGTCAATGTAGTTGTCATCATTTCCCCCTTAACTTCGCGCCGATTTTATGCAATGCCTCAACCAGCATGGCGATGCTCGGCTCTATCTCAGAATCTGTAAGTGTTTTTTGAGTATCTTTTAATAACACACGGAATGCAAGGCTTTTTTTCCCTTCCTCGACACCCTGCCCACGATACACATCGAATAATGCCAACTCTGTTACATAGGGGGCATTTTGACTATTCAATACATCCAAAAGTGTCTGTACATCGACTTTCTCATCGACCAACACAGCGATGTCTCTACGTACCGCCGGGAATTTTGAGACATCTTCGACTCTTGGAACAGCTGATTGTATCAAGGCGCTCAATTGCACCTCGAACCAGACCGCTGGCAATGGCATATCGTACTGCTGCTGCCATTGAGGATGCAGTTCACCCACCCAACCGATAGCGTTGTTATCGAGCAATATCCGAGCCGATCGGCCCGGATGAGAGGCTGGGTGTTCCGCAGCTTGAAAGGTCAAGGCGCGGGGAGCGAACAAGGCTTCAAGATCGCTCTTCACATCATAAAAATCTACGTTGCGTGCAGCTGCACCCCACTGCTCCGGGAGCACAGCACCGTATGCCAACCCCGCCATTCGTTCTTCCTGGGAATAATTCCCCACCTCTGCTTTGAAACAGCCGCCGATCTCGAATATGCGGACGCGCGTTTGTTTGCGCGCAAGATTGGTACGCAATGCGCCCAGCAAGCCGCCCAGCAGACTGCTGCGCATCACACTCATCTGGCTGGCTATCGGATTCATCAAGGTAACAGGTGCCGTGTTTCCACACAGGTCTCGCTCCCACTCCGCCTCAACGAAGGAATAGTTGATGGTTTCCTGGTAATCGCGCAGCACCATGACTTGACGCACTTTTGACAACGGGCGATCAGCTTCGAAATCAGGCAGGATAGTCATGCTTGCCTGAATAGGCGCAGGCTGTATCTGCTCATAGCCGTGCACACGGGCAACTTCTTCTACCAGATCTTCTTCGATAGCGATGTCGAAACGGTAACTCGGCGGTGTAACAGTGAAATCATCACCATCTTGCCGAAATGCCATACCCAGACTTGCAAGTATCTGCGCGATCTCATCAGACTTCAGTGCAATGCCAAGGACTCGCAGGATGCGGGAACAGCGCAGCAGCACTGACGGGCGTGATGGTAAATCAGCCTGCACTGCAGTTACCGGCCCGGCTGCTCCGCCGCAAATCTCGAGGATCAATTGTGTTGCGCGATCCAGAGCTACCTGCGTTGTCAAATAATCAACACCTCGCTCGAAACGATAGGAAGAATCGGAACTAAAACCAAGACGACGGGATTTTCCCACGATCACACTGGGTGCAAAGAATGCACTCTCAAGGAAGATATCGGTGGTCGCCTCATCAACAGCTGAGTCCATGCCGCCCATCACGCCTGCCAAGGCGACAGGCCCCTTGCTGTCTGCGATTACCAGCATATCGTCTTGCAGCGCAACCATCTGCTCGTTCAGCAGCGTCAATTTTTCACCCGCAAGGGCAAAACGCACATTGATATCGCCACTCAATTTATTCAGATCGAAAGCATGCAGCGGCTGCCCCAACTCAAGCAACACATAGTTGGTCACATCCACCAAGGCGCTAATACTACGCAGGCCGCAACGCTCCAGTCGTTGCACCATCCACGACGGTGTGGCGGCCTTCGCGTTCACCCCGGAGATTACACGCCCCGTATAGCGCGGACACGCTGCCGGAGTAGCCACCTTCACGTTGAGAGTTATGCTGCCTGTCTGCGCGAAGTCAGCTGCGGGGATGGCCTGCAAGGGAGAATTCGTCAGTGCCGCCACTTCGCGCGCAATGCCATTCACTGACAAACAATCGCTGCGATTCGGAGTGAGTTTAAGCGTGATCAGATGATCATCCAGATCGAGATGCTCGCGGATACTTTGGCCGACGACTGCATCAGCAGACAATTCCAGCAAACCGTCGCTCTCATCGGCCAGACCAAGTTCTTTATCCGAACACATCATGCCGAAAGAGGCGATACCGCGCACCTTGGCCTGCTTGATCTCGATACCCGGCAATTTTGCACCGACCAGCGCACATGGCGCTTTCATGCCGACAGTCACATTGCCGGCACCGCACACGATAGTAAGCGGCTCAGCCTGCCCGATATTCACCGTCAGCACGTTCAGACGGTCTGCATCGGGATGTTTTTCTTTACTCAACACCTGCGCGACGACGACCTTCTCGAAAGCAGGGGCGACAGGCGTCATCTCCTCCACTTCCAGACCTGCCATAGTCAACAAATGAGACATTTCCCCGCTGGACAGCGAGGGATTCACAAGGGTGCGTAACCAGGATTCGGAGAATTGCATGTTCAGTTGAATTGTTTCAGGAATTGCAGATCGTTCTCGAAGAACAATCTGAGGTCGTTGACGCCATAGCGCAGCATAGCCAAACGCTCCACACCCATACCAAAGGCGAAGCCGATGTATTTCTCGCTATCGATACCGACATGCTTGAGCACGTTCGGATGCACCATGCCGCAGCCGCCGATCTCCAGCCAGCCGCCTTTCCAGCTCATATCCATCTCGGCTGAAGGCTCGGTGAATGGAAAGAACGAAGGGCGGAAGCGCACCTGCATATCTTTGGTTTCGAAATAGTTCTGCAAAAAGTCGGCGATCACGCCTTTCAGATCAGCGAAGCTCACACGCTCTCCGATCCACAATCCTTCCACCTGATGGAACATCGGCGAATGGGTGGCGTCCGAGTCCACACGGTAGACACGTCCCGGCGCGATGATGCGAATGTCCGGCATCGCATCCAGATGTTTGTACTTCTCCATATGTGCCTGCATGTAGCGAATCTGGATAGGAGATGTGTGCGTGCGCAGCACATGCTGCTCATCGATATAGAAAGTATCATGCATCGCACGCGCCGGATGATCCTCGGGGATATTGAGCGCAGTGAAATTGTAAAAATCGTTCTCGATCTCAGGGCCTTCTGCCACGTCGTAACCGACGGAATGGAACAGATTCTCGATCCGCTCCAGCGTACGAGTGACTGGATGCAAACCACCCACACCTAGACCACGTCCGGGCAATGTCACATCCAAGGATTCCGCTGCCAGTCTCGCATTCAAGGCATGTAACTGGATAGCATCGCGCTGCGCCTGCAATGCGGCTTCCAGCTGCTGCTTCACCAGATTGATACGCGCCCCCGCAGCAGGGCGTTCTTCGGCAGACAGTTTGCCCAAGCCCTTCAGCATGGCGGTCAGGCTGCCATCTTTGCCCAAGTAGCGCGCTTTGATGTTCTCAAGCTCGGCTGCATCTTCAACGGCAGCGAAACTTTCCAAAGCTTCTTCGAGTATGGTTTGAAGTTCTTGCATCGTATGATCGTTTAGTCTTAAAACAAAAAAAGGAGGCTTTCGCCTCCTTTTTTATATAGCGCAATAATTACGCGCCGAGGCTGGCTTTGGCTTGCCCGACGATCTGCGTGAATGCAGCTTTGTCGAACACGGCCAAGTCGGCCAGCACTTTGCGGTCGATATCGATCGCTGCCTTTTTCAGACCGTTCATGAACACGCTGTAGCTCAGACCCTGCTCACGCGCAGCAGCATTGATACGAGCGATCCACAGAGTGCGGAACTGACGCTTCTTCTGACGACGGTCACGATAGGCATATTGACCAGCCTTCATCACCGCTTCTTTGGCGACACGGTAAACGTTCTTGCGACGGCCGCGGTAACCCTTGGCTTTGTCTAAGATCTTCTTATGGCGCGCACGCGCCGTTACACCACGTTTTACTCTTGGCATTTTCTAACTCCTTATGCGTAGGGCATCATGGCGCGAACGGACGCCGTGTTGGTTTCATGGACACCTGTAGAGCCACGCAGTTGACGCTTGTTCTTGGTGGTTTTCTTGGTAAGGATGTGGCGCTTGAACGCTTGGCCGCGCTTGATGCTGCCCCCCGCACGAACGCGGAAGCGCTTCTTCGCACTGCTCTTGGTCTTCATCTTTGGCATAACGACTCCGTTTATTTTATGACGTCGGGAGGTTCCTGACAGGAACACTTAACGACCCGAAATCACTTGTTTGGGGCACTTTTCACAACCACCGTAACGACAGCCCCTTGCTTCGTCACGATGCAACTTGATTCTTAGATCTTCTTCTTCGGCGCAATCACCATCACCATCTGACGGCCTTCCATCTTCGGGAACTGCTCTACTACGCCATGCTCTTCCAGATCGGCCTTGATGCGCTCGATCAAGCGCATACCGATTTCCTGGTGGGCCATTTCACGACCACGGAACCGCAATGTGATCTTGGTCTTGTCGCCGTCAGCAAGGAAGCGCGTCAAGTTACGTAACTTGATGTTGTAATCACCTTCGTCCGTACCGGGACGGAATTTGATTTCCTTGACTTGCACCTGTTTTTGCTTAAGTTTGGCTTCGTGCTGCTTTTTGCTTTCGGCATACTTGAACTTGCCGAAATCCATGATGCGGCAAACTGGTGGCTCCGCCAAAGGCGCGATCTCCACCAGATCCAGTTCCGCTTCATCAGCCATGCGCAGTGCTTCCGCTACTGCCACGATACCAACCTGCTCTCCCTCCGCGCCGATGAGCCGCACCTGTGGTGCCGTTATCTGCTCATTCAAACGCTGCGACTTATCCTGTGCTATTGCAATTACTCCAATAAAAATTAAACCGCGCTTCCCGCATGCAGCTCGGTATTCAAGCGCTCTATGAACGCCTCCACCGATATCTGCCCAAGGTCTTCACCTTGGCGGTTCCGCACGGCAACGAGGCCAGCAGCCATTTCCTTATCGCCGATGATCAGCTGGTAAGGCAACTTCTGCAAGCTATGTTCGCGGATTTTATAGGTAATCTTCTCATTGCGCAAATCAGATTGCACTCTGAACCCTGCATCTCGCAAAGCATCGGCTGTTTTAGCCGCATACGCCTCCTGCGCCTGCGAGATGTTCATCACCACCATTTGCACCGGCGCCAGCCACAACGGCAGGGCTCCTGAGTGATTCTCCACCAGAATCCCGATGAAGCGCTCCAGAGACCCCAATACCGCACGATGCAACATCACCGGCACTTTTCGGCTGTTGTCCTCGTCGACATATTCAGCCCCCAGGCGGCCCGGCATGGAAAAGTCCACCTGTATCGTGCCGCACTGCCAAGAGCGGCCGATGGCGTCCTTGATGTGGAATTCGATCTTAGGACCGTAGAACGCTCCTTCACCCGGCAGTTCCACCCATTCCATGCCTGATGCAGTCAATGCAGCACGCAATGCATTCTCCGATTTATCCCAAATCTCGTCCGAGCCGACCCGTCCTTCCGGGCGCAGGGCGAGTTTGACCACCACATCATTGAAGCCAAAGTCCTTGTAGACCTTCAGCACCAGTGCATTGAATGCCGTCACTTCCGATTCGATCTGCTCTTCTGTACAGAACACGTGTCCATCGTCCTGCACGAAACCACGCACACGCATCAGGCCATGCAGGCCGCCGGAAGGCTCGTTGCGATGGCAGGAGCCGAATTCGCCGTAACGCACAGGTAATTCACGGTAGGAACGCAGATCGGAATTGAACACCTGCACATGGCCGGGACAGTTCATCGGTTTGATCGCATAGTCGTGTTTCTCCGACTCAGTGGTGAACATATTGGCCTTGTAGTGCTCCCAATGGCCGGACTTCTCCCACAACACGCGGTCTATGATCTGCGGGCAGCGGATCTCCTGATATCCGTTATCGCGGTACACGCCGCGCATGTATTGTTCGATCACCTGCCACATCGCCCAGCCTTTCGGGTGCCAGAACACCATGCCGGGCGCCTCGTCCTGCATATGGAACAGATCCAGCTGCTTGCCCAACTTGCGATGATCTCGCTTCTCGGCTTCTTCCAGTTGATGCAGGTAGGCTTCCAGGTCTTCTTTCTTCGCCCAAGCCGTGCCGTAAATGCGTTGCAGCATCTCGTTCTTCGAGTCGCCGCGCCAATAAGCACCGGCAACCTTCATCAGTTTGAAAACCTTGAGCTTGCCAGTGGATGGCACATGCGGGCCGCGGCACAGATCGGTGAATTCACCCTCGCTATACAGCGAAACCTCCTGATCCGCAGGAATGGACTCGATGAGCTCGGCCTTGTACTTCTCTCCGATGGATTTGAAATAGGCCACTGCCTCGTCGCGCGGCAATACATTGCGCGTCACCGGCAGGTCTTTCTTGGCCAGCTCCGCCATGCGCTTCTCGATGGCGGCCAGGTCTTCCGGTGTAAAAGGCCGCGAATAGGCGAAATCGTAGTAGAAGCCATTCTCGATCATCGGGCCGATGGTCACCTGCGCCTCGGGGAACAACTCCTTCACCGCATAGGCCAGCAGATGAGCGGTGGAATGGCGAATAAGATCAAGACCATCCGCATCCCTGTCCGTGATGATGGCCAGCTGCGCATCGCCAGATATCTGGTAGGAAGTATCCACCAAGGCTCCATCCACTTTGCCAGCCAGCGCGGCACGCGCCAGACCGGCACCGATGCTTTGCGCAACCTCGGCAACCGTTACAGGACCTTCGAAACTGCGTTGAGAACCATCCGGTAGTGTTATGACAGGCATTTCGATCCACTCTTTAAAAAGCAAGTGCGGCCTGCGCCGCACTATCAATATTTGTTCAGGCGCACATACGCCACAGGGCGCGCAGTATATCGCAACTCACCAGCTCATGTTCAGGTAGGCGATCAGCGCATCCAGCGCAAACACGAACAGCAGACTCTGCAGAACTGCCTTGATGGCGACCTTGGGCACCTCGGTCACAGAAGACTGTGCCTGCATGCCGTTGTAGCAAGAGATGCTGGAGATGGCCAATCCGAACAGACAACCTTTGAAAGCCACCACCGCAAACTCGCTCAACTTCACCGTCTGCAGGAAGCGGCCGACCTGGTCCAGCCAGGATACGTTCTGGAACAAAGCACTGATCGCCAATCCGCCACCGATGGCGACGAGCTGGAAGTAGATGGTCAAGGCCAGCACGGCCAGCGTCACACCCACGATACGGGGTACCAGCAGATAATCTTGCGGGGAGATGCCCATCCGCTCCAGACTCTTCATCTCGCCGCGCGTCTTCATCAAGGCAAGTTCGGAAGCGATGGCCGCACTGCTACGCGCGACGATGATGATGGCGGCGAACAAGGGGCCGATCTCGCGCACGATGGTCCAGATCAATATCTTCACTGCCAGCGTGCTATCCCCGCCGATGAGGGAGGTGATCTGCGTGATGACGAGTGCGCCGCTCAGCAAGCCAAAGATCGCCACGATACCGAGCGCCTCGACACCGGTAAAGAACAGTTGGCGCTGGAACACGGCGTTCACCGGCGAAAGGCGCAAGACATGAAGGTTATTGAACGCATACCACAGCAAGGCAAGCGAACCGAATATCGTCTGCCGGACTTGCCGCATCTGCAGCCTGACCAGCACGCGCCTCCAGAAGCCGCCCATCACTGCCCCCCGAGCAAGGGCGGCGTCCATGCGTAGACATGAAGGTCCGCGCCACCGACCTGCCTTATGCCAACTTCCGAGATACCGCCCGCAACCCTGACCGCTTCAGCCACTTCTGCGGAGCAGACCACAGGACATCCCGCGCTCTTCGCCAATTCCACGAGCGCTTTCACGACATCGATTTCGGAGCCGAGTACCGTGTAATCCTTGCGCGCAGACGATCCGACATGCCCGACCACCACCTGCCCCACATGTAAGGCGATCTCGATCTCGATCGCGGGCATTCCGCTCTCCAGCAATCGTTCATTCACTTCGCGCTGCCGCTGCAACATCTCCTGTGCCGCCTCGAGCGCATTCCGCTCCGGACTTTCAAGTGTTTGTGGCGCCCCAAAGAAGGCCCCCAGCTCGCTCCCAACGAATTTATCGAGCGTGCCCTTGTGCTGATGTACCGCAATAGCCATTTCGGAGAAGTAGTCATTCAACAGCGACACTGATGCCTGCGGCTCACACTCCTGCACCCGCCGACTGAAATCTTTGATACGCGCATGCAACAGGCACACCCGCACACGCTCCCCATCCGTGCGTGAATCGATCTTGCCACTCATGATCCCGTTCAACGCCTCGCGATTGACATAACTATCGAAGAGCTCCCGCAATCCTTCACGGCCGCGTATCTGCATCACCGATTCATACCCAAGCCGCGCCATGAATGCGAACAAACCGGAAAGCAGAATGCCCCCCAAAGGCAGATAGATACCGACCCCCAACATCCAGGTTGCCAGCAGCCAAAGCGCGACTGGAGTCACTGCGAATACCGCCAGCTTGATCCAGCCTGTACGTCCCAACCACAGCAAAGCAGCGGCTAGCACAAGAATTACACTACCCCACAGCGGCAGCTCGCGGATCAAGCCTTTCCCTGTCATTGAACGCAAAATCTGCGCCTGCACCAACACTTCCGACACACGCTTATCCATCGGTGACCATACCGCCATGGGCACTGGAACTCGCACCTTCTCAGCACGCGCAGAAACAACGCCCAACAGCACGGTTCTACCGGAAAAAGTGGCAACTAGTCGCTGCTTGTCAGCCTGCCCCTGCCATTCCAGCACGCGTGAGAATGGAATGTAGTCGAACTTCTGGCCCGCACTGAAATCCACAATGCCGACTCCCGGATGCGCCACGCCCAGCCGGGCAGCGACCTTTTCAGCGAAGCTGGTTCCCTGCGCGTTCACAGTGCAACGATTGAGATCGAAACGTCGGAGCACACCATCCCCGTCAAGGCAGAGCATGACCGAAGCCGGGGCATCCGCGACCGAGGCAGCCAACGCGCCATCCACAGGGCGTAAAGCACCTTCAGCATCCGGCTTGCGTGCCAGCACGACAGGGGTCTGTGCGCTGAGCGCTTGTAACGCCTTAACCAGTCCATCTTCATAGTGAGGCAGCATGAATTGGTAGGATCGTTCAGGTAAGGCGATATCAAGCCCGAGCACGCTGGGCTTGGCCGACTCCATGGCCTGCAGAAAACTGGCCAGATGGGGATGCCACAACTCGAAGGGTTCCTTGAATTTCCTGAAGCTATCCTCGTCGATGCCGACGATGACCACATCGTTCTGTATCGGATGCGCGGATCGTTGATGCAGAAGATCGAACTGACGATCCAGTATCCTCCTGCTCAGGCCGTCTCCGGTTTGAAAATATGAAATACCCAAGGCGACTACCAGACAGATAGCCAAACCCAGCAGCCATCTGAATCGCGGATCCTGCAAGCGCTCAAGCATGCCCATGCCGCTCACCTTGCAACGATGCGCGAGGCGCGCTCGCGGTATCGCTTAGCCTGTTCGGTGTCGCCCTGCCCCTCGTATGCAGCGGCCAACAGCAGCAGGTCCACCTTGATCTTTTCAGGCAATCCCAGTGATTTATCCACCACCAGCGCCTCATCAGCCAATCGCGAAGCTGTCGCGAACTCGGCACGCATCAACTGAGCTTCGCTCATATAGCGCAGGGCGTTGGCATATTCCAGGGGCGAATTGCCACGACTGGCTGACGCGGCTCGCTCCGCCCAATGCAAAGCCCGATCACTATCCTTTTCACGCAATGCGATCGCGGCACGAGCATTGTCGATCACGCTCGCGAGCGAGCATTCCGCGACGCACCATGCCGATGCCTTTTCCAACCAGAGTCGGGCCCCCTTCACATCCCCTTGTTGCAGTAGCAACAAGGACTTTTGAGTCGCAGCGGTTGCCAAATAGGGCGTCCCATATTCCAACGCACTGTCTTGCAGCAACTTGTCCAGATACGCATTGGCAACTTCCCAACGACCCAGCATCTGGTTCACGCGAGCCAGATTCAACATATCAATAGCGATACCAGCGATGTTCTCAACGGCGACATCCACCTGCAAGGCCATTTCATATTGCCTTAGCGCTACATGGTAGTCGCCTCGATCATACGCACGCTGCGCACTCTGGCTATATTCTGCCGCCAGTTCCAGCCTTGCGTTACGCAGGGGTGCCGTCTGTCCGCAGGCCGTCAGAAATAACAGACCAGAAAGCACAATCGCCGAGGAAAGTCGCAGCCGGTCCATCATCAGGGTTTCTCTGGTGGCACATAACCGTCCACCGGCAACACTTGAGCCTCAGGCTTGCGGAACCAGCCGCTGAACGGCCACGATTGCTTCGCGCCTTCCAGCATGTCCTGGCTGTCCTGCACCAAAGCATTGCTGTTATGGATGAATGCCGGCAACTCGCCAGCCGTATCGGCAGTCATCCGTTTGATGTCCGTGGTGGCGGTCTGCACGTTATCCAGCGTTGCATCGGCCTTGTCGACCAGACGCGGGATCGCCTTGTCCATCACCTCCAGATTGGCATTCACACTATCCAGCGCCTTGTCCAGCTTGCCATGTACGCTGTCCAGCTTCTGATTGCCGCTGACCCCAAGTTGGGTGAATTGTTTAACTGTCTCGCGCAGATCACCTGTCACCTGGTTCAGGTTCTTCAGCGTCTGCTGGATCTCGCCATTCGGATTGTTGATGCTGGCAGTGATCTGGCGGATATCGCTCAGGATAGGTTGAAGCTGCGCAGCCATACTCTCGGCGATACTACTGGCATCCTGCCCGCGTTCGAACTGGAGCACGCTGTTCTGTGTCACCTGCTGCACCTGCTGCGAGCCGGGAATGATCTCGACCACACTCTCGCCGACCAGCGCTTCCTTGATCAGACGCGCTCTCGCATCCAAGCCGATCAGGTGCACATATTCATCGTCCAATGACACTTTTACGCGCACGGTCGCATTGGGCTGCATGCTGACTTCCTTGACACTCCCTACCTTGAAACCGATGAACTTGACTGCCATCCCCTGATTCAGTCCCTGCGCATTGGGCGCAAAGAAGTAGATGGCTGTGCTGCGCACCAGATAGTCCTGCTTGATGGCGATCAACAGCAAGGCCAGCAACATCGCCCCGAGCGCACCCAGCAAAAAGCGCTTGGTACGCTGTTCGATATTCAGCAAACGTTGATTGTAGTTGTTCAGTTTCATGGTCGTTACAGATGGATCAGCAACTGATCCGGATCGCTCTTTTCGCTGTCTTCCTCAAAACTGACCAGAACAGAAGTCCTGAACGGGAAGTGCAAACGGAATACCGCATCGAACTTGTTCACCATCACCAATTCCTTGCGCGACAAACCTTCATTCAGACCGTCGTAGATGATAAGTTCCGGCCCCATCAACATGGCCCTTACAAAACCTACCAGGCGCTTCTCGTACAAAGTGAGCTGGTCGGGCAACTTGAGCATCAGCGCCGACAAGACGGTCTCGTCCGACAAACCGCATTGATCTAGCAAGGCAGTCACGTTGTCTTTAAGTTTTCCCGGCAGCTGGATGCCATGATACTGCACGGGCAGGATGATGTTCTCCCAAACCCGGAGATTACTGATGAGACCGCCGTTATGCGGCACGATGACCACGCCGGCCTGCTCGCCCAGATTCTTGAGCAAAGCGGCGCGTTGAGATTCAGAACGGACGATGAGGCAATAGGAACGGCCCGATTGCAGCAGGGCCTGAGTACTTTCTTCTCCATGTAGACTCAATGTGAACATGAGCTTCTCGAAAATGTTCGTAAAGGAGAAGAAGAAATTGGTAGGCGCGATTGGACTCGAACCAACGACCCCCACCATGTCAAGGTGGTGCTCTAACCAGCTGAGCTACGCGCCTGTAAAAGGACGCGCATTGTAACCGAACCGCGCAAACGCGCAAATGAATTATGCAAAGAATCGCGAATATTTTTCGTTCGCAGCGACACGACCGTGCACTTGGGCACCCGCTATCGATTCGTGCGGCAGATCAATACTGGGCAGGCACCACATAGTTTTGGCTACGACTAACATGCTGCGCATGTGAGTCTTCGCCGAAATTACGCATCAGCTCAGTATTGAGCTGGCGCGTAATTTTCAAAGCGGGTGAATTCACCACGGAAGGTCAGGTTGACCGAACCGATCGGGCCGTTACGTTGCTTGCCGATGATGATCTCGGCTTTTCCCTTGTCCGGCGTGTCCGGGTTATAGACCTCGTCACGATAGATGAACAGGATCAGATCGGCATCCTGCTCGATAGCACCGGACTCGCGCAGGTCAGACATGACCGGGCGCTTGTTCGGACGTTGCTCCAAACTACGATTGAGCTGGGACAGCGCAATCACAGGCACATGCAATTCCTTGGCCAGCGATTTCAGCGAGCGCGATATCTCCGAGATCTCGGTTGCGCGGTTCTCGCTACCCTTGCCGGCGGGCGACGACATCAGCTGGATATAGTCGATCACCACCAGACCCAGACCATCGTTCTGCCTATGCAAGCGTCGTGCGCGGGAACGCAGTTCCAGCGCATTCAAACCAGGTGTCTCGTCGATGAAAATGGGGGCGTCATTGAGCAGACCCAACGCATGCGTCATGCGCGACCAGTCTTCATCTTCCAGACGGCCCGTGCGCAAAGTATGCTGATTGAGCCGCCCCACAGAGCCGATCATACGCATCGCCAACTGGGCACCGCCCATTTCCATACTGAAGATGGCGACCGGCTTGCCTTCCAAGGCCACTGTCTCGGCGATATTGATGGAGAACGCGGTCTTACCCATACTCGGGCGTCCCGCCACGATGATGAGGTCGCCGGGTTGCAGGCCGGAAGTCTTGCTATCCAGATCCGTAAAGCCGGTTGAAACACCCGTCACCTCGCTGGCGTCGTCGCGCCCGTACAAAGTCTCGATGCGTTCGACCACTTGGGTCAGCAGGGGCGGGATCGCAATGAATCCTTGTTTTCCTCGCTCGCCCTGCTCCGCTATCTGCATGACTTTGCTCTCGGCCTCGTCCAGTAATTGGCCGGCATCGCGCCCGCTCGGATTATAGGCACTGGTAGCGATCTCGCTGCCGACTTCCACCAGCTTGCGCATGATAGCGCGCTCGCGCACGATCTCGGCATAGCGGCGGATGTTGGCGGCTGAAGGCACGTTCTGCGCCAGCGATCCCAAATAGCTCAGGCCGCCCGCCTTCTCCAGTTCGCCGTTACTCTCCAGCGATTCGGCCAGCGTGATCACATCTACCGGACGCGCCTGCTCGTTCAGACGGCCGATATGACGCCAGATCGAACGATGTTCAGAACGGTAGAAGTCCGTCTCGTTCAACAGGTCGGTGACTTTATCCCAGGCACTGGTATCGAGCAGGATGCCACCCAACACCGACTGCTCCGCTTCAACGGAGTGAGGCGGGAGCTTCAGCGCTTCTAGCTGGGCATCGGCGACGGGAGCTGAAAAATTCTGCATGGCTGGGTGACAAATAACGGGAGGGAGATTCTACACTTTTCAGACAACAAAAAAGGACTGTCGCCAGTCCTTTCTTGTAACTACCTGATCGAACGGTATTACTATTCGCCAAGCACCGAAACGGTCACGTCAACCACCACATCGGGATGCAGCGCGATGCTCACCGCATGGTCGCCGATCTGTTTCAGGTGACCTACGGGCATACGCACTTGGCTCTTCTCGACCTTGTGGCCTTCGGCAACCAGTGCTGCAGCGATGTCAGCGTTGGTCACGGAACCGAACAGCTTGCCGTCGACACCGGCCTTCTGCACCATTTGAATGGTCAGACCTGCCAGCTTCTCGCCGCGAGTCTGTGCATCCGCCAGCTTGGCAGCTTCACCAGCTTCCAGTTCAGCGCGACGTGCAGCGAAATCCGCCACGTTGCTTTCCGTCGCACGCTTGGCCTTGCCTTGCGGGATCAGGAAGTTGCGCGCGAAACCGTTCTTCACTTTGACCACATCGCCCAGTTGGCCGAGGTTGACCACTTTTTCCATCAGAATAACTTGCATGGTCTACTCCTTAGTGCAAATCGGTGTAAGGCAACAGTGCCAGGAAGCGTGCACGCTTCACTGCTGTGCTCAACTGACGCTGATAACGCGCCTTGGTGCCGGTGATACGTGCCGGGATCAACTTGCCATTCTCGGAAACGAATTCCTTGAGGATGTTGATGTCCTTGTAATCCACTTCCGCGATCTTCTCGGCAGTGAAACGGCAGAACTTGCGGCGCTTGAACAGCTGACGCGAAGAACTGTTCTTCTTGTCGTCTTTTTTCTTAAATACACGAGCCATGATGTGCCCCTATTT
This sequence comes from Sideroxydans sp., assembly GCF_054604835.1. Taxonomy (NCBI): domain Bacteria; kingdom Pseudomonadati; phylum Pseudomonadota; class Betaproteobacteria; order Nitrosomonadales; family Gallionellaceae; genus Sideroxydans; species Sideroxydans sp. Next base: position 177,160 of record NZ_JBTSFG010000005.1, on the reverse strand, counting down.
CAATGTAACGTTATCAATATGCAGAACCAGTTGCGTACTCTTCAGACTGCGCTGCGCCAGGAAACCTTCAGCCCTTAATCGCTGACCAGGTTGCAAACCGCCCAGTTTCTGGGCCATCTCACCAAGTGCCAGTGCCGGAACTTCACACTGCACCTGTCGCTGCAACCCTGCTTCCTGCTGCATCGAGGTATGGCGCATTCTGAACGCCAATCTCGCCAATCCTGCCGGGGTGTGTCGCAAGCCTTCCGACTCGATCACTTCCCCGTCGATCACACAACGGTTACTGCTCAATCCAAATTACGCTGCGGCGGCTGGCGCTTCGGCTGCTGGAGCCGGCGCTGCTGTAGCAGTGTCTGTCAACGAACGCGACTTCTCTTCCTTCATCATCACGGAAGGCTCGGTCACAGCAACCTTGGTCTTGATGGTCAGGTGGCGCAGTACGGCGTCGTTGAACTTGAATGCGTGCTCGAGCTCGTCCAGGGTCTCCTGATCGCACTCGATATTCATCATCACGTAGTGTGCTTTGTGGATCTTCTGGATCGGGTATGCCAATTGACGGCGGCCCCAGTCTTCCAGACGGTGGATGTGACCGCTCTTGCCGGTCACCAACGTGCGATATCGCTCGATCATCGCGGGCACTTGCTCGCTCTGGTCGGGATGCACGATAAATACGATTTCGTAGTGTCGCATTACATCTCCTTGTGGATTAAAGCCCCCCGGCACGCTATGGACGGTGGAGCAAGGTTAAAAACCCCCTTTTTCAGGGAGGCGGGCATTATAGGGATATTGAGCCCTGCGTCAAGCGCCAAGTCATTAATCTGCCGCGAGAATCCTGAGTGGAGGCCGTTGTGTCAGTTTGCGCGTCGCCAGCCAGCCGGACAGCGTCACGATCAAGATGCCCCCGCCGATACCGACCAGCCAGATAAGCGGATCGAAGCTGGCGGGTATCTCCAAAACGAAGCGCGCCAGTACCCAGCCCAGCAACACCGCCCCACCTGCTGCGAACAAGCCGCTCAAGCCGCCCAGCACCGCGAACTCGGAAAGGTGCAATCTACGCAGATAGCGGCTGTCCGCCCCCAACGTACGCAGGATCGCCGCTTCGTGGCTGCGCTCGTCCTGCGTGGACAGCAAGGCGGCATACAACACCGCCAGCCCGGTCAGCAGCGTGAACAGGAAAACCGCACTGACCGTCTGCGCGATCTGGTCCATGATGCCGCGCACCTGCGCGATCACCGCACCTGTATCGATCAGCAATAGATTGGGAAACTCGCGCGACAATTCGTCCCCCGCCCGCACCTTGTCAGAAGGCAGATAGAAGCTGGACAGATAACTGGATGGATAATCCTCCAGCAATTCCGGGGTCGTGATGACGAAGAAGTTCACCTTCATCGAATCCCATTCGACCTTGCGCAAGCTGGTGACTTTGGCGGTAAAACGGCTGCCCGCCACATCGTAGGTGAGCGCATCGCCGAGCTTGATACCCAAAGTCTTGGCGATACCCTCCTCCACCGAAAGCTCGCCCTTGCCATCCTCGGCCCACCAATTCCCGCTCACCAGTTGGTTCCAGGACGGCATCTGCGTCATATATGAAAGATTGAATTCACGTTCCACCAGGCCGCGCGCCCGCGGATCGGGGTAATCGTCACCGCTGATGGCGCGTCCACCGATCTCGACCAGCCTGCCGCGCACCATCGGCTGCATCTCGGGGGAAGGCAATGATTGCTGCTTGAAGAAATCGCGGATCGGCTCGACCTGGTCGGGTTGGATGTTCACTACAAAACGGTTCGGCGTCTCGGGCGGCAACTTGCTCTGCCAGCCCTGCAACAGATCGCCGCGCACCATTGTCAGCACCAGTAGTGCCATGCCGCCCAGACTCAGCGCCACAACCTGCACCGCCGCACTGCGCCCGTGACGGGACAGGTTATTGAAAGCATGGCGCCACTGCGAACGCATGAAGAATACGTTGCGTGCCAGACCGTGCAACATCAGCCAAGCCAGCCAGCCGAACAGCATCAATCCCGCCAGCAGCCCGCCAAGCACTGCCAGCCCCAGCTTCAAGGAACCGGCATGCCACAGGAACAGACCTGCCAACACCAGCGTCGCCACGCCATAGACCAACCAGCCACTCGCTTCCGGTGCACCCAACTCACGGCGCAGCACCCGCAACGGAGAAACCTTGCGCAGTTGCAACAAAGGCAGAAAAGCAAAACCCAGCAGCAAGGCAAAACCACTCACCGACGCCTGCAACAGCGGTAACACACTTGGTTGCGGCAAGTTCGCATCGCGCATGCTGGCGATACTCTCCACCAGTAACGCCTGTGTGCCGTAACCGAGCAGACTGCCCAGCAGCACGGCGACCAACCCAAGCAGGATGAATTGATTCAGGAACAACCACAGCACCTGCCCCTGTTGCGCGCCCAGACAACGCATCACCGCGCAACCATCCAGATGACGCAGCACGAAACGCCGCGCCGCCAACGCCATCGCGGCACCGGCCAGGATCGCGGCTGTGAGCGCCGCCAAACCTAGGAAGCTCTCGGCGCGTTCCAATGCCGTGCGGATCTCGGGCCGTGCATCGCGCACATCCTCCAGCTTCTCGTTGCCGGACAATCTCGCTTGCAGCGCGACCTTCAATGCCGCCACTTGCTTCGCCTCGCCCGCGATCATCAAACGATAGGAGAGCCGACTTCCCTCCTGCAGCAGACCGGTGTCAGCAAGGTCTTGCTCGTTCATCAGCACGCGCGGCGCGAAACTCGCGAAGCCGATGGACTGGTCGATGTCCTTCACTATGCGTGCCGCCACCTCGAAACGGCGCGCACCGATACCTACTTCGCCACCGACTTCCAGCCCGAGACTCCGCAACAGGCGTTCGTCCACCCACACTGTCCCCGAGGACGGGATCGCTTCTGCCACATGCAACGTTCCATCATCGATCTCGATCTTGCCACGCAAGGGATAACCACGCTCCACCGCCTGCAACTCACTCAGCAACACCCGCTCCCCATGCGACACCATACTGGGGAATGTCCGGCTCTGTACCACCTGCAGACCCTGCGCCAATGCCTGCTGGCGATAGTCGGGAGAGAACGGGCGTGTGGAGGTGATGCGCAGATCGGCTCCGATCAAACTCTGCGCCTGTTCCTGCAACGCCTGCCGCACACGGTCGGCGAACAGCCCGACTGTGGCCAAACTGCCGACCGCCAGCACCAGTGCCAATAGCAACACACGCCATTCCCCGGCACGCCAATCGCGCCGCAACAGATTGAGGGAGAGGCGCAGCAGATTCATTGCACCACCCCCCCTGCCGCCAGGCGCAATTGCCGCTTGCAGCGCGCAGCCAGTTTGTCGTCGTGCGTCACCAGTATCAAGGTCGTGCCCTGCGCGCGATTCAGTTCCAGCATCAGGTCGATGACCTGCGCGCCGGTGGCGGCATCGAGGTTGCCGGTGGGTTCATCGGCGAACAGTATCTTGGGTTGTGAGACGAAGGCTCGGGCGAGTGCCACCCGTTGCTGCTCGCCACCAGAAAGATGCTTGGGCAGATGGTGCGCGCGGGCGGTGAGGCCAACTTGCTGCAATGAGGCTTCCGCGCGCTGGCGCGCATCGCTCACTCCGGCCAGTTCCAGCGGCAGCATCACGTTCTCCAGCGCATTCAGCGCAGGCAGCAACTGAAAGGACTGGAATACGAAACCAGCCAGTTCGCCGCGCAAACGTGCGCGACCATCCTCGTCCAGCGCGAAGATGTCCGCGCCGTTCAGGGACACACTGCCACTGGTCGGCACATCCAGCCCGGCCAGCAGGCCGAGCAAGGTGGACTTGCCGGAACCGGAAGCCCCAACGATGGCAAGGCTATCGCCTGCTTCCACCACAAAACTGACATCATGCAGGATAGTGAGCGGACTATCGCCGCTTAACACTTGCTTGGTGAGCCCTGCTGCTTGCACAATCGTTGCCATGAACTTCATCCTCAATCTCGTTTTACTGCTCGCCGCCTTGGCGCTGCCCGGCTTCGCGCAGGCCGCCAACAACATACTCGTATTCGGTGATAGTTTATCAGCCGGCTACGGCATCGCGCGCGAAGCTTCTTGGCCGCATCTGCTGCAACAAGCATTGCAAGCGGATGACCAGCCCTACAACGTGGTCAATGCCAGCATCAGCGGCGAGACCACTTCCGGCGGCATACGCCGTATAGATAAGGCACTGGCCAAACATAAACCTGCTGTGGTGATCGTCGAACTGGGGGCCAACGACGGACTGCGCGGCTCGCCACTGACGGATACCGAGCAGAATCTGGATGCCATCATCGAACGCGCGAAGAAGGCCAATGCCAAGGTGTTACTACTTGGCATCCAGTTGCCGCCCAACTATGGCGGAGCCTACACAGAACGCTTCCGCAGCATATACCCCAAACTTGCGAAGAGACACGCTATCGCCTTGCTGCCCTTCATGCTGGAGGGCATCCCGCCCGAACAGTTCCTGCCGGACAACCTGCATCCGAACGCAGCTGCGCAGCCGCGCATCCTGCGCAACGTGATGCCTCACCTCAAGCCACTCCTGAACTGATGCCTAACCACCTCATCCGCGAGACCAGCCCCTACCTGTTGCAGCACGCCGACAACCCGGTGGACTGGCATCCCTGGTCGCCTGAAGTCTTGCAACTGGCACGTGAGCAGGACAAGCCCATCCTGCTCTCCATCGGCTACTCGGCCTGTCACTGGTGCCATGTGATGGCGCACGAATCGTTCGAGGACGATGACGTCGCAGCCGTGATGAACGCGCACTTCATCAACATCAAGGTGGACAGAGAAGAACGTCCCGACCTCGACCAGATCTACCAGAACGCGCACTACCTGCTGTCGCGCCGCAGCGGCGGCTGGCCGCTGACCATGTTCCTGTCGCCGGACGGAACTCCGTTCTACAGCGGCACCTACTTCCCCAAACAGCCGCGTTACGGCCTGCCTGGCTTCCCGCAACTGCTGGTGCAACTCGCACAAGCCTATAAAGAGAAGCGCAAGGAACTCGCCGCACAGAGCGAGCAACTCATCAACGCCCTCGCCGCATGGCAGCCGCAACCGGGCAGTGATGAAACGACGCTCGACGCCTCACCGCTCGCCAGTGCGGTGCAGCAACTGAAAAAGGATTGCGACCGCGTGAACGGCGGCTTCGGTGATGCGCCGAAGTTTCTGCATCCGGCCGAACTCGATCTGCTGTTGCGGCAAGCCCAAGCACCTCAGAACGAGGACGCGCGCCACGTCGCACTGTTCACCCTGCAGCAGATGGCGCTGGGCGGCCTGTACGACCAGCTCGGTGGCGGCTTCTGCCGCTACAGCGTGGATGCCAACTGGGACATCCCGCATTTCGAGAAGATGTTGTACGACAACGGCCTGTTGCTCGGCCTGTACTGCGACGCCTGGCTAAACAGCCGCGACCCGCTGTTCGCACGCATCGTGGAAGAGACGGCTGGCTGGGTGATGCGCGAGATGCAATCCCCGCTCGGCGGCTACTACGCCTCGCTGGATGCCGATTCGGAACACGAAGAAGGCAAGTTCTATGTGTGGCAACGCAACGACATCCGCGACCTGCTGAGCGAAGCGGAGTACGCCATCGTCAAACCATATTACGGCCTGGACAGCACACCCAACTTCGAGAACCACGCATGGAACCTGCGCGTGAGCCGTCCTCTGAACGAGATCGCGCAGTCGCTGCAACTTGATCAGAAACAGGCGACCGCGCTGCTCTCATCCGCACAGGCTAAGTTGTTTGCCGCACGCGAACAACGCATCCGTCCCGGTCGCGATGAAAAAATATTGGGTAGCTGGAACGGGCTGATGATCGCCGGCATGGCGAAAACGGCGCGCGTGTTCGGACGTGATGATTGGAAAGTTTCCGCGCAGCGCGCGCTCGATTTCGTACGCGACACCTTGTGGCAGGACGGCAAGCTGTACGCCACGCATAAAGACGGCAAGACGCATCTGAACGCCTATCTGGACGACCATGCTTTCCTGCTGGGTGCCGCGCTGGAGGTTATGCAGACAACCTATCGCGAGACGGATATGCAGTTCGCCGTGCAACTCGCGGATGCTTTATTGACTCGGTTCGAGGATGCCGAGCACGGCGGCTTCTACTTCACCAGCCACGACCACGAAGCGCTCATCCAGCGCAACAAGAGCGGACAGGACAACGCCACGCCTTCCGGCAACGGCATCGCGGCACAAGCCCTGTTGCGACTCTCTGAATTGACGGGCGACACGCGCTACCGCGAGGCCGCAGAACGCTGCCTGAAGCTTTTCTATCCACTGATGCAACAAGCGGCCAGCCAGTGTTGCAGCCTGAACACCGCGCTGGGCGAACTGCTGCAACCACCGTCATTGCTGGTGTTATGCGGCGCTGATAAAGAGACAGCCGCCTGGCGGGCGGCTGTCTCAGAAAACTATCGACCTGATTTGATGGTGATAGAGCTGAACGGTGCTGAACAGCACTTGCCTGCCGTGCTGGCAAAGCCAAAACAAACATCGACTACCGCCTGGCTGTGCCGCGGCACGCAATGCCTGCCGCCGATCACCGACTTGAACGCCCTAAAGGCCGAACTAGCGTAGCACCACGCCTTCGCCCTGCGCGCCGAATCCGGGGAACATACTCGCCACGCCTGCGCCCAGCTTCTTCGCCAGACGGTCTGCGATGTTCTCGCGTGCGGTGAAATCGACCACCGTCTCGGCCTTGATGATGTCGCGTGCCACGGAATCCACGCTGCCGAGGCCGTCGGCCAATCCCATCGCAATCGCCTTGTCGCCGGTCCAGAACAGGCCGCTGAACATCTCCGGCGTCTCCTTCAGGCGTTTGCCGCGACCGTCGCGCACCACGGCGATGAACTGTTGGTGGATGTCGTTCAGCAAACCTTTGGTGAATGCTTCGTGTTTAGGATCGCGCGGCGAGAAGGGATCCATGAAGCCCTTGTTCTCGCCCGCCGTCATCAGGCGGCGCTCCACGCCCAGCTTCTGCATAGTGCCGGTGAATCCGAAACCGTCCATCAGCACACCGATGGAGCCGACGATGCTCGCCTTGTTGACATAGATATTGTCCGCTGCCGCCGCGATGAAATAACCACCCGAGGCGCACATATCTTCCACCACCACATGCAACGGAATCTCCGGATGCAGCGCACGCAGCCGCTTGATCTCGTCATTCACCAGACCGGCCTGCACCGGGCTGCCGCCCGGACTGTTCACGCGCAGGATGATGCCCGCCGTGCGTTTGTCCTGATAGGCATCCTGCAAACTGCCGATGAGGTTGTCCGCATTGGCCATGCTGTCCGCAGCGATGACACCTTTCACCTCGATCAGTGCCGTATGTTTGCCACCGGCCAGTCCATCGCCGTTGTCGCCGACAAGATCCATCACCATCACGAACAGGAAGAACAGATAGGCGAAGGTCAGCAGCTTGAAGAATATCCCCCAGTGACGTGTCCGTCGTTGCTCCTGGATGGCGGACATCGCCAGTTTCTCCAGTACGTTGCGTTCCCAGTTATCACCCAGTTCAGACATATTGCACTCCTTGAAGAACGTTTCAGGCGTTGGCCTTCAGCCAAGCGCGCAATCCATGAAAATCACTCAGCAGCGCCAGCGGGTTCAGCGCACGTAGCTGCGCTTCCGGATGGGCGCCATAGCTCACACCCACGGCATCCACGCCGGCATTGATGGCCATCTGCAGATCATGCGTGGTATCGCCGATCATCAGCACCTGCTCCGGCTGCATGCCCAGCTCATCCATCAGTTCCAGCAACATGGCCGGATGCGGTTTGGAAAAAGTCTCGTCCGCAGTGCGAGAGGCATGGAAGTATGCGCGCAAACCGCTGCTATCCATCACCCGATCCAGCCCCTTGCGGCTCTTGCCGGTCGCCACCGCCAGCGCATGGCCGGCTTCGTGCAGTTCCGCTATGGTCTCGCGTGCGCCGGAGAACAGCGGGATGGATTGATCCTGAGCGAGGAAGTAATGGCGATAGCGATCTGCCAGCGGCTCGTACATATCTTCCGGCGCAGTCGGCACAGCATGCCGCAAAGCCTCGACCAAGCCCATGCCGATCACATGACGGGCATCCTCGTCGCTCGGCACCGGCAGATCCAGATCACGGCAAGCCGACTGGATAGATGTGGCGATCACCGCCGTGGAGTCCATCACCGTGCCGTCCCAATCGAAAACGATCAATTCATAACGCTTTGCCATTATGCACCACCAAAAAATGAGGCGCGGATTCTATCACTTAGCCATGCCGCACCTCGTATAATGCGCCCCCGCCTGCCCGTTAACATCATGAGCCTGATACACACCCTCGATCTGTGCGCTGTCGCCGTCTGCGCCATCACCGCCACGCTGGAAGCGCACCGACGCGACCTCGACCTGTTCGGTGTGGCGGTGATCGCCGTCATCGCAGGCATCGGCGGCGGCACGGTGCGCGATGTCCTGCTCGGCCGTCTGCCGGTGTACTGGGTGCATGACCCGATCTACGTGATGGTCGGCATCGCCGCTGCCGTGGCAACCTTCTTCTTCGGCCGAAAGTTTCCCATTCCGAAGAACTTCTTCCTGCTGCCGGACGCACTCGGCCTGGCGCTATTCACCGTCATCGGCACCACAGTCGCCCTGAACCTGCAGGTGCACTGGTTCATCGCGGCCCTGATGGGTGTCATCACCGGTGTGTTCGGCGGCGTCATCCGCGACATCCTGTGTAACGAAGTACCGCTAATCTTCCGCACCGACATCTACGCCACCGCCTCGCTGGTCGGCGCGCTGCTGTTGATCCTGCTTGATACGCTGGGACTGGAACGCCTGCCGTCCATCCTTTTCGCCATGCTGGTAACGGTATCGCTGCGACTCGCGGCGATCCGCTGGCACATCCACTTACCGCGCTTGCGCCCCCACTCATGATCGATCCTACCTTACCCGCCTGGCTGGTCTATTGCCGTCCCGGCTTCGAACGCGACTGCATCGAAGAGACGCAAGCAAAACCCGTTGAAGCACTGGAGAACAGCGGCTATCTGGTCCTGCAAGGCAAAGCGCGCCTCGCCTACAAACAGCTCACTTTCGCGCGGCAACTGCTGACCTTGCACGGCGAAGTGCGCGAACTGCCGGAGCGCGACCGCCTCACTCCCTTGTTGGAAGCCATCCCGCAATCGCCGGAACGATACGGCGCGCTGTATCTGGAAGTGCCCGATACCAACGACGGCAAGACCCTGTCCGGCTTCACCAAACGCTTCCAGCCTTTGATTGAGCAGGCACTGCGCGACAACGAACGTCTGGTGGATGACCCCCTCCTGCCGCGCCTGCACATCTTCTTCCCCTCGGAAGACCGTGCCCTGATCGCCAGCAGCGACCCGCGCAACAGCAACGATGCGCTCAACGGCATCCACCGCGTCAGCATGTCTGCCGACGCACCCAGCCGTTCCTATCTGAAGTTGGCCGAGGCATTCGAAGTGTTTCTGGATAAGCAGGAACAGGCACTATGGCTGAAGCCGAAGATGACTGCAGTCGACCTGGGTGCCGCCCCGGGCGGCTGGACCTGGCAGCTGGTGCAACGCGGCTTGAAAGTCACCGCCGTGGACAACGGCCCGCTCAAAGGCGCAGCAGCCGGCCATCCCGACATCAAGCACCTGCGCCAGGACGGATTCAAGTTCCGTCCGCAACGCCCGGTGGACTGGCTGGTATGCGACATGGTGGAACAACCGCAACGTGTCGCCGCACTGATAACCGAATGGATAGTCGGAGGCTTGAGTATGAATGCCATATTCAATCTGAAGCTGCCAATGAAGAAACGCGTGGAAGCGCTACGCATCGCGCTCGATTCCATCCGTAGCGCACTCAACAAGAAAGGTCTGCGCTACCGGCTGGAAGCCAAGCAGCTCTATCACGACCGCGAGGAAGTCACGGTGTTCCTGCACCGGGAACGGCGCTAAGCGCTCATCCCGACCAGCATGGCCGTCTGCGCCGGCGTGCAATCAAACCATCAGGCTTCTTCGTCGATATGGTCCGCCGTCCCGCCTTCCATCAAGTTATGGCGGCGGCGATCCAGTCCCGAACGCAACTCGATCAACACCTTCTGGTTATGGATGCGGCGGCAGGCTATGCGTCTATCCACGAGCGGTATGTTCGGATGCTCATCCTGCACTTCAGGATGAGGTTCGACAGACAGAGACTCGGGATCGCGCGCATGCACCGGCTTCACCGCATGGATATCGGTCAAACCTTTCACTGCACGCGTCGTCGGCGTCGCCGTCGTGGGGAGGATGGTGGGTGTGAAGCGCATCGCTGCTCCTTTCACAACTTGATTACCCAAGTTATCGGCAATCTACAGCAAAAGATTACAGTTTATTTGGGGACCACGTCCGGCAAATTCGGATGCGCGTCGTGCATGACGATGCGCGAGACGTACCACATGGCCAGCAGATTGGCAGCGAGGGCGACGTAACCGACGGTCTCATAACCGACGATACGCCCGCTCGCATCCTGAGTGATGATGAAGCCGCTGAGTGTGGCGGCGAGACCCATCGCCAGTGATTGCACGGTGGCATTGAGCGACATGAAGGTGCCGCGCAGCTTAGGTTGGGCTGCCGAGGTGATGATGGCCATGGCGGGAATGAATCGCCCGGAAACCAGCACGAAGAACAGAGTGGTGAACACCAGCCATAGAGCGAGCGACGCATGCGCGACCTGCGTCAGCAACAGGATGGGCAGCATCGCGCAGAACGCGACGATGCGGAAAACCTGCACCTTGCCTGCCGCATCCGCCCAGTGACCGATCGCGCGCGCGGTGAACAAGGTGGCCGCGCCGCCCGCCAGGTAGATGTAGGCGATGTCGTGCTGGCTGATGCCGATATTGTTCACCGCATACACCGTGATGTACGGAATCACGCTAAAACCGGCGAAGATGATCATCCCGGACAGCGCCATGGCGCGCCAATGGTTGCCGTCGCGCATCACAGCGAACAGATCGATGAAGGGATGGGCGCGTCTTTCCTGAGTCAGGTGATGGCGCAGTTCGGGCAATACGCGCTGGGCGATGAACAGGAAGATCACCACCAGCAGAACGATGAACACGAACGGCGCGCGCCAGTGGAACAAGCTGGCTAGCCACAGGGAAAGCGGCACCCCCGCCACGGTGGAGAGCGAGAATGCCGCCGCCACGGTGCCGCTGGCTTTGGCGCGACGGGCGAACGGAATGGTGTCGCCGACGATGGTCTGCACCAGCGCACCCAGCACGCCGCCGAACGCCCCGGCCAAGCCGCGCGCGATGAGCAAGGTGGCATAACCCGGCGCGATCGCGCAGGCCAATGTCGCCAGACCAAACAGCACGAAGATGACCAGCAGGAAGCGTTTCCGCTCAAACCGGTCGACGAAGGTGGCGGCGAACAGACCCGAGAACGCCGCGCTGAAACTGTAGGATGCGACCAGCAGACCGAACTCGTGCGTAGTGATGCCGAGCTCGACCATCAGCATCGGCCCCAGCGGCATCATGATCATGAAATCAAGGATGTGGCTGAACTGGATGGACGCCAGCGTAAACAGCAAAGCGCGTTCCGACCGGACAGGCTGGGTCATTGCGCCCTATCCAAGCGGTCGAGGAACTTCTGCAGTTCGGGGGCCAAAGGCGCCTGGATGGTCAGCGACTCTTCGGTCAGCGGGTGTTTGAAACTGATGCTGTGCGCGTGCAGGAACATGCGCTTGAGCCCCTGCTTCATCAATTCCTTGTTACGTGCGAAGTCACCGTACTTATCGTCGCCCGCGATGGGAAAGCCCAAATGGGACAGGTGCACACGGATCTGGTGGGTGCGCCCGGTCTTCAGTTCGGCTTCCAGCAGCGCATAGCCCGGCCAATTCTTTTGCAGGTTGAAGATGGTATGGGACTGCTGGCCGTCCTCGCGCACCATCACCCGCTTCTCGCCCTGCGGGGTGTCGAACTTGTGCAGCGGCAGCTTCACGTGCTGGCGCGCGTTGTGCCACTCGCCCAGTACCAGCGCGTAATAGCGCTTGTCGCTGTTGCCCTCGCGCATGATCTCGTGCATACCGACCAGCGCCGAGCGCTTCTTGGCGATCAGCAGCACGCCGGAGGTCTCTCGGTCCAGCCTGTGCACCAGTTCGAGGAACTTGGCCTGCGGCCGCGCACTGCGCATCTGCTCGATGACGCCGAAACTCACCCCGCTGCCACCGTGCACTGCCGTGCCGGCCGGTTTGTTGATGGCGATCAACGCTTCATCCTCATAAAGGATAGGGAATTCAGTGGCCGGGACGTACTCGGCCTCGGGCTTTTCCGCGACGCGGATGGGCGGGATGCGCAAAACATCGCCCATTTGCAGGCGATATGTCTGGTCGATACGCTTCTTGTTGACCCTGACCTCGCCGCGCAGGATGCGGTAGATATGGCTCTTGGGGACGCCTTTCAGGTGCTTGAACAGGAAATTGTCGATGCGCTGGCCTTCGCCACCCTCATCTATTTCGACCCAAGTTACGGATTCTTTGCCTAAACCGCTCATTATTGAATATACTCCGCGCCTCGCGTGTGCGCCTTCGTCGAAACGGGATGTTTATTTATTCCCCGTCCAACCCAAGGCAGGCAATCAAGCCGCCTACGAAGCAGCCCCGCCCGGTTAATCTCACTCACCGGAGACAAGCAGTGATGGTAATTGATTTGCGCGCTCTAAGCACGAAGCAGAATAGATTTTAGTGTGTTGCCCACCTGTTTGGCGACATACAAACAAAGACAAGCTAACAACGAGAACAAGCACTTGGACCATCGTCAGCAACACGATTCGAACATCCACCTTCTCGCGCGCCCTTAAGCGCGTAGCTTTGTCCTGCCCGTGTCAGAGCGCGGGAGAAAAATAATGAAACGCATGTTATTCAATGCGACGCAACCGGAAGAACTCCGCGTCGCCATCGTAGACGGTCAGAAACTGGTCGACCTCGATATCGAAACAGCCGGTAAGGAATCACGCAAGAGCAACATCTACAAAGCCGTCATCACCCGCCTCGAGCCCAGCCTTGAAGCCTGCTTCGTCGAATACGGTGGCACCCGCCACGGTTTCCTCCCCTTTAAAGAAGTTGCCCCGCAGTATTACCAGGCGGGCGCCGGTAGCCGTCCCAGCATCAAGGAAGCGCTGAGAGAAGGCCAGGAACTGCTGGTGCAAGTCGAAAAGGACGAGCGCGGCAACAAGGGCGCGGCCCTCACCACTTACATCAGTCTGGCCGGTCGCTATGTGGTGTTGATGCCGAACAACCCGAACGGCGGCGGCGTATCGCGCCGCATCGAAGGCGAAGACCGCAACGAACTGCGCGACACACTGGCGCAGATCGACGTGCCCAAGGGCATGAGCATCATCGCCCGCACCGCAGGCATCGGCCGCAACGCCGAGGAACTGCAGTGGGACCTGAACTACCTCAAACAATTGTGGGACGCCATCGAAGGCGCTTCGCAGTCCGAGAAAGCCCCTTCCCTGATCTATCTGGAAAGCAGCCTGGTCGTGCGCGCCATCCGCGACTACTTCAACCCGGACATCGGCGAGATACTGGTCGACACCGACGACATCTTCGAACAGGCACAGGCTTTCATGGGTACGGTGATGCCGGACCACGTGAACCGCATCAAGCGATATCACGATGACGTGCCGCTGTTCTCGCGCTTCCAGATCGAACACCAGATCGAATCGGCCCATGCGCGTCAGGTGAACCTGCCTTCCGGCGGCGCCATCGTGATCGACCACACCGAAGCGCTGACCGCCATCGACATCAACTCCGCGCGTTCCACGCGCGGCAGCGATATCGAGACCACCGCGCTCAACACCAATCTGGAAGCCGCCGACGAGATCGCCCGCCAATTGCGCCTGCGCGATTTGGGTGGCCTGATCGTGATCGACTTCATCGATATGGAATCGACCAAGAACCAGCGCGCGGTGGAAGACCGTCTGCGCGATGCCCTGCACTTCGACCGTGCCCGCATCCAGAGCGCGAAGATCTCGCGCTTCGGCCTGCTGGAACTGTCGCGCCAGCGTCTAGCCCCCAGCCTGGAAGAAGGCAATCACTCCACTTGCCCGCGCTGTAATGGTATCGGCCACATCCGCGGTACGGAATCTTCGGCTTTGAACATCCTGCGCATCATCCAGGAAGAAGCAATGAAAGACAGCAGCGCCGCCATCTACGCGCAAGTGCCGGTGGATGTCGCCACCTTCCTGCTGAACGAAAAACGTTCGGACATCAACCGCATCGAACAGCGTTTCAAAGTGCGCATCACACTGATCCCCAACCCGCACATGGAGACACCGCACTACTCGGTGGACCGTCTGCGTATGGACGACATCACGCCTGAGCACATGCAGCCCAGCTACAAACAGGTCGTGGCGCCGGAAGAAGCCAAGCCCGTCACTTCAACACCCGAAAGCAAGATCGCACAGCGCCCGCAAGCCGCCGTGCGCAGCATCACCCCGACACAACCTGCCCCGAAACACACCGAAAAGGTCGAAGAGAAAGAGAAGAAACCTTCACTGCTCGGCAGCCTGTTCGGCTGGATCAAATCACTGAGCGGTGAAAGCGAGCCCGAGAAACCAGCCGTCGAGGCACGCAAGAGCGCCAGTCGCAACAATGGCCGTCGCGAACGCGGCGACAAGCGCCGTGACCGTGGCGAGCGTGGTGAAAAGGGCGAGCGTACTGAAAAAGGCGAACGCAACGAAGCCGGCAAGAAGCCTCGCCGCGAACGTGACGAAGCGCCGCGCCAAGCCAACAACGACAAAGAACAACAGCCGAATCGCAAGGATCGCCAACCGCGCCCACCGCGTCAGGAAATTGACGCAAGCAAGCCTGTACTGGAATCCCTGCCGGTTGCAGCCCCCGAGCAGCAAGGCCAGGATGGCCTGCCACGTGAAGGCGGTCGCAAGCGCGGTCGTCGCGGTGGTCGCCGTGAACGCGAGCGTCGTGAGCAGCTGGATACACCGGAGCTGAATGACGCCGCGACTTCCTTGCAGGCGGCACAAGCACCGCTCGCGCAGCAAGCTGCTAGCCCGGCACGCGTCAAGCCTTCTGAGTATGTGGCGTATCCGGCTGGCATGACACGTCCTGTCAAACCAACAGAGATCGTGTGCCATCCGACCAACAAGCCAGCAGCAGCGGCTGTTGCGCCTGTCGTAGCAGCGCCGGCACCTGTCGTTGCCCACAAGGAAGCGATCGTGGCGGACCTGAGCAGCATCGGCCTAACGCTGATAGAGACCGACCCGAACAAGGCCGCCTCCGTCGTCGTACCGGCACCGGAGATGACGGCCCATGCACCGCGTCGTCGTCAGCGTCCGCGTGAGATCTACACCATGGAAAACAGCGAACCGCTGCAAATGGTGGAGACCCGATCACCGAAATAAGTATCAGATGGAAACAATGAAAAACGCACGGCATGCCGTGCGTTTTTTTATTCCCGTTCGCCTCATCCTCGCGGCCTAGTTCAACAAGTGGCGCCGTCGGATGTGTTCCAGCAATCCCTCTGCCGCATCTTCCACCATGTCCAGCACCCGCTCAAAACCGTCCCCGCCGCCGTAATACGGATCAGGCACTTCGCGCTCACTGTGATGTTCCGCGAACTCAAGGAAAAGTCCCAGTTGGCTTTGCGCATCACGCGGCCGCAATCTTTGCAGGTTCGACAGATTGGCTTCATCCATCGCCAGCACATAATCAAAACGCGCGAAGTCCCCCACCTCTACCTGCCGCCCCCGCAGACCGCTCATCTCATAGCCGCGCCGTTTCGCCGCCTGTTGCGTACGCGGGTCGGGTGCATCACCGATATGGTAATCGTGCGTGCCCACCGAATCGATGTGAATGACATCCGCCAGCCCGGCCTTCTCGACGCAGTGACTGAACACGGCTTCCGCCGTCGGTGAACGGCAGATGTTGCCCATGCAAACGAACAGGACGCCGACTTTCATGCCTCGACTCACAGTGGGTATATGAACACGCTCTCGCGCAATCTCTTCAGTTGATCGCGCAGTTGTCCGGCTTTTTCGAATTCCAGATTCTTGGCGGCCTGCAACATCTCTTTCTCCAGCCGTGCCAGTTCTTTCGCCACTTCCTTCTGGCTCATCGACAAATACTTTGCTTCTGTCTGCGCGGCCTTCAGCGATTTGCGTTCGGCGTCGACATCGTATTCGGTGTCGATGATGTCCTTGATGCGCTTGATCACAGACTGCGGGGTGATGCCGTGCGCTTCGTTGTGTGCGATCTGCTTGGTGCGGCGCCGGTCGGTCTCGTCGATGGCTTTGCGCATCGAATTGGTGATGCGGTCGGCATACAGGATGGCCGTGCCATGCAGGTGACGTGCCGCGCGGCCTATGGTCTGGATCAGCGAGCGTTCCGAACGCAGGAAGCCTTCTTTATCCGCATCTAGGATGCCAACCAGCGACACCTCCGGAATATCCAGTCCTTCGCGCAACAGGTTGATGCCGACCAGCACATCGAACATGCCCAGCCGCAAGTCGCGGATGATCTCCACCCGCTCCACGGTCTCGATGTCCGAGTGTAGATAACGCACTTTGATACCGTGTTCGCTGAAGTATTCGGTGAGGTCTTCGGCCATGCGTTTGGTCAGCGTGGTGACCAGCACGCGCTCGCCATTCTTGATGCGCGCCGTGGCTTCACTCATCAGATCGTCCACTTGATGAGTGGCGGGTCGCACTTCTATCATCGGGTCGATCAACCCGGTCGGGCGCACCACCTGCTCCACCACCTGCCCCTGATGTTCGGCTTCATAAGTGGAAGGTGTGGCAGAGACGAAGATGGTCTGGCGCATCACCTTCTCGAACTCGTCGAAACGCAAAGGACGGTTATCCATCGCTGAAGGCAGACGGAAACCGTAGTTGACCAGATTCTCTTTTCTGGCGCGATCGCCTTTGTACATAGCACCGATCTGCGGCACGGTGACGTGGCTCTCGTCGATGATCATCAGCGCGTTCGGCGGCAGGTAATCCATCAGCGTCGGCGGCGCTTCATCCGGGCCGCGCCCGGACAGGTGGCGGGAATAGTTCTCGATGCCCTTGGTGAAACCGATCTCGGTCAGCATCTCCAGATCGTGGCGGGTGCGCTGCTCGATGCGCTGCGCCTCCACCATCTTGTTCTCTTTCTGGTAGTACGCGATGCGCTCGGCCAGTTCGATCTTTATGGTCTCGATAGCGCGTAGCGTCGTCTCGCGCGGCGTCACGTAGTGACTGGATGGATAAACGGTGTAGCGCGGCACACGCGTCTGGATATGACCGGTGAGCGGATCGAACAGTGCCAGCGATTCCACCTCGTCGTCGAACAAGGTCACGCGCAACGCGTTCTCGCTGCTTTCCGCCGGGAAGATATCGATCACATCGCCGCGCACGCGGAAGTTGCCGCGCGCAAAGTCCACATCGTTGCGCTCGTACTGCATGGCGACCAGGCGCTGGATCACATCGCGCTGCGCCATCTTTTCGTGCTCGCGCAGGTGCAGGATCATGCCGTGGTAATCCACAGGGTCGCCGATACCGTAGATGGCGGACACGGTGGCGACGATGATGCAATCCTGCCGCTCCAGCATGGACTTGGTGGCCGACAGGCGCATCTGCTCGATCTGCTCGTTGATGGAAGAATCCTTCTCGATATACACGTCGCGCGACGGCACATAGGCTTCGGGCTGGTAGTAGTCGTAATAAGAAACGAAATACTCCACCGCGTTGTCGGGAAAGAAATCGCGCAACTCGGAATACAATTGCGCTGCCAGCGTCTTGTTCGGTGCCATCACGATGGCCGGTCGGCCGGTGCGCGCGATCACGTTGGCGATGGTGAAAGTCTTGCCGGAACCGGTCACGCCCAACAACGTCTGGTAGGCCAATCCATCCTCTATACCCTCCACCAGCTGCGCGATGGCAGTGGGCTGGTCGCCCGCCGGGTCGAACGGCAGGTGCAACTTGTAAGGGCTGTCGGGGAAGGTGATGGTCTTCATGTATCTCGGACGCTACTCAGCGCACCGCAGTTTCATTTCTTCAGTCTGGTCGACAACAGGAAACCCACTATCGCACCACCCGCGCCGCACAGCAGGATCTTGTTGCGCATCTCTGCCAAACCGGACACGGAGCTCCATGCGCTCTGCAAGGCGTTGCCGCCGAACGAGAGCAGGCTGTTCAAACTGACATAGTGACCTGCGATCTTGCCGAAGATACCGTAGCCGATGGCCATGCCGATCACTGCGCATATCAGAATGAATACGATCTTTCGCATACTTCTCTCCTTAACCGAATTGAACGCCTATGGTGGCGACCGCCAGCGTAAGCCCTCCCAATGACAGATTGATGGCGACCAGTTTGCGTATCTTGCCCAGCAAGGCACCCGCCTCCTTCCAGTGCTCCTTCTCGACATGCAGGCTGAAGGGCACGAAGCAGCCGAAGAACACATACACATAGACGGCGACCATCACCAGACCGAGCAGCAGCATGGTGTGCACATAGTGGCCTACATTGCCCATGCCACCATACAGGTAGATCAGATACAGGCCGCTGAGCAGGATGGCACCGATGGACAGCCATACCCAGTTGAAGAAGCGGCTGAACACACCGTTCCACAGACGCAGACGTTCCGGCGGTTGCAACACGTCGGCCGCGACCGGACGCAGCACCAGGTAAGCGAAGAACATCCCGCCGACCCAAACGACGACGCCAAACAGATGTAACAATTTCAAAAATGTCAGCATGATCTCTCCTGAGTAATAGGTGCGATCGCTTCTCGCACCGGTTTGAATGATAGTCGATGGATGTCCAGCACGCCGTGCGTGCGCAATGCAGCCAGATGAACAGCCGTAGGATAACCCTTGTGTGCATCGAAACCGTATTGCGGATAGCGTTCATGCATGCGCAGCATGATCTCGTCGCGCGCGGTCTTGGCCAGAATCGACGCAGCAGAGATCGCGGCTACTTTGCTGTCACCCTTGACGATGGCCTCGCTGGGGATGCCGGTATCCGGACAATACAGTCCATCCACCAGCACCTGCTGCGGACGGATGGACAAGCCTTCCACTGCGCGTTTCATCGCCAGCAAGGTCGCTTGCAGGATGTTGATCTCGTCGATCTCGCCAGGCTCGGCATAGGCGACGCACCAGGCCAATGCCTGCGCGCGGATGATGGGGGCCAGACGGTCGCGCTGTTTCTCGCTCAATTTCTTGGAATCGGCCAATCCGGCGATGGGGCGAGCCGGGTCGAGGATCACCGCTGCCGCACTAACAGGCCCGGCCAAGGGACCACGGCCAGCTTCATCCACGCCGCAGATGAGCAGACTAGCCGGCATCTTTCACCAGGAACGGCAGGATGGATGCCGCCGCTTTCTGCGCAGTATTCTGGCGCAAAGTGTGATGCATCGCGGTGAAGGTCTGCTGCAATTCAGCTACCGCAGCCTTGTTATTGATCAGATTCAGCAATGCCTGTGCCAGATTCTGCGGCGTCGCATCGTCCTGCAATATCTCGGGCACCACGAATCGCCCGGCCAGGATATTGGGCAGACCGACCCAGCGCTGATACATCTTGCGCTTGTGCATCCACCACGACAGCGCCGGCATCTTGTAGGTGATGACCATGGGACGTTTGAGCAATGCAGCTTCCAGCGTGGCGGTACCGGAGGCGACCAGCACACCGTCAGCGGCGATCATCGCGTCATGCGCGTGACCGAACAACAGCGTCATCGGCAGATCCTGCGCGTGCAGCTTCCACAGTACCTTCTCGAAGATGTTGCGCGTCTCGCGCGTAGCCAGCGGCACCAGGAATTGCGCTTCGGGACATTGTTGCCAGATCAGCTTGGCCGTCTCGATATAAGTCTCGGCAAGCTGGCGCACCTCGCTCTGGCGACTGCCCGGCAACAGGGCAAACACCTTAGCCGTCTTGGGCAGGATGCGCATCTGCTCGCGCATCGCGGCACGGTTGGGTTGCTCGGGCATGAAGTCAGCCAGAGGATGGCCGACATAGGTGACCGGCACACCGGCTTGCTCGTACAAAGGCGCCTCGAACGGGAACAGCGCCAGCATATGTGAGACGGCTTGCTTGATCTTGTTGATGCGCTCGCCGCGCCAGGCCCAGATGGAAGGACTGACGTAGTGCACGGTGGGGATGCCATGCGACTTCAATGCCATTTCGAGGTCGAGATTGAAATCGGGGGCATCCACGCCGATGAACAAGTCCGGTTTTTGCACGAGGAAGCGTTTGCGCAACTGGCTGCGGATGCCGACGATCTCGCGGTAGTGACGCAGCACTTCGACATAACCGCGCACCGCAAGCTTTTCCAAAGGGAACAGGATCTCCATTCCGACCGCCTGCATCTTGGGGCCGCCGATGCCGATGAAACGCACGGCAGGATAGGCTTGCTTGATGGCCTGCATCAGCATGCTGGCCAGCATGTCGCCCGATGCCTCACCCGCCACGATGGCGATGGTCTTGACAGGTTCAGTCATGATTATCGGACGATGCCGCGCTGGGTACGTCCGAGGAATTCGACCATGGCTTGCAGCTCGGGATGCTCGGCTGCCTGTATGGCAAGCGCCGCCTTCGCTTCTTCCAGTGTCATGCCGGATTTGTACAGGGTCTTGTATGCGCGTTTGATCGACATCACAGCCGCACTGGAGAATCCGCGCCGCTTCAGACCTTCCGAATTGGTACCGTGCGGCGCGGCAGGATTGCCGGAGACGGTGACATAAGTCGGGATATCCTGAAACAGGATACTGCCCATGCCGGTGATGACATGCGCACCGATCTGCACGAACTGGTGCACCACGGTGAATCCGCCCAATATGGCGTAGTCGTCCACGATCACATGCCCCGCCAACTGCGCATTGTTGGCGAAGATGGTGTTGTTGCCGACCTGGCAATCATGCGCCAGATGCACATAGGCCATGATCCAGTTGTTGTTGCCGACGCGCGTCACACCCTTGTCCTGTGCAGTGCCCAGGTTGAAGGTGCAGAACTCGCGGATCATGTTGTTATCGCCGATCTCCAGCCGTGTCGGCTCGTTCGCATACTTCTTGTCCTGAGGGATCTCGCCCAGCGAGGAGAACTGGAAGATGCGGTTGTTCTTGCCGATGGTAGTGTGGCCGTTGATCACCACATGCGGGCCGACTGTGGTGCCGGTACCGATCTCGACGTGTTCGCCGATGATGGTGTAAGGGCCGACGCTGACATCGTCGGCCAGCTTCGCGCTCGGATGGATGATCGCAGTCGGATGGCGCAATTCGCTCATTACTTTTCCTTGATCGCGCAGATCAATTCCGCCTCAGCGGCAATCTGTCCATCCACTTCGGCCGTGCCCTTGAACTTGAACATACCGCGACGGTTCATGGTCAGCTCCATACGGAAGATCAATTGGTCGCCGGGGCTGACGGGACGCTTGAAGCGCGCGTTGTCGATACCCACGAAGTAGTACACAGAGTTCTCGTCCGGCTTGGTGCCCATGCTCTTGAACGACAGCAGCGCTGAAGCCTGGGCCATCGCCTCGATGATCAGCACACCCGGCATCACCGGATGATGCGGGTAGTGGCCGGGAAAGAATGGCTCATTCATGGTCACGTTCTTGAGTGCCACGATGCGCTCGTTCGGCACTACGTCGAGTACGCGGTCAATCAACAGGAACGGATAACGGTGCGGCAGATGTTCCAATACTTCATGTATGTCCATGGTGATGCTCATGCTTCTCTCCCCTTCAATGTTGCAATGTCTTGTTCAAGTTGTTTGATGCGTTTCGCCATCTCGTCCAGGTGACGCAACTGCGCCGCGTTGCGCCGCCATGCATGGTTGTCGCTGAACGGATAGGTGCCGGTGTAGCTGCCCTTCGCTATGCTCTTGGTGATCACCGTTCCGGCAGATACCTCGACCTCGTCGGCGACCTGCAGATGACCAAGGATGATAGCGCCGCCGCCGATGCGGCAGTAGCGTCCGATACGCGCACTGCCCGCGATGCCGACACAACCGGCGATGGCGGTATGCGCACCGATGCGCACGTTGTGTGCGATCTGGATCTGGTTGTCCAGCTTCACACCCTCTTCGATCACGGTGTCGTCGAGCGCACCGCGGTCTATGGTGGTGTTGGCACCGATCTCGACGTGGTCGCCGATGATGACACGGCCGATCTGCGGGATCTTCAGCCAGCGCCCTTCTTCCATGGCGATGCCGAACCCGTCCGCACCGATCACTGCACCGGCGTGCACGATGACATGATCGCCCAGCATGCAACCGTGATACACACTGACGTTGGGATACAACCGCACCTGTTCACCCAAGGTCACATGCTCACCGACAGTACAACCGGCCATCACCACGCAGCGTGCACCGATGCGCGCCCCCTCACCCACCCATACATTGGCACCGATATGCGCGTCCGGTGAGACATGCGCACCCGGTGCTATCACCGCGCTGGCATGTATGCCGGATGCATATTCACGCAGGGGATTGAGGAAAGCAGACAGCTTGGCGAAGTAGGAATAGGGATTGGCGGCGACGATGCGCGGACGCTGGGTCAGTTCGGTATCGGCTGCGCCGAGTATCACGGCAGCAGCGTGACTGTCGTCCAGTTGCTTGCGGTATTTGGCGTTGGCCAGGAAAGCGATATGCCCCTGACCGGCTTTCTCCAGTGTGGCGATTTGCGTGATGGCAGTTTGCGCGTCCCCGAGCACCTGCCCGCCGAAACGGGCAACGATGTCAGCCAGACTGTAGTGCGGTCGCTCCATCTGCTCAACCCTGTCGAAACGTCACTTTGCCGATCCGGACAGCGGCTCGCCTTCCAGATATTTGAGTACCTTGTCGGTGATATCCACGCGCGGATTGCGGTAGACGGCTTCCTGCAGGATGACGTCGTATTGCTCGCTTTCGGCGATGGCGCGGATCGCCTTGTCTGCCTTGGCGAGGATCTGTGCCAGCTCTTCGTTCTGGCGCAGGCTCAAATCTTCGCGGAACTCGCGCTGACGGGTCTGCAATTGCAGATTGAGATTTGCGATCTCGCGCTCTTTGATGCGGCGCGAAGAATCGGACAGCTTGCCACGGTTCCTTTCCAGATCCTCTTGCACATCCTTGAGCTCGCCGGCCAGCTTCTTGATCTCCTGGTCGCGTATCGCGAACTCCTTGTCGATCTTCTTCTGCGCGGCAAGCGCCTGCGCAGATTCGCGCAGGATGCGCTCGGTATCGACGATACCGATACGGAAATCAGCAGCCTGGACATTGGCGGCGACCAGCGCCCCAAAAACGAATGCAACGAATATGTTCTTCATGATTGCTCCTTATCGGACATCAAGCCAGCGAAGATACTGACCGCTAGAACATGCCACCCATGGTGAACTGGAAGAATTGCAGCTTGTCCTGCGGCTGTGTATTCAATGCTTTGGCCCAACTGATCTGTATCGGACCGGCCGGCGAGAACCAGGTCAATCCCAAGCCGCCAGCATAGCGCATTCCCTCCGACGCGGGCGTCTGCGTAGCATCGCCGTAGACCGCGCCGCCGTCAAGGAACAAGCTCATGCGCAGCGACCTGCTCTTTTCCATACCCGGCATGGGGAA
This sequence comes from Sideroxydans sp., assembly GCF_054604835.1. Taxonomy (NCBI): domain Bacteria; kingdom Pseudomonadati; phylum Pseudomonadota; class Betaproteobacteria; order Nitrosomonadales; family Gallionellaceae; genus Sideroxydans; species Sideroxydans sp. The sequence goes on along the minus strand of NZ_JBTSFG010000005.1, from coordinate 153,611 downwards.
CAATATCTCGGCATTACCCACCACACGCCGGTTACCACCCAGCGAATAGCCGTTGATATCACGCGGACCCAAAGAGTTGTAATCGTATCCGCGGACGCTTCCGGAACCGCCCGCATACAAACTCTTGAAGAACGGTAGCGTCATGCCGCTATAGCCATCCGCCAAGCCCAGATCGCCGTTCAGGTGCAGGATCAGATTCTCGGTCAGCGGCTGGTACCACTGCTGGGTGTAGGTGACCTTGTAAAAACGCTGGCCGGATACCGGCAGGGAAGCCTCGATGTTGGCGCGCTGGATCGCCCCTTCACTCGGGAACAGCGCGTTATCACGCGTATCGCGCGACCAACCTATGGTACCCAGCATGTTCTGGTTGGTCTCACCAAAGGTCGCTATGTAATCGATGAATCGTTGCGGACTGTTGCTGGTCAGGCCGATCGTGGTGTTCTCCAAGGCCAATCCATAGTGGAACATCTCTTCGTCGCTGATAGGCACGCCGTAGCGGACGCCGCCACCGTAGGTCTCTGAGGTGTACTGGCTGATGGTGGTCGATGTGACGTCCGAGCGGCGCTTGTAGAGGTCGAAGCCGCGGCTGATGCCGTCATCGGTGTAATACGGGTTGGTATAGGACACCGAGTACACCTGATTCACCTTGCTGGTGTTGACCTGGGTGGACAGGTAGTTGCCCGTGCCGAACAGGTTGGACTGGGTGATGCCGCCCATGAAGGTCAAACCCTCCCCGTTGCTGTAACCCATACCGATATTGAAGTTACCGGTCGATTTCTCGGTCACCGTCAGATCCAGATCGAGTTGGTCGGTGCTGCCCTGAACCTGATGCGTCTCGATGTTCACGCTCTCGAAGAAGCCCAGGCGGTCGATGCGCTGCTTGGATTTCTTGATCTTGGAGGTGGCGAACCAGCCGCCTTCCATCTGACGGAACTCGCGCCGGATCACTTCATCCTTGGTCTTGTCGTTGCCGGAGACATTGATGTTACGCACATAGGCGCGCTGCATGGGATCCACCACGAAGGTGAACGCGGCCTGGTGCGTCTCCTTGTCGATATCCGGCACGATGTTCACGTTGGCGAAGGCATAGCCCTCCTCGCCCAGATTCTCGCGGATCTTCTCCGAAGCAGCGGTCAGAGCTTCGCGCGAGAACACCTGCCCCGGCTGCACATCGACCATGGCGCGCAGCGCCTCGTTGCTGAACACGCCCTTGGCACCCGCCACCTTGATGTCCGAGATGGAATACTGCTCGCCCTCGGTCAGCGCGAGCGTGATGTAGATATCCTTCTTGTCGGCAGAGATCGTCACGTTGGTCGAGTCGATGGAGAAGTCCATGTAACCCGAGTTCAGGTAGAGGCTGCGGAGGTTCTCGATGTCGGCAGACAATTTCGGTTTCGAATACTGATCGTTGCTACTGAGCCAGGTGAACCAGCCCGGTGTGGTCAGTTTCATCTCATCCAGCAGGTCGTCATCACTAAAATGCTTGTTGCCGATGATATTGATCTGACGGATCTTGGAAGGTTTGCCTTCGACCACATCCAGGCTGACCGCGACGCGGTTACGCTCCAGCTCCGTCACTTTCGTCTTGACGGACACCCCATACTTGCCGCGGGCGATGTACTGACGCTTCAATTCGTTCTCGGATTTTTCCAGCGCCGATTTGTCAAAGATGCGGCCTTCGGCCAATCCGACCAGTTTCAGGTTCTCCAGCAACTGCGGCTTGGGGAAATCCTTGATGCCGTCCAGTTCGACGCTGGCGATGGTCGGACGCTCCTGCACGCGCACCACCAGCACCCCCTGCTCTTCCAGCAACTGCACATCTTTGAAGAAACCGGTGGAAAACAAGGCATGGAGGGCCGCAGTCGCACGGTCGTCTTCCAGCGTATCCCCCACCTTGACCGGCAGATAGCTGAACACGGTGCCCGCTTCGGTGCGCTGAATACCCTCGATGCGGATGTCTTTCACCACAAAAGGCTGACCCGCCCAGGCAGACGCGCCGTATACAAGCGCGATCACGCCCGCTAATTTTCTAAAATCCATTGTTTATCAACCCAAAATCAGGCGGCTAACGTCGTTGTACAACGCAAAAGCCATCATGGTCACCAAGAGTGCGATACCGACTTTCTGTCCTGCTTCCCACAGATCGTCAGAGACCGGACTGCCCTTGAAAAATTCGACCGAATAATACAGCAAATGACCGCCATCCAATAACGGGATCGGCAGCAGATTCAATATTCCCAGACTGATGCTGATCAGCGCCAGAAAACCCACATAGGCCCCCAAGCCCATCTGCGCTGACTGACCAGCGTAGTCGGCGATGGTGATCGGGCCGGACAGGTTCTTCAGCGACACTTCACCCATGACCATCTTGCCCATCATCTTCAGGCTGATGACGGCCGTCTCCCAAGTCTTGCTTAGCCCTTCAGACAGTGCTTGCAACGGCGGGTAACGTACTTCAGTCAGCAATGCCTCAAAAGCTTTTTGATCGATCTGTGCCCCCGCGCCGATGCGACCGATGCGTTCGCCTTTATCCATCACTGCTGCCGGTTTGATCGTCAGGTCGATACGCGCACCATCACGCTCGATCTGGAGTTGCAACATCTGTTCGGGATGCGCCCGGATCACCTCGACCCAGTCTGTCCATAACGCCACCGTCTCGCCATTCACGGATAACACACGGTCACCCGTCTTCATGCCGGCCTGTGCCGCCGCACCGTCTTCCGTCAACTGGCCGATGACCGGATACACCGGCGGCTGGTATGGCAGCAAGCCCAACTTGCGCATGAAGTCACCGTCCAGATCGGCCGCAGACAGGCCGGACATATCCAGTTTCCGCTCTACTATTGCGTCTGTTTGGTCGCGCAGTTGCAGCGTGGCGGAACGCTGCTGCAGGATCAGGTCGAGCAACGTCCAGCGTACTTCCTGCCAACTTTGCGTGGCTTGTCCGTTGATGCTGACGATGGTGCTTTGAGTGTGCAAGGCAGCGACGGCGGCCGGAGTGCCCGGTGCGATCTCGCCCAGCACCGGTTTGATCCCGAGCACACCGTACATGAACAACGCCCAGTACAACACCACGGCCAGCAACAGATTGGCCAGCGGCCCTGCCACGACGATGGCCATGCGCTGCAACACCGGTTTACGATTGAAAGCGCGGCGTAAATCATTCGGCGCGACGTCTCCCTCGCGCTCATCCAGCATCTTCACGTAACCGCCCAACGGGATGGCGGACAGCGCCCACTCGGTGCCGTCTTTGCCGAAGCGGCGCGAGTAGATGACGTTGCCGAAACCGACCGAGAAACGCAGCACCTTCACGCCGCACCAGCGCGCGACCAGATAGTGGCCGTATTCATGGAACACGACCAGCACGACGATGGCGACGACGAAGGCAAGCAGAGTGATCATGCGTTCTTCCTGGATCCAGTCAATGACAGGCGCAACATCACTTTGTGTTTTCCCCCACCCACGTCCGAGCGCTTTCACGCGCTGCAGCGTCGGCGTCCAGCACATCCTGCAACTGATGCACTTCGCTACGCGGCACGGCTGCCATCACGGACGCAATCAGGCGCGGGATATCGAGGAAGGCGATACGATGATTGAGGAACGCATCCACCGCCACTTCATTCGCAGCATTGAGCAGCGCCGGCACAGTACCGCCGGCACGCAGGGCTTGATACGCCAATGCCAGGCAGGGGAAGCGCTCAAGGTCGGGCGCTACGAAATCCAGCTTGGCGATAGCGAACAGATCCAGCGGCGCAACCCCGGAAGCGATACGCTCCGGCCAAGCCAAGGCGTAGGCGATGGGCGTGCGCATATCCGGATTACCGAGCTGCGCCAGCACCGAACCGTCGACGTACTGCACCATGGAATGGATCACACTTTGCGGATGCACGACCACCTGAATGTCATCGGCCGCAGCATTGAACAGCCAGTGCGCCTCGATCACCTCCAACCCCTTATTCATCATGCTGGCGGAATCGACCGAAATCTTGCGCCCCATGCTCCAGTTGGGATGGGCGCAAGCCTGATCCGGTGTGACATTCTGCAGGGCCGACAAAGGTGTGTTGCGGAACGGGCCGCCCGAGGCCGTCAGCAAGATCTTGCTGCCGCCACTCTGCTGCATATTCCCCGCGTAATCGTGCGGCAAGGACTGGAAGATGGCGTTGTGTTCGCTGTCGATAGGTAACAGCACCGCACCGCTGCGGCGCACTGCATCCATGAACAGGTGACCGGCCAGCACCAGCGTCTCTTTATTCGCCAGCAGTATCTTCTTGCCCGCTTCCGCCGCCGCCAGCGTGGGACGCATGCCCGCCGCACCGACGATGGCCGCCATCACCGCATGCACTTCCGGTAAGGTGGCGACTCGCACCAAAGATTCATTGCCGCATAACACTTCAACATCCAGTCCCGCAGCAACGATACGCTTGCGCAGACGTTCGGCCGCCGCCTCGTCCAGTAACACGGCAAAATGCGGACGGAACTGCTGACACTGTTCGAACAGCAATTCGTCTTGCTGACTCGCGGTCAATGCGATGATGCGGTAACGATCCGGATGTCGAGCAACAACATCCAGCGTGCTTTTTCCTATACTCCCTGTGGAGCCAAGAACGGTGAGGTTCTGCACTAGTTCAGCCCGTGAAAGAGCAGCGCCAGCATGGCCAGCGGCAAGGTGGAAGTCAGCGCGTCGATGCGATCCAGCAAACCGCCATGGCCGGGCAGCAGCGCCCCGCTATCCTTGACGCCCGCCTGGCGCTTGATGGCTGATTCGAACAGATCGCCCAGCACGGCCAGCACCACCCACCACCAGGCGGTGAGCATCAACGCCGGCAGAACCTGCAAGCGCGAGAATTCGGTACTGAACGTCCACACCAGTGCCACATAGATGGAAACGCCGAGGATCGCACCCGCCACACCTTCCCAGGTCTTGCCCGGACTGATACTGGGCGCCAGCTTGGTCTTGCCGTATTTGCGTCCGGCGAAATAGGCGGCGCTATCCGCCACCCACACGACCCCCATCACGAACAGCAACATCCACGGACTGGGCGCCCAGGCACGCAAGTCGATCATGGCCAATCCGGTCGGGATCAACACCACCCATCCGACCAGCATCATCAAGCCCTGATGTTTGACCTTTACGCCGCTCATCAGCCAGGCCGGCACCACGATCAGCCACAGCAAGGCGGAGAACAGATAAGCCGTCAGATGTGGATAGTTCATCGCACCCGGCTCAAGATTCATATCCATCCACAGCAGGCCCAGCATCAGCAGCAGCGTGACGCCCCAATACGACTTTGCAGCCGTCCCTTGCAGTCCGGACAGGCGCGCCCATTCGGATGTGCCCTGCATCACCATGGCGATCACCAGCAAGGACCAGCCCAGTGCCGGCAACAGGAATAGCGCCGCCAGCAGCAACACCAGCAAGATGAAGGCGGTGATCACGCGCGATCTAAGCATCGTCATTTCCCTTGAGTTGTTCGCTGGTACGGCCGAAACGGCGTTCGCGTTTTTGATAGGACTGGATCGCCTCCTCCAGCGCCTTGCGATCGAAAGCGGGCCACAGCGTGTCGGTGAAGAACAGTTCTGTATAGGCAAGTTGCCACAGCAGGAAATTGCTGATGCGTTTTTCACCCCCGGTGCGGATGAACAGATCCGGTTCCGGCGCGTAATGCATGGAAAGATAGGGCGCGAGCTCTTCTTCCTCGAAGGCGGTGGCGCGCTCGGGGTGTGCCAGGCTCAATGCATGCATGGCCTGCATGATGTCCCAGCGTCCGCCGTAGTTGGCGGCGATGGTAAGTGTGAGACCGGTGTTTGCGGCAGTAAGCCGCTCTGCTGCTTCGATGTGTTCCACCAACGGCGCGTCGAAACGACTACGGTCACCGATGATCTTCAGGCAGATGTTGTTCTCATGCAGTTTGGAGACTTCGCGCTCCAGCATCTTCAGGAACAGCTGCATCAGGAAAGAGACTTCGTCGGCGGGACGGCGCCAGTTCTCGCTGCTGAAAGCGAACAGCGTCAGATATTCCACACCCATCTGGCGACAGGCTTTGACCACTTCGCGTACCGTTTCCACACCGCGCTGATGGCCCATGACGCGCGGCATGAAACGCTGTTTTGCCCAACGTCCGTTGCCATCCATGATGATGGCGATATGGCGCGGGACGGCTGCTGTCTCGGGGATGGTGCGTGTGGAGCTTTTGAATAGAGCCATGTTTAGGATCTGGGATTTGGGATCTGGGATTCAGGATGGGCTGGAAGTCATAATCGATCCCGAATCCTAAATCCTATATCCCCAGTCCTATCAGACCGCCATCAGGTCGACTTCTTTGGACTGCAAGGCCTTGTCGATCTCGGCGACGTAGCGGTCGGTCAGTTTTTGCACGTCATCCTGCGCGCGGCGTTCGTCGTCCTCGCCGACTTCCTTGTCCTTGAGCAGTTTCTTCAACTGCTCGTTGGCTTCGCGACGGATGTTGCGCACGGCGATCTTGGCGTCCTCGCCTTCACTCTTCACCACTTTGATCAGGTCGCGGCGACGCTCTTCGGTCAACATCGGCATCGGCACACGGATAATCTCGCCGTTGGTGGCCGGATTCAGACCCAGATCGGAATCGCGGATTGCCTTTTCGACTGGCCCGATCATGTTCTTTTCATAAGGCTGCACACCGATGGTGCGCGCATCGGTCAGGGTGATGTTCGCCACCATGTTGATTGCGGTGGGGCTGCCGTAGTAATCCACCATCACATGATCGAGGATGCCGGTGTGCGCGCGGCCCGTACGAATCTTGCTCAGGTCGGTCTTCAGTGCATCCAGCGACTTTTGCATCTTTTGTTCGACGTTCTTCTTGATGTCAGAGATCATGTTTCGCTCCTAATCGACTCTTACCAAAGTACCTTCACCTTCGCCGAACACCACGCGCTTGAGCGCGCCCGGCTTGAAGATGCTAAACACAATGATGGGCAGCTTCTGGTCGCGACACAGGGTCAGCGCCGTCGCATCCATCACCTTCAGATTCTTGCTGATCGCCTCATCAAAGCTCAGGCTCTGATAGCGGATCGCATCGGGGTTCTTCTTCGGATCATCGGTATAGATACCGTCGACCTTGGTGGCTTTGATCACCACATCGGCAGTCATCTCAACGCCGCGCAGTGCAGCCGCAGTATCGGTAGTAAAGAACGGGCTACCGATACCCGCCGCAAAGATCACCACCTTGCCGTCTTCCAGATAGCGCAGGGCCTTGCCACGGATGAACGGCTCTGCAACTTGCTCCAGACTCAGCGCCGACTGCACACGACAGTCCAGTCCGGCACGCGTCATCGCATCCTGCAAGGCCATCGAATTCATCACCGTGGCCAGCATGCCCATGTAATCGGCCGTGGCCCTGTCCATCCCTGCCGCCGCCGGGGCGACACCGCGGAAGATATTGCCACCGCCGACCACCATCGCCACCTCCACACCGAGCTCGACCACCTCTTTGATCTCGGCCACGATGCGCTCGATGACTGCTCGGTTTATACCGTAGCTGTCATCGCCCATCAGGGCTTCGCCGGAGAGTTTGAGCAGGATGCGTTTGTAGGCGGGAGCGGTCATGGTTCAGCCTTTCAGTGCGGCAGCAGCGGCAGCGACTTCAGCCGCGTAGTCTTCGACCTTCTTCTCGATGCCTTCGCCGACCACGAACATCTGGAAAGCGGTCACCGAAGCACCCTTGCTCTTCAGCAGTTGCTCGATGGTCTGCTTGCCGTCTTCTGCCTTGACGAAAACCTGGCCCATCAGCGTCACTTCCTTGAGGAACTTCTGCACGGTGCCTTCGGCGATCTTTTCCAGCATGGCTTCCGGCTTGCCGGATTCCTTGGCCTTCTCGATAGCGATACGGCGTTCGGTCTCGATGTCTTCCGGATTCACACCGGAGGCATCCACCGACTTCGGCTTGGAAGCTGCGATGTGCATCGCCAGATCCTTGCCCAACGTCTCGTCACCACCTTCGTAGTTGACCATCACACCGATCTTGTTGCCGTGCAGGTAAGTCGCCAGTTGGCCGGTGGTCGTCTCGTAACGCTCTACACGGCGCACGGTCAGGTTCTCACCCAGCTTCATCACCAGCGCTTTGCGGTCTTCTTCCACAGTACCCGCACCGTTCGCCAACTTCATGCCCAGCAGCGCATCGATATCGGCAGGATCGTTCTTCGCCACGGTTTCGGCAACGTTCCTGGCGAATGCCATGAAGTCGTCGTTCTTGCCCACGAAGTCGGTTTCGCAGTTCACTTCAGCTACGGCACCAATCTTGCCATCAGCGGCCAGATAAGAGCCGATCACGCCTTCAGCTGTGACGCGCGATGCGGCCTTGCTGGCCTTGGCACCGCTCTTGATGCGCAGCAACTCTTCAGCCGCCTTGGCATCGCCGTTCGTCTCTACCAGTGCCTTCTTGCACTCCATCATGCCGAGACCGGTGGCCTCGCGCAGTTCTTTAACCATGCTTGCGGTGATTTCCGCCATGTCACACTCCTAATTTTTCAACAGAATTCAGCTTACAAAAAAGGGGGCTTGCGCCCCCTTGTTACGGAGAGGCCGCTTAAGCAGCTTCTTTTTCCGCGATCTGTTCGACCAGATCGGTGGTTGCTTGTTCGCGACCTTCCAGGATCGCATCGGCCACGCCGCGTGCGTACAGGCGGATCGCCTGGCTGGAGTCGTCGTTACCCGGGATCACGAAGTCCACGCCGAGCGGGCTATGGTTGGTATCGACCACGCCGATGACAGGAATACCCAGCTTGATCGCTTCTGTGACGGTACCCTTCTGGTATCCGACGTCGATCACGAAGATCGCGGAAGGCAGGCCCTGCATATCCTTGATACCGCCCAGGCTGCGCTCCAGCTTTTCCAGTTCGCGACGGAACATCAGACCTTCTTTCTTGGAGACCTTGTCGATGCTGCCGTCTTCGATCATGGCTTCCAGTTCTTTCAGGCGCTTGATCGACAGTTGCACGGTCTTGAAGTTGGTGAGCATGCCGCCCAACCAGCGATAGTCGACATAAGGAGAACCCGCGCGCTGCGCTTCTTCGCGGATGATCTCGCGCGCCTGACGCTTGGTCGCCACGAACAGGACGTTGCCCTTCTTCGATGCGATCTTGCGTACTTCATTCAGCGCGTCGTTGAACATCACGACGGTCTTTTCCAGGTTGACGATATGGATCTTGTTGCGATGACCGAAGATATAAGGGGCCATCTTGGGATTCCAGAAACGTGTCTGGTGACCGAAATGGACACCCGCTTCCAGCATTTGACGCATAGTGACTGCTGCCATGATTTACTCCAACGTTAAGGGTTAAGTTCTTCCACTCGCCAGCCTGATCCCGTAAGGACACCCCAACATGAACGAGTGTGTGAATTCCCATCCACCGGCGGTTGCCGGATAAACGGGGCGCGCATTGTAACCGAACTCCCCTGCCAACTCAAGCTGTTGGGACACTTCCATGCCTCATCAAAGATGCCGCCCTCAAGCTTCTCGACCCGAACGGGTGCGGCTTGGGCCGACTTGGTGCCATAATCGGCCACGACGAACATCAACGCATCACAAGGGAGCGCTTGATGCAGAAACGGACGCTGTTCCGAACCATACGAAACTATGTCGCCGCTCTGGCTGTGGTCGCCACCGCGTCCGCCCTTGTGTTCGCCATCTCCTTCACCGAATCCAACCTGCCATGGACAGCATTCCTGACCGGCGTACTGGTCGCCGCAATTCTGGCCGAAGCTGTACGTGCCTCACGCTCGGAATGGTTGCTGATGCGCCGCACAGCACAACTTGCCGCCCTCAAAAGCAAGCTGGAGCGCGAGACACTGCTGCGCAAGCACGCCGATCAAAAGAACGCCACCGACCGTCCCCGCCTGCAACTCATGAACGAATCCCTGTCGAGCATGGTCGCGCTGTTCGATACCAAAGGCCAATGCCATTACCATAATCGTGCTTTCCATGATTGGCTGGGCATGCGCCCCGAACAGATAGACGGCCACCATATTCGCGAGATACTCGGCCCCAAGGTCAGCGCAGAGATCGCCACTGCGGTGCGACAGTCACTGGATGGGCAGGAGGTCCGCTACGAGCGCACACAGGCAATGCAGAACGGCGCGCTCTATCACCTGTCGGTAACCCACGTTCCGCAATACGACGAGGCTGGAAAAATCAATGGTTTCTACTTTCTGGCGGATGACATCACCGGCCGCAGCGATCTGACCCCGGTTCAAGCGCCTCCCAACGAACAGCCCACCGCCGGGGATGAGTCTCAAGCGGGGCAGGAACTATACATAGACGCATTTTCGGAACAGATCACCGGCCAAAAGAATGCCGGTAAACGCATCATCACCGCCATCGAGCATGGCGAGTTTCGCCTTTACTGCCAGTTGATCGCCCCGCTCCCACTCAACAGCGGTGGAGCCGAACACTACGAGATCCTTATCCGCCTGCAGGAAGAAGAAGAAGGTCTGCTGCCGCCCGGCGCATTCTTTCCGCTGGCAGAACGGCACGGCCTGATGCCCTATCTGGATCGCTGGGTAATCCAGCATGTGCTGGCATGGTCGGCCAGCCACAGTCGTAAAGACTCGATGTTCTTCATCAACCTCGCCGCTGCCACGCTGGGTGATCCGGAATTCCCGGAGTTCCTGAGAACCCTGTTACAGGAATATGAAGCGGCAGCAGGCAGCCTGTGTTTTGAAGTGACTGATGCCGAACTGACACAGCGCGGAGAGAATGCGGCTGAATTCATCCGGCAGGTCAGAGCTTGCGGTTGCCGGGTCGCCTTGAGCGGTTTCGGGCGAGACAACGTCTCGTTCGACCGCATACGCGGCTTCCAAGTGGACTTCATCAAGATCGATGGCAGCCTCATCCTTGGTCTGCTGCGCGACCCGGTCAATCTTGCCAAGGTCAGCTCCATCGACCGTGTGGCAAAGAAGATCGGCGTGCGCACCGTGGCAGAACTGGTGGAAAGCGATGAACTTATCGCCAAACTGAATGAATTGGGTATCGACTACGCACAAGGCTTCGGCATCTCCCGCCCGCGCGCACTTGAAGAACAATAAGTTTCAGACCGACACTTTTACGGCCAGCCCCAGACTCCGGATACGCGCCGCAAAGGCTTCCATCTGCTGCGCGGACAATGCCGACAGACGCGGCGCTTCTGCTTGCAAGGAGGGACGTGCCAGACCGTATAGCAGCACACCCTGCAGGTGGATGCCCAGCCTCGCACAAGACGACAGCATATCCAGATAGTCATCCTCATCCTTCTTGTCGGGCGCCGCACCATCCAATGCGAACCAGCAAGTCTGCAACCAGGTATCGGGACAGCAACTGACGGCGGTTGCCAGATTCTTGAGCACCGCATCCATCTGTGACTTCGTATCGTTCACGCGTAGCATGCCCGGCTCGCTGGCACGATCCAGTTTGAACCAAACTTCGCCATTGAGTTGCGCCATACGGCGCAGTCCCTGCTGCGCGGTGTCACGCTGCATCAGACTGCCGTTGGTGATCAGCACCAGCTTGAGATCGGCGGGCTTCAGCCTGCCGATGAGTTCGATGACTTGGGGGAATTCAAGCGCGCTGGTCGGCTCGCCATTACCGGAGAGGGCAATGTCATTGATACGCCGCATCTCGGGCGGTACGCGCTGCATGAAATCGCCATGCTGCAACTCATGCAAGAATCCGCTCAACTCCTGCTCCAGCAATGCCAGATCGACAGTTGGTGCAGCGCCCAGCTTCAGGTCCGGAACCTGGCAATAGATACAACGCCAATTACATGCATTATTGGTATTGAGATTGATGCCGATGGAAACGCCGCCCGCGCGGCGAGACACGACCGGGTAGACATAGCGCAGACCGGCACTGGCCCGGTCATGGTCGTTCACGTTAAGGGCTTTTTCGCTCAAGACTTCATCAGCGGCAAATACTTGGCAGGATCGACCGGCTTGCCCATGCGACGGATCTCGAAATGCAGCTTGACCTGATCGGTATCAGTGCTGCCCATCTCGGCGATCTTCTGTCCCTTGCGCACGCTTTGGCCTTCTTTCACCAGCAGACGGTCGTTATGGGCATAGGCGCTGAGGAAGGTGGTGTTGTGCTTGATGATGACCAGCTTGCCATAGCCGCGCAGGCCGCTGCCGCTATACACGACCTTTCCTGAAGCGCTGGCGAGTATGGGTTGACCTTGCGCACCGGCGATGTCCACACCTTTGCGGTTGGCGCTCTTCGCATAACCGGCGATGACCTTGCCGCGTGTCGGCATCCCCCACTCCACCCCTTCCTCAACCACAGTCGGCGCTGGTGCCAAACTAGCGACAGATGTTGCGGAAGGATCGTCATCCTGCATGTGTTGCGCTTTGGCCAAAGCTTGCGCCGAATACAGCAAGCGTCCTACCTTGGGCTGATTTTTGACCTCGCCCGCACGCGGGATGCGCATAGCGACCGGAACAGACACTTCGGAGACCACTTCCTCGGCGGGAACGATCAAACGCAGTCTCTGCCCCACTTGGATGGCAGTAGGATCCTTGAGACCATTCTGTTGCGCCACTTCCATGTAATCCAGTCCGTTCAGGAAGGCGATGCTGTACAAAGTGTCGCCCGCCTGTACAACATAGATCGTGGTGGTCTCTGCCGGTTTTTCAGCAGCATAAGGAACAGGACCTGCGCCATATTCCACGATGGGCGCGCGTTTGCCACTGGCTGCCGGACCTGCACAGGCGCTCAGCAGTGACGCCGCCAGCAAGGCGATGAGGATCGGAGTCGTATGTCGTGTTTTAGAAATGAGGCCAGTCATGCTATCCCTGCCAGGAGCGGTACGAATTTCACCGCCTCCAGACGTGTCTCCTTGAAACCGCTTTCGGTACGCTCGACCAGATAAAGATATTGCTCCTGCGTACCGACCGGCAGCACCATTCTACCACCCACCGCCAGCTGCGCTTTCAACGACTCGGACAATGCCGGTGCGGCACAAGCCATGATGATGCCCTCGAACGGCGCACCTTCAGTCAATCCGCTCGTACCATCCGCATGACGCAACACGACATTCCTGATCTTCAATTCGCGCAGCAGTTTGCGCGCGCGTTCGTGCAGGGGCAGGATGCGTTCCACGCTGTAAACCTGTTGCGCGACCTGTGCCAGCACAGCCGCCTGATAACCGCAGCCGGTACCGACCTCCAACACTTTGCCCAGTTGCTTGCCGTTACGCAGCACCTCGGTCATGCGCGCAACGATGTAGGGCTGCGAGATGGTCTGTCCGTAGTTGATCGGCAACGAGACGTCGTCATAGGCACGGCCTGCCAGCGCCTCGTCCACGAACAGGTGGCGCGGCACATTGTTCATCGCCGCCAGCACGGTCTCGTCGCGGATGCCTTGGGCACGCAAACGCTCGATCATGCGCGCGCGCGTGCGCGGCGAGGTCATGCCGATACCCGCGTGCTGCAAGTTCATGCACCAGTCCCCATCCAGGTGCGCACCGCATCAAGTTGGCTGTACTGGGTCAGATCGATCTGCAAAGGTGTGATGGAAACACGGGCATTGTTTATCGCGTGGAAATCCGTGCCCTCGCCCGCGTCCTGCGCCTTGCCCGCAGGCCCGACCCAATAGATCGGCTGTCCGTGCGGATTGCTGGCTTTGACCACCGGCTCGGCTTTGTGGCGTTTGCCCAAACGAGTCACTTCCATGCCTTGCAATTGCGCGTAGGGGATATCCGGCACGTTCACATTGAGCAGCCACGGGTGCGGCTGGCTCTCACGCATGAAGCGCTGCACCAACTCGACCGCGACCCTGCCTGCCGTATCGAAATATTCAGGATCATGTTTTGCCATGGAAATGGCGATCGCCGGAATCCCCAACAGGAAGCCCTCCGTTGCCGCAGCCACCGTACCCGAATAGATGGTGTCGTCACCCATGTTCGCCCCGGCGTTGATGCCGGAAACGATGATGTCCGGTTGCACATCCAGCATGCCGGTCACAGCGAGGTGCACGCAGTCGGTCGGCGTACCGTCCACATAATGGAAACCATTGGCCGCACGACGCAGATTGAGCGGCCGATTGAGCGTGAGCGAATTACTGGCCCCGCTACGGTCGCGCTCGGGCGCCACCACGGTCACTTCTGCGATGGCGGAAAGGTGTTGCGCCAGACAAGCCAGCCCCGGCGCGAAATAGCCGTCGTCGTTACTGATCAGAATGCGCATCAGGTGTTCTGGACAACTATCTTCGGGAACGCCGCGCTATGGTCCTGCGCCATGTCGGCGATCTTCACCGCCACGCGACGTGCGATCTGTTTGTACACCTTGGCGATGCTGCCGTCCGGATCGGACACAACAGTGGGTTCGCCGGAATCGGTCTGTTCTCGGATGCGGATGTCCAGCGGCAGGCTGCCGAGGAATTCGGTGTTGTAGTCGGCGCACATCTTTTCGCCGCCGCCGGCACCGAAGATATGCTCCTCGTGGCCGCACTTCGAGCAGATATGCGTGCTCATGTTCTCCACGATGCCGATGATCTTGACATCGACCTTCTCGAACATCTTGAGCCCCTTGCGCGCGTCCATCAGCGCGATGTCCTGCGGCGTGGTGACGATCACCGCACCGGTGACAGGTACTTTCTGCGCCAGTGTGAGCTGGATGTCGCCGGTGCCGGGTGGCAGGTCGATCACCAGATAATCCAGATTGTCCCACTTGGTCTGGTGCAGCAACTGGTCCAACGCCTGCGTCACCATCGGACCGCGCCAGATCATCGGTGTATCAGCGTCTATCAGGAAGCCGATCGACATCACTTGCAGACCGTGATTGATGAGCGGCTTCATGGTCTTGCCGTCTTCGGAATCCGGGTTGCCGCTCAGCCCCAGCATGGTGGGTTGTGAAGGTCCGTAGATATCCGCATCCAGCATGCCGACGCGGGCGCCTTCGGCGGCCAGCGCCAGCGCCAGATTCACAGCAGTGGTGCTCTTGCCCACGCCGCCTTTGCCGGAAGCTACCGCGATGATGTTCTTCACACCGTCCACCAGCTTCACGCCACGCTGCACCGCGTGCGGCACAACTTTGCTGCTGACACTGGCTTCGATCTTGCCTGCACCGGCCAAGGCAGTCTTCAGATGAGTCTCGACCTGTGCCTTGATCTCGCTCCACACACTCTGCGCCGGATATCCGAGCAGGATGTCCAGCGTCACATCGCTACCGCTGACCTTGACGTTCTTGACGGATTTTCCGCTGACGAAATCCTTTTTGGTATTGGGATCGATCAGGCTCTTCAGTGCATTCTGTACATCGATTTCGGAAAAACTCATCGCGCGCTCCAGTTGATTGATGCCCAGATTCTACTTGAGAAGACGGTTCCACGGGCCCCGGTTTTGCAGCCCGTCAGCCGCTTGGGCCGCATGCCTATATAATCCCCCCAACTCTCGGGATGTCCGCCATGCAAAAATTGTCCTTACTACTTCTGCTTACCCTCGTGACCGCCTGCGCTTCTGCACCTGCGCAAATCGGCAGCGCGCGCAATGATCAAATGAACGACCTGGTGATGTATGCCATGAGTCTGGCCGAGACACCCTACCAATATGGCGGCAGCAGTGCGCGCAGCGGATTCGATTGCAGCGGCTATGTCGGCCATGTGTACCGGGAAGTACTGGATATCCAACTCCCCCGCACGACCAAAGCGATCAGCGGTGTCGGCGAGCCCTTGCGGCAAAGCGACTTGCGCCCCGGCGATCTGGTGTTCTTCGACACCATGCGCCGCCCCTACTCGCATGTAGGCATCTACGTCGGCGAAAGGAAGTTCGTGCATGCGCCCAAGACCGGCAGCCGCATCCGGGTGGAGAGCATGGAACTCAACTACTGGAGATCGCGCTACAACGGCGCCCGCCGCGTGTATTGATCAGGGCTGGGACGCGCGCAACGCCTCTGCCAGTTGGTGTACCGACATCGCGTAATAGCTGCTGATGTTGTAGCGCATGATGACGTCGAAGTTCTCGAAAACCAGCCAGTATTCCTTGCCGTTCTCCAGCGTCAGATCCAGCAGCCAGGCCGGTGGCAAGATGTCTTTCTCCCCACCTTCAAATGACACACCCGCATCGGTCGTCCATCCCTTGACCGGCCTCGCCACCAGCAGATCGCCCAGCTTGCTTGCTTCAGCGACACGCACCTGGGTGGCGACCGGTTCGCTGCTACGCCAGCCGTAGTGCTTGAAGTAGTTCGCCACACTGCCTATGGCATCAGCCGGTTCATGCAGAATATCCACTTGGCCGTTACCGTTGTAGTCCAGCGCATATTTGCGATAGTTGCTCGGCATGAACTGCGGAATGCCCAGCGCCCCGGCGTATGAAGAATTGATCGCCAGCAGATTGAAATCCTGCTCGCTAGACAACAGAAGGAACTCTTCCAGCTCAGCCCGGAAATACGGCGCACGACGCGGGAAATCGAACGCAAGTGTCGTCAGTGCATCCAGTGTGCGGAACCGACCGGTCTGTTTGCCGTACATGGTCTCCACGCCGATGATGGCGACGATGTATTCGGCTGGCACGCCGAACTGGCGCTGCGCGCGATTCAGATAAGTCTCGTTTTTCTTCCAGAACTTGAGACCGTCCTTGATGCGTTGCGAATTGACGAAATTGGCGCGGTATTCGGCCCAAGGCTTCAGGGTGGCAGGTTTCTCTATCGCCTCGATCACGTCCGGACGGCGCTCGGCCCGGCGGAACACGCGTTCCAGATCGGCGCGCTTGAAATGGTGGCGCTCCACCATTTCATCTATGAATTGGGGGATGCCGGGCAATTGGGCCGCGAAGGCAGGTTGACTCGACAACAACAGGAAAAACAGGCTGATCAATCTCATGGCCGAGCATTTTACTCGACAGCCCTCCCCCCTACTGTTAAATTTCCCCCGTTCTTCATTACTGACAAACCCACATAAAAATCATGGAAAAAACCACCCAACACCATCCGCTCCTCATCCTCGGCTCCGGCCCGGCCGGTTACACCGCCGCCGTGTATGCCGCACGCGCCAACCTGAACCCGGTGCTGATCACCGGCATGGCTCAGGGCGGACAACTGATGACGACCACTGAAGTGGACAACTGGCCGGCCGATCCGAACGGCGTGCAAGGCCCCGAATTGATGCAGCGTTTCCAGCAACATGCCGAGCGTTTCAACACGCAGATCATCTTCGACCATATCCACACCGCGCAACTGCAACAGAAGCCGTTCACGCTGAGCGGCGATGCGGGAACCTACACCTGCGACGCACTGATAATCTGCACCGGCGCCTCGGCGCAATATCTCGGCCTGCCTTCGGAAGAGGCATTCATGGGCAAGGGCGTGTCCGGTTGCGCCACCTGCGACGGTTTCTTCTACCGCAACAAACCGGTGGCTGTGGTCGGCGGCGGCAACACTGCCGTGGAAGAAGCGTTGTATCTGGCCAACATCGCCAGCCATGTCACGCTGATCCACCGCCGCGACAGCTTCCGCGCCGAACGCATCATGATCGACCACCTGATGGAAAAAGTGAAAGAAGGCAAGATCACACTGCAACTGCATCAGGTGCTGGACGAAGTGCTGGGTGACGACAATGGTGTCACCGGCGCACGCCTGAAGAACGTGCAGGACGGCAGCACACAGGACATCACCGTGGACGGCGTATTCATCGCCATCGGCCACAAGCCGAATACCGACCTATTCACCGGACAACTGGAGATGGACAACGGTTACATCGTCACCAAGGGCGGAAACAAAGGGAATGCAACAGGTACCAGCATAGCCGGCGTATTCGCTGCCGGCGATGTGCAGGACCAGATCTACCGTCAGGCATGCACCAGCGCAGCGACCGGCTGCATGGCCGCTCTGGATGCGGACAAATACCTGCAAGCTATGGGCTGATGAAAGATACGCCGGAACAGGATGAACACTTGTTCCGGCAACTGCTGGACGACGTGACGCCACTCAAACCCAGTGACCGTCGCATCCCCTCTCCCGCTCCCCGCAAACCGCGCCCGCAAAACCGCCTTCCCGAAACAGAAGTCGCCGACACGCTCTCCGATCATGGCGCGGGCGATGTTGCGCCCGTTGAATACCTGAGCAACGGACTGAACCGCATGACGCTGCGCAAACTGCGTCGCGGCGAATGGCCGGTGCAGGATGAGCTCGATCTGCATGGTTTGAACAGTGATGAAGCGAGAAGACTGCTGACAACGTTCCTGCATCAGGCGACTCAGCAAGGCTTGCGCTGCGTGAACGTGATCCACGGCAAAGGCTGGCATAGCAAACAAGGGGAAGGCTTGCTGAAACGCCTGGCCCGGCACTGGCTGATCCAGCACCCGCTGGTGCTGGCGTTCTGCGATGCGCCGATGAATGCCGGCGGCAGCGGCGCGGTGCGGGTGTTACTTAAATCAGCTGGCCGTGAAAGCGGTAATGGTTCTTCCCCGCCTGCTTGACCTCGTACATCGCCGCGTCGGCGAACTTCTTCAAGCTGTCGCTTTCGCCCGCATCGTCCGGGTAGATACTGATACCGATACTGGTACCGATGTTCACCGTATAGCCTTCGATCTCGAATGGTTCGCAGATCGAGGCAATGATCTTTTGGGCCACCTGCGCAGCATCTTCAGACTTGTTGATCGCAGACATCACGACGACGAATTCATCCCCTCCCAGTCGCGACACCATATCTGTCTCGCGGACACATCTCTTCAGGCGAATGGATACTTCCCGTAGAAGCATATCGCCCGCATGGTGGCCCAAGGTATCGTTCACGCCCTTGAATCCATCCAGATCGAGGAACAGCAAAGCCATCTTGTTGCGGTTGCGTTTGGCGGTCAGCATGGACTGTTCGATGTGCTGGTTCAGCAAAGTTCGATTGGGCAGATCGGTCAGGGCATCAAAATGCGCCAACTGCTGTATCCGCTCGAAGGAAGCCCTGCGCTCGGTGATGTCCGTGAACAATGCGATGTAATTTGTGATCTCGCCCTGCTCGTTCTTCACTACGGCGATCGACAACCACTTCGGGTAGACCTCGCCACTCTTGCGCCGATCCATCACCTCGCCTTGCCATGCACCGGTCGACAGCAGGGTATCCCACATCTCCTGGTAGAACTCCGGACCCTGCTCGCCCGATTTCAGGATGCGCGGATTCTTGCCTATCACCTCTTCGGCCGCATATCCCGTGATCTGGGTGAAGGCGCGGTTCACCTGCATGATGTTGTTGTGCACATCCGTGATCACGATGGCCTCTGCACTGCTCACGAACACTTCAGCCGCCAGCCTGAGTTGTTCCTGGCCCTGCTTCACCTGTTCCACGCTCTTCTCCAGACTGTCCGCCAGCGCATTGAAGGCATTCGCCATCTTGCCGATCTCATCACGCGATTTGATATCCACGCGACGTGACAGGTCTCCGTCCTCCTGTATGGCGGACATGACATGCTGCAACTTCTTCAGCGGATCGGTGAAGGAACGGATGAGCACATCGATCATGAAGAACAACACGAGCTGCAACAACAGCTGCCCTATCCACAGCCAAGCATCGATCGAACGGATAAGCTCGAATTCCTCGGTCAGATCCAGCACGATGCTTGCCGCACCATTCACCGTTCCATCCGGCACATGGTGACAGCTCAGACAATCCGTCCCTTTGAAGTTGTGACTGGCGATGAAGGGAAAAACTGCGCGCAATGACTGCTTCTCGGCATCGCGACGCTCAAAATAGGGTTTCCCAGTCTGCAACACGCGCCGGTCGATCTCGTCCCGCACCCGCTCCTCGGGCAGTCCGGGACCGAACTGACGGTCTACCAATTCGGAACGGATGATGCGCAATTCGCGTATGCCGCGCGACTGGCTCATCTTGTCGATGAACAGCATACGGTTCGCCGGATCGGATATCTGGCCGGTCAGCATCAGCATGTTCATGCCGTTGATGATGCCGTCGGCCGTCTCCTCGGCTCGCACCTGAGCAGACTGCAGGATCTTGGCTTCGAAGCTGGCCATCAGCCAGCGTTGGGTGAAAACGAGGATGATGAGCAGCCCTACCTGGATCAGCAGGGAGAGCTTGAGCCGCATGCTCAAGCCATACCACCAGTTTCTGATCATCGTCATCAGCTCACGTCCGCAAGGCCCCCGCCCGGACGATCAGATAGCCGACTCGTTTGTCTCGCCGGTACGGATACGGATGACTTGTTCGACTGAGGTCACGAAAATCTTGCCATCACCGATCTTGCCGGTGTGCGCCGCCTTGACGATGGCATCCACTGCTGTTTCCAGCATGGCTGCCGTGACCACGATCTCAACCTTGATCTTGGGCAGAAAATCAACCACATACTCGGCACCGCGATACAACTCGGTATGCCCTTTTTGACGTCCAAAGCCTTTCACTTCCGTCACGGTCAGACCGCTGACGCCAAGTTCATTAAGAGCTTCGCGCACTTCGTCGAGTTTGAATGGCTTGATGATGGCTTCGATCTTCTTCATTTCTGGCTCCCTTGGGCTGATTCAACGGTTATGTGATGACTTGTTCAAGTATAGCCCAACAGGCATGGCTCGAATACGCCTTAACCTTGGTGTCCCGGACAATCCGGGCTGTTGCACTCGCCGTACAGGGTCAGCGCATGATCGCTCAGTGTGAAACCCAGTGAGGCTGCAATCTCGCGTTGGCGTTCTTCGATGACCTTGTCATAGAACTCTTCCACCCGCCCGCAACGTATGCACACGATGTGGTCGTGATGGGGGCCGCGTTCCAGTTCGTACACCGTCTGGCCACTGTCGAAGTGATGACGCGTGATGAGTCCGGCCGCCTCGAACTGGGCCAGCGCCCGGTACACCGTTGCCAGTCCGATCACTTCGCCGCCTTCCGCCAGCAGACGGTAGACAGTCTCGGCCGTCATGTGCCGCTCTGCTGAATTCTCCAGCAAGGACAATATCTTGAGACGGGGTATCGTCACCTTCAAGCCTGCATTACGCAACTCTTCGCTATCCATATTCCCTCCTTGATAAGTCCGGATATCCCGATTCGGTCTTGCCCCAGTCTAGCAAATATCGCTTGCACATGATAATCATTATCATCTATATTGAGAATCATTATCGTTTGAGCATTGCAAAACAGATTCCTAACTACTCATCAGGAGCGTTTATGAACATCATGATCCAACGCCACATCACCGCCCTAGCATTGTTGCTCCCGCTAGGGGCAAGCGCAGCAGATACCGCACTTGAACAGCGGATCGAAAGACTGGAAGCGCAACTTGAGACAATGTATGGCAATACGCAAACTGCATCGAACCAAGAATATCAGCGCACCAACTTCGGCAGTTATGGCGAGCTACACCTGAACAAACTCAACAATCGCAACGGCAACGACAAGGACGAACTGGATATCCACCGTTTCGTGCTGTTCATGTCGCATGAATTCGATAACCAGACACGATTCATCTCCGAACTGGAGGTCGAACACAGCGATACGGGAAGCTCAGGGGTCGTGGTACTGGAGCAGGCTTACATCGAATACACGCTGAATGAAGCGACGAACCTCAAGGCAGGCATGATGCTCATGCCGGTCGGCATCATCAGTGAGACGCATGAGCCACCGACTTTCTACGGTGTGGAGCGAAATCCGGTAGAGACGAACATCATTCCCACCACCTGGAGTGAAGGCGGCGTCATGCTGTCCAAACGCACACAGAACGGATTCACCATCGAAGCGGCCCTCACCAGCGGTCTATCCACAAGCGCCTCCTCTAACTACGCGGTACGCGCCGGGCGTCAGAATGCGTCGAAAGCTTTGGCGGTCGATGCAGCCTATACAAGCCGTTTGAAATGGACCGGCATGCCCGGACTGGAACTGGCCGCCACGCTGCACCACCAATCGGATATCACGCAGAGCCTCGACGCCACAGCCGGTGCAGCGACCCTGTATGAGACCCACGCAGTGGTCACGCGCGGCGCATTCGGCTTGCGCCTGCTATACGCAGGTTGGAAGCTTGCAGGCAGCGGCCCGGCAGCGCTTGGTGCAGACAGACAGAACGGCTGGTACGCGGAACCATCATGGCGCCTTTCCGAACGCTGGGGCATCTTCGCGCGCTGCAGCAGTTGGGACAATCGCGCTGGCGATAGCAGCCACAGCCGTTTCCAACAAACCGATCTGGGTATGAACTTCTGGCCGCACCCTGATGTGGTCGTAAAAGTGGACTACCAGAATCAACGCGCCCCTTCCGGACAGAGTGAATACGATGGAATCAACCTCGGCCTGGGTTACCAGTTCTGATATGGCTTGGTTAAGCCTGTTCATCCTGCTCTTTTTCTCGCTTCCGGCTTACTCTGGTGAACCCGAGATCGAGACCTTCCTCAATAGTGCCTTCCAGGAATCGCCAGAAGCGCGAGACATCTGGCTCACCGGTGAGTTGCGCGCTAGCGTGCGTGACATCCTGCATCACGACTACCCACTGGCACGGGTGAGATACTGGCGCAGCGGCGACCGCACTGCCTGGGTACTGGATGAGATCGGCAAGGAAAGACCGATCACGGTCGGCATCGTGATAGCCCACGACAAGGTCGAAAAGGTGAGCGTGCTGATCTACCGCGAAAGTCGCGGCTGGGAGGTAAAGCACCCCGCCTTCACGGCGCAGTTCGCTGGCGCCCGGCTTGATGATGGAATGAAGCTGGATCGTCACATCGACGGCATATCCGGGGCTACCTTGTCCGTCCGTGCATTACAGAAGCTGACGCGACTCGCACTGCTGCTGCATCAGCAGGCCATGACGGGAGAACATCCATGAACACTTGGGGCGTACGTTTGAGTCCATTCGCGCGCAATACGGTATTGATTTGCAGCCTGATCGTGATTGCGAGTGGCTTTGCGTGGATGGTGTTGGGCTGGCTGGTGGATGTGCAGGACTATACCGATCCGCTGCACACGCTGCGTCACCGCATGCTGGTCCTGCACGGCATCACTGCTTACGTTCTCGTGTGGATGGCTGGCAGATTATCCAGCCTGCATCAACAAGGGAATTGGCGGGCGCATCGCAATCGCGGGAACGGCTTGCTACTCACTGCGGTGCTGGCGCTACTGGCTGTCAGCGGGCTGTGCCTGTATTACCCGCCACATGAAGATTGGCGCGAAACCATCAGCCAACTGCACCAAGGGCTGGGCATCGCGTTGGCACTGCTGCTTCCCTTGCACCTGCTTGCTGCCAGAGCACTGCGCCGGATCAGTAGTCGTCCTGATAACGCACGGTGATGGGATAGCGCCAATCCTTGCCGAAGCTGCGGTCGGTGATGCGTATTCCGACCGGTGCCTGACGTCGTTTGTATTCCGCGATGCGTATCAACTTGACCACACGGCGCACATCTTCCTCGGCATAACCTAGCGCCACGATCGCCGCGATGGACATGTTGCGTTCCACATAACAGGCCATGATGGCGTCCAGCACATCGTAGGGCGGCAGACTGTCCTGATCGGTCTGGTCGGGCCTCAACTCCGCACTCGGCGGACGCGTGATGATGCGCTCGGGGATGGTGCGACTTTGCGCATTCCGCCATTTTGACAAGCGATAAACCCAGGTCTTGCTCACATCCTTGAGCACCGCGAAGCCGCCCGCCATATCGCCATAAAGTGTGGCGTAGCCTACGGTCATCTCGGACTTGTTGCCGGTGGTCAACACAAGCGAGCCTGTCTTGTTGGACAGCGCCATCAGCAACGTGCCACGGATGCGTGCCTGCAGATTCTCTTCGGTGGTATCCACCGGCAGCCCCTTGAACAGCGGTGCCAAAGTGTCCTGCAAGGCATCGAAGGTCGGCACGATATCAAGCTCTTCATATGGCACACCGAGCAGTTGCACCATCTCGCGCGAATCATCGATGCTGATCTGCGCCGTGTAGGGCGACGGCATCATCACCGCGCGCACCTTGTCCGCACCCAGCGCATCCACCGCCACCGCCAGCGTCAGCGCGGAATCGATACCGCCGGACAGACCCAGCAACACGCCGGGGAAACGATTCTTGGTGATGTAGTCCCGTACGCCCAGACACAGCGCCTGATAGATGCTGGCTTCTTCGCGCAGCACCTCCACTTGCTCGCCCGGGACAGGTCGTCCATCCTGCAGTTCGACCAAACCCAGCCGCTCTTCGAATGAGGAGAACTGATGCGTGATACCACCTTCCCCGTCCATCGCGAACGAAGCGCCATCGAACACCAGCTCGTCCTGCCCGCCGACCAGATTGGCATAGATGACCGGCAGCCCGATATCGTTGATACGCTCACGCACCACGCCGTGGCGCGAATCGACTTTGGCGTAGTGATACGGCGAAGCATTCAGCACCAGCAACACTTGTGCGCCCGCATCCCTGGCACGTTTTGCTGCATGCGGCTCCCATACGTCAGCGCAGATATTGATGCCGAATTTGATGCCTTCCAGTTCGAACACGCAAGGCAAGGAACCCGGCGAGAAATAGCGTACCTCGTCGAATACGCTGTGATTGGGCAACTCGTGTTTGTGATAGGTCGCAACGATCTTGCCGCCTTGCAGCACCGAAGCAGCGTTGAAATATTCCCCGCCATGCTGGTGCGGATGCCCGACCACGACCGTGATACCGAACAGTTGTTGCGCCAGCTTGTCCAAGGCTTCCTGACAAGCATGGTAAAAACCGTCACGCAGCAGCAGGTCTTCCGGCGGGTAACCGCACAAGCTCATCTCCGGGGTGAGCAGGATCGCGGCGCCTTGTTCCCGGGCGCGTGCTGCGTACTCGGCGATCTTGGCGGCATTGCCGTCCAGATCACCCAGCAGACAATTGATCTGTGCGATGGCGATCTTCATTTACGGTGTTCCCTCATTCAAAATATCCGGCGTACCACGCCCAGACCAACCCAGCCATCAGCAGTGAGAGTACGAGCAGATATGGCCATACATGTTTCTTCTCTGCATAAGGGTCGAACAGTGCGCGCTGTGCGCCCTCGGGCAACTTGGGCAGGCCGGTGAGCGAAGTACCGAACGGGATGTTGATCAACGCACGCGCATTGATCGCCCAGCCGCATGCATCCAGGATTGGCCCAAGATTGCGTTTCTTCAGTTTGAACCAGGCCAGCGCCATCGAAGGCAGGGAGACTGCCAGCATCAGTCCGACAACCGCCAACGGTATCTGCCAGAACTCCAGACTCAGGATGCCGCCAACCACGGAAGCCAGGATGCCGCCGATGGCACCGATGGCCAGCCCGATCGCGGCAAAGATACCAGCGAACTTGGCCACATCAAAAGCCGGCTTGGGGGCGGATTCCGCCGCGCCACTCACCGCCTTGGCCATTCCACCCTCCACCTTGCTTGCCTTGGAAGCGGCGATCTTCTGCAACTGCTCGACGATCATCTTGGAGAGCTTCTTGTATGGCGACCAGAAAGCCTGGCGGATACTGATAGGGTGGTCATTGATGCGCACGATGGTGGCATTCCAGTCCTGCCCCTTGCGGTCATAGAAGATACCGTGCCGACCCACTGCCAGAAAATCGGAATCACCCGCCGTGAACGCCGCGGCGATGTTCATCTTCTCACTGCCACCTTTTCGCACCAGTTCGCAATAGATCAGACAAACACCGCTGCTGTTGGCGAACGTGGCATGGGCATTCACGTCATCCACCTTGACGCACAACTCGCAACTGCGCCCGTCCAAATACAGCGTGCCGACCTGAAACACAGCTTTGCCCTTGCCGGAATAGAACTCACGGAAAGACACGAAGTTGTTCACCAGCTTGAACAGGTCGCGCTGATAACGGATCAGGCGCTCCACCGAATGGATGGCCTCGATCTCGGGGGCCAGCGCTTTGTCCTGTGCGATCAGCGCATCGATCCGTGCCTGATGTCCTGCGGACAATATCTCCCGCACACGCGAGATACCCAGCTCGCCGACTTGCGGAGCGGGGTTCGCCTTCTGCCAATCCGCAAAGGCATCGAAGCGCGCACAAAGTGATTTCCACTCGTCCAATGTCAGGCTCTGCCGCTCTCCCTGCAAGGGCTGCAACACGCACTTGCACAAGGCATCTATCTTGTCCTGCCAAGCGGGATTGACACTGGCATGCAATGCCAGCGGTTTGCCTGCAGCGATGGTGGCCAGCGGAAAAGCGGCCACCTCCTCGTTCTGCGCAGACAGACACTTCGCGGCCAGTTGCTGGTAATCCTCTGCAGAACGGCTCAACGGCACAGCCGCGCGTTCATCGTATGCCGCCAACTGGCAACGGATGAAATAGTCGTCGATCTTGTCCCTGACTGCCTGCAAAGCCTGTGCCGCCGCATCGCTGCCCGTGCCCAGTGGCAATATTCCCGCATCTGCCTCGCCCCGGCCGAACCAGCCGGCATACGCCGTGGCATCGGCAAAGAACTTGTCGCCGATCTCCTGATTGATGCCGGTATCGCCACTCACATCCGCGACAGAACCAGCAGTCTTGACGATATCTCCCACCGTCGCGCGTACGGTGGGATCATCGACCTGCTGTGCGCAGACCACCCCGTCGCCGTTGAACTGCAGACCGGCCACAAATTTATTGATGTCGGTCATCTCTGCCAGCGAGATATGGCTGGCATCCCGCTTGCCGAGTGTATTCAGGATGAGTCGCGCGGACGCCAGTACCTGCCGCCCCTCCGCACTGCTATCGTCGATATCCGACAACAACAACTTGTCCGTCCCCTTGGTCAGCAGATCAGCATCCTTCAGCAGCGCCCCCGCCCAAGTGATCGCTGCCAACACTTCGTTGGCGCGAACCTGACCATCACCGTCCGTATCGACCATCTCCAGCGTACGGCCGTCGAACTCGATGCCATGCACTGGACAGCTCAACGCCACCCATAGTTTCTGGTTTAGCTCCTTCAGTGCCAGCAGGTCGGCACCGTTGTCCAGTTGCACCTGATCGAAGCCGCCTGCACGGAAGAATTTCCACGTATGTGAGTTTTTCATTTTGACCGTCTCCCGAATAATTTTCAGCGTCTAAAATCCGTGAATGCCTGAAGCATAATCTTTTCATTTGACAACAAAAAGGCGGGGAATGCCCGCCTTTTCTGCCTGCCCTATCCGCGCACGATTATTGCACCAAAACCTTCTGCGCTTCCTTTACGACCGAACTAATTTCAACACGGCGATTCTTCGCGCGTCCCTCAGAGGTTTGATTGTCCGCCACCGGATTTTCAGAACCCAAACCACGTGTGCTCAAACGGTCTGCCTCCACGCCCTTGCCCACCAGATATGCCTTGACCGCCTCTGCACGCGCAGCGGACAGAGCGACGTTATTTTGCGCATTGCCGCGATCATCCGTGTACCCGGTGATCAGGAAATTCGCCTCTTTCCTTACGGCTGCGAATTCGACCACTTTATCCAGTTGCGCACTTGCTGCGGGGTTCAACTTGGCGGAACCGCTGGCAAAACTGGTGCCTTCCAGCGTCACAGGTCTGTCAGTGAAAAGTGTTTTGTATTGAGGTTGAACAGCTTTATCTGCTGCTGCTTTATCTGCTGCTGCTTTATCTGCTGCTGCTTTGTCTGCCGCTGCTTTGTCTGCCGCTGCTTTGTCTGCCGCTGCCTTCTCAGCTGCGGAATGATCAACAGGTGCGGCGACCATTGCCACAGGCTCAGCTTTGGCAGACGTTGCACCAAAATACATGTTCAAACCGACAGCGATATTGTTGTTCTTTTTTGTTACACCGCTGTCGTCTTTGCTGTCTCTCGTCCATTCAGCATTGACCGACCATCTGTCCGTCAGCCTGTATTCCACCCCCACACCGCCATGCAAGCGGGCACCCGGTGTCGTCGCAGCCAGCCCCAGTTTCGCGTAAGGCATCCAACGATCCATAGGCAGTCCGAGGCGTGCATCCACACCAGCGTCCGAACTCGTGTAGGAATCCTGATGTGCATCCACGAAGCCTTCAGCCCCCACCACAAAATTGTTCCAGTCCCAGTTGTATCCGGCCTTCAGTCCGAGATAGGTGCTTTTCTTGTCGGACAGTGCGGTAGCAGCGGCCGTGTTGGAACCCAGATTCGCCCCGATATACCCCCCCTCGAATTCACTGGCATTGGAATTCACGGCAATGCTGACAAGCAAAATGCTCAGACTGATTCTCTTCATGTGTGGCTCCTGTTCTGTACGATTGATCGGTTATGTTGAATGAAACCATGTTCTTCCAGCATTCTAACGTACAGCATGAGTGAGCGATAAATGAGGTTGTTGTTTTAACCGCATATCACTCCTGCGAATATGGTATTTCGGCAATCCCGCTTGCATGATCAAGCTCCACCTGCTCGATGCTGATGAAGCGTTTCGATATCTTCTCGCTGGTAGTGCGCACCTGCTGGGCATCTTCATGTGCCTGGCGGATATGGTCGGCCAGTTTTTTCATGCGCTCGTCAAAACGACCAAACTCCTTGCCCAGCTTACCCAGCTCATCCTTGATGATGTGCACCTGCTTGCGCGTCTCCACATCCTTCATCACTGCACGTGCGGTATTGAGCACCGCCATCAAAGTGGTAGGCGAAACCACCCAGACCCGCTTCTGCATGGCGTATTCGATCAGGTCGGGATGGTGCGCATGGATCTCGGCGAACACCGCTTCGGCCGGGATAAACATCACCGCCCCGTCCGAGGTCACATCGGGGATGATGTATTTGCCGGCGATGTCGTCGACGTGCTTCTTCAGATCGGCCTTGAACTGTTTCTCCGCGCCTGTTTCGCCATCCAGCATGCGACGATAGTTCTCCAGCGGGAACTTGGAATCCACCGCCACCATGCCGGTCGGTTCCGGCAGTTTGAGCACGCAGTCGGCTCGTGTGCCGTTGGGCAGGGTGTACTGCATCTCATAGGCATTGGACGGCATGATGTTGCGCACCAGCCCTTCCAGCTGCACCTCGCCAAAGGCACCGCGCGAACGTTTATCGCCCAGCAGCTCCTGCAGACTGACGACGTTGGTGGTGAGCCCGTCGATCTTCTTCTGCGCTTCGTCTATGGTTGCCAGCCGCGCCATCACGCTGACAAAAGTCTCGTTGGTCTTCTTGAAGCCCTCGTCCAGCCGTTCGTTGACCTTGCCACCAATCTGTTCCAGACGCCCGTCCACCGTCTTGCTCAGGGTCTCAATGCTGTTGCGCAAGTGCTGCGAAGCGTTGTTGAACGAATCCTGAATCAGCTTCTGGTCGGCCCGCCCCTGCTCTGCCAGTTTTTCCAGCATCTGGGCCAACATCTCAGTGCGCAGCGCGGCTATGGCATCACGTGTGGCGCGCAACTCTTCGCCCACAGCCGTGCGCAGCCTTTCAGACTCAGCAGCCTGCGCAGCGATCAGGCGGTCACCCTGTTTGTTCAAACCGTCGTTAAGGTCGGTGAGCATGGCACGGTGCTGCTGCTCCAGCATCCGTGCGATGCGGGCAGGCTGTTTGAACTGCAGTGCCAGCACGGCGAGCAGTACGACAACAGCGATCACAGACAGTATTTCCAGCATGGTCAGGGAGGGGAAATTGAAGTCGGCAGTATAAACGATAGCTGTATCGGCGTGAGATCACGGCTGACAGCCGGATCACGCCCCGGCGAACATAGATTCGCACAGGCCGTTGAAAAAAAGGGACGCCGAAGCGTCCCTTGTTTTCTGCTGGCCGGGAATACCCCGGCCCTTGCGATGTTACGAAGATGCCTTGGTCGAACGCTTGCGCTCGTGCTCTTTCAGGTAACGCTTGCGGATGCGGATGGACTTGGGTGTCAGTTCGACCAGTTCGTCATCGTCGATGAATTCGACAGCCGATTCCAGCGTCATCTTCAAAGCCGTCGTCAAACGCACGGCTTCATCCGTACCGGATGCACGCACGTTGGTGAGCTGCTTGCCCTTGATCGGGTTCACGATCAGATCGTTGTCGCGGCTGTGGATACCGATGACCATGCCTTCATACAGCTTGTCGCCCGGCACAACGAACATACGGCCGCGGTCTTCCAGTTTCCACAGTGCATAGGCAACCGCTTCGCCGTCCTCGGCCGAGATCAGCACACCGTTGTGACGTCCCGGCAGGTCAGCCTTGACCGGACCGTAGTCGTCGAAGACATGGCTCATCAGGCCCGAGCCGCGCGTCATGGTCATGAAGTCGGATTGGAAACCGATCAGGCCGCGAGCTGGGATGTGGTATTCCAGACGGGTACGGCCTTGGCCGTCGGATTCCATGTTAGTCAGCTCACCACGACGGCGACCGATCTCTTCCATGATGCCGCCTTGGTGCGCATCTTCCAGGTCGATAGTCAGGTTCTCGTACGGCTCACACTTCTCACCGTTGATCTCCTTGTAGACCACGCGCGGCTTGGCCACTGCCATCTCAAAACCTTCGCGGCGCATGTTCTCCAGCAGAATGGTGAGATGCAATTCGCCGCGACCCGAGACGCGGAACACGTCTGCGTCTTCAGTGTCTTCCACGCGCAATGCGACGTTGGTCAACAACTCTTTGGTCAAGCGATCGCGGATCTGACGGGAAGTCACGAACTTGCCTTCCTGACCGGCCAATGGCGATGTGTTCACCATGAAGTCCATGTTCAGCGTCGGCTCATCCACGCCCATCACCGGCAGACCGACCGGATTTTCCTTGTCACAGACCGTGACGCCGATACCGATCTCGTCCAGACCGGAGATGATGATGATGTCACCAGCCTCGGCGCTATCCACCGGCACGCGATCCAGACCCTGGAAACCCAACACCTGATTGATACGGCCGCTGCCGACCTGCTCTTCGTGATTCATCACCACCACTTGCTGACCCGGCTTGATACGACCGTTCAGCACGCGACCAACGCCAAGGCGTCCGGTGAACGTAGAGTAGTCCAGCGCCGCGATCTGGAATTGCAAAGGCGCATCGGGGTTGCCCGGAGGCGTAGGCACGTGCTTGATCACGAGATCGAACAGCGCCTTCATGTCGGAAGCGGAACCACCCTTGGAAGGTGCATCGTTGATGTCCATGCACGCCCAACCGTTCAGGCCGGAAGCGTAGATCACGGGGAAGTCGAGTTGCTCTTCGGACGCACCCAGCTTGTCGAACAGATCGAAGGTCTGGTCCAGCACCCAATCAACGCGAGCCCCCGGACGGTCCACCTTGTTGATCACAACGATAGGCTTCAGACCCAGCGCCAGTGCTTTCTTGGTCACGAAGCGGGTCTGCGGCATCGGGCCTTCAACAGCATCCACCAGCAGCACAACGCCGTTCACCATGCCCAGCACGCGCTCCACCTCGCCGCCGAAGTCGGCGTGTCCCGGTGTGTCGACGATGTTGATGTGGTATTCGCCGTATTTGATGGCGGTGTTCTTGGCCAGGATGGTGATGCCGCGTTCCTTTTCCAGGTCGTTGCTGTCCATCACGCGTTCATCCACCTTCTGGTTGTCGCGGAACGTGCCGGACTGCTTCAGAAGTTGGTCGACGAGAGTGGTCTTACCGTGGTCAACGTGGGCGATGATGGCGATATTGCGGAGCGCGCGGGACATGATTTACTACCTGAATGGAATTCAAAGGGGGCGCATTCTAGCACATGCAACGAGCCTCTCTACTGCAATAAAAAACGGCACCCCGGATGGGGTGCCGTCACTTGATACAAAGCTACTAAGCAGTTAGAACTTGTAACGCAGAGACACCGAGTAGGAGCTCTGGGCATGAGAAGTAGCATTCGCCGGCAAAGCGGGGTTGATATTCGTCACATTCACCGAAGTATTAACCTTGGGCGTGATGACGGCCGAGGCTTCGATATCCATCTCCTTGGACAGCGTGTAACCGCCACCGAAGGTGTAGGAACTCTTCACGATACCCGGGAACATCATATTGTTAAAGAAATCCACCACGGCATTGCGGTACGAGGTATCACCCAGTGCGGCGATAGGATTGTCAGCGTGGTTATAGCCCGCCCCGATCCAGTAGCTACTGGTCGAATACTTAGCACCTACAGAAATGACTGCTTGGTTCTTCCAATTGAAATCCTTCCAGCCGCCAGCACTGCCGTACTGGATAGACTTATAGTCTGCTGTCAGCTTGACGGCATCACTCATAGCCATGGCCACACCGAACTTGATCTGTGCAGGCTGATTCAAGTCATCACCGAATGGCGCCCCAAAGCAATTGACACCGTCGACAGGGCTACACAGACGGAAACCCTGGCCCGCACCTGACAGTTGGTTACCGTATTTCGCTTTGATCTCAGAGCTATAAGAAGCCGCCAATGTGATTGCAGAGCTCACATCGTAGTAACCGCCCAACGCATAGCCCATGCTCGTTTTGGTATCGGCTTTCTCGGCCGCATTGTAGGCAGCACCATTGTTATAGCTAATCATCAGTGAACCATACTGCACCACCGGCGAGAAACCGATACCGTAGTTCGCTTGGTTATAAGCGATTGTCGGGATGATATGCAGGATGCTGAGGGCAGTCTTAGCCTTGATATGGGTTGCGGCATTGGCACCGGTGTAGTCAACACCCATACCGGCGATACCTGCCATCGCCACGCCGAACGTCAGAGTGTCGCTCATGCGATTGGAATAGGACACATCAGGGATATAGCTAGTGTTCGAAGAGCTGCTTGCAACTGAACCGCCCATGCCGTTGTTGGTGACATCCGGCTTGAACAGCACGATACCGCCGGTGACTTCCTTGCCCTGTGATTTTCCCAGCATCGCCGGGTTGGCGAAGGCACTATCGGCACCCGTGAAGTTTGCTACGCCGGTACCGCCCAGAGCTGTGTTCTGTGAACCAACGGCCATCATGGCTGCACCGTTGGTAGCAAATGCTTGTTGCGATGAAAGTGCTGCGAGTACCAGTACCGCGACTGCTGATCTACTGAATTTCATTTGTTCTCTCCCTGATTGGTGTGTTTACAAGTGCGACAAATGCTACGAACAGCAACAGCTTATATTTCCTACTGCAATCCCCTTAAACGAACAGACAGATGTCGGTCTCGCCGGCGAAACTCATGAATGTCGCAGCGCCGCCGTATTCGACGTTGTCAATGAATTCGCTCTTGTCGAATTCGAACAGGTCAACGGTCATCTGGCAGGCGATGAATTTCACGTCCGCTTCCAGACACAGGTCGCGCAACTCTTCCAGAGATGCGACACCATGCTTGGCCAGCTTCTGCTTCATCATCATGGTGGCCATGCTTTCCATGCCTGGCAGCATCTGCACCATCACCGGCATCGGGATCGGCATCGGCATGGCCGGATTCGCCAATGGGCTGATCTTCACGTCGGACAGATCCTTGCGCAGCAATTGCAGACCATAGAATGTGAAGAACACCTGCACGTCATAACCGAGCGCCGCAGCGGTAGATGCCAGAATGAACGGCGGATACGCCATATCCAGCGTGCCTTTGGTGGCGATGATCGCCATTTTTTTTGCCATTTTCGTACTCCCTAGTATTTAATTAAAAAGAGCCTTAGCCCTTTTTCATGTAGAAGACGAATTCGCCGCCAACTTCTTCCTGCGCCACCAGCGCATTGCCGGTCTGCTCAGCGAACGCCGCCATGTCTTTGACGGAACCGGTGTCGGTCGAAATGACTTTGAGGATCTGACCGGGAGTCATGTCAGCCAATGACTTTTTAGTCTTGACGATAGGCAAAGGACAGGACAGGCCACGTGCGTTCAGCTCTTTATCGAAATTCATTGTTTCTCTCCTACTTATTGTTTACGAAAAAAGTGCGTCACCGCACAAAACCTGACTTGTATTATAGGGATATTACTTGCATGGACGTCCATAGCCACGACGGGTGAAAAAGGTAACCCATAGGAGTTACGGTTGGGACACACCCTCGAGGTGCAAAAAGAAACGCCCCCGCCACGCGCGGCAAGCCGTCGCAGCGGGGGCGTAGCGGAACATCTCAGAGCAATACGTCGTTAAGAATGTTCTTCAGCCAGTAACCAGCGAACGCACCTTCCAGTTCGGAACGCTTGGCCGACACGCCACCACCCTCCGCCGACACCATCGCCATCTTCTCGGCATTGAAGTGATACACATTGGCCACATGCATCGCCTCGTTGCCGCTGACCATGCTGTAGCAGGTGTTAGCGATGACGGGCGCCTGATCGGGCTGCTTGCCGCTCATCATCTCGATCACTGCCGCCGCGCAGATCTTGGCCTGCGAGGTCGCCATATGGCCGGACTTGGGCAGCGCGGCAGACACCGCATCGCCGATGACGTGGATGTTCTTGTGCACCTTGGATTCGTAGCTCAGGAAATCCACACCGCACCAGCGCGCATCGATATTGGCCAGACCGGCCATATCCGCCACCACACCCGAACGCATCGGCGGGATGACGTTCAGTACGTCCGCCTTCACATCATCGAATTCGGTCTTAGCCGTCTTGCTGGCCACATCGACCCCCATCACCATCGAGTTCGGACGGTATTCCACCATGCCCGGGTACAACTCGTTCCAGGCTGCCATGAACAAGCCCTTCTTGGAGACGATGTCCGGATTGGCATCCAGCACCAGCACCTTGGACTTCGGCTTGTGCTCTTTAAGGTAGCTCGCCACCTGGCAGGCACGCTCGTAAGGTCCGGGCGGGCAACGATACGGCCCTTTCGGAATGGCGAGCGCGAATACGCCGCCGTCCGCCATCTGCTCCAATTGCTTGCGCAAGAGGACGGTCTGCGCACCGGCTTTCCAGGCATGCGGGATGCTCTCGTTCGCCACCTTGGCATCCAGTCCCTCTACCTTGTCGAACATGAAATCGACGCCGGGCGATACGATCAGGCGGTCGTAACTCAAATGCCCGTCTGCCAGCATGACCATCTTCTTGTCAGGATCGATAGCGGTGACCTCACCCTTGATCAGCTTGACACCATATTTCTTCTGCAGCGTGCCATAGCTCATGGTCAGGTCATCGATCGTACGGGTACCACCCAGCACGGTGTTACTCATCGGACAAGAGATAAAGTTCGTATTGCGCTCAATCAGCACCACCTCGATCTTGTTCTTGCTCCATTTGCGGAGGTACTTGGCTGCGGTCGCGCCGCCGAAGCCGCCTCCCACCACCACTACACGCTGGCCCTTCTTTTTAACCAGTTCGCTGGATGCGAATGCCAGGCCCGGGAACGATCCGATTGCGATACCGGCGACACCGGCCTTCAGAAAATCACGACGACTGAATGACATATTGTTCTCCCTCTGTTGTTCAGGTTGGCACGGGAATCACTTGCGCTTCTGCGCAGCGAAGAATTTCGCGAGCATCTCGATCTGCTCGTCGGAGTAACCCTTGGCATGCTGGTGCATGACAGTGGCCGGACGCGCGCCGGACTTGAAGTCCTTCATCGTGATGACGAACAGCTTTTTATCCATCCCCGCGATCACCGGCATGCCGCCCTCACTGTAGCCGTCGGTGCCGTGGCAGGCAGAACAGGATGCGGCCATGTTGCGCGCGTGTTTATCGACCCCTGCCGCCTGTGCGACAGAGCACAAGCCCAGTCCGATGAAGATCAATAGCATTCGAAACGAAATCATAATCAAACCTCCCCTGAGTTGAATTGAACGACGTTTGCTGCTTTTTCCGCCCGGCGGCGGCCCCTGCACTGGTCAATCGATGATTGCGTCATCCACGCGACTATCACCCCGATTGTCTTGCCATGAAAGGGACAGCACGTCCCCCTTGTTCGCGCCCCGGAAGCGGAACACCAGATACGGATTCTTGGACACTGAGGTACCGAACTGCCCTTCCAGCACGGTTCGCCCCTGATGCTGCACATTGAATTCAGTGATATGCCAGGCAGGCACGAGATTGCCGGCTTCGTCCTTGCGACGGCCGTTCTCCATATCGTGGTACATCAGCATCCTGACCTCGACGTAAGCGCCATCCTTGAGCGATGCGCGTATCTTGGAAGGTGTGGACATCAGCATCCCCCCGCCGTGACTTTGACTTGCTTGGATGCGCGATAGAAACGCCCGCCCGCCTTGACCAGCACGATCACATTCGACGTCTCGGCCATGCGGATACGGGTAGAGAGATAAGCATCAGTGCCCTTGGGCAAGGTGTATTGCGCGACCAGCATGGTGGGATTGCGGTCGGCCAGAATGGAGATCTGTTCGACATCGGCCAGCGCGCTTTCGACGGTCACCGGCACCAGCGCGCCGTTCTCGGCGACATCGGGTGCGGTCAGCGTGATGAGGGTGCTTTCTTCGGCGATCAAGGCGCCCAGCGCATCAAGCGCCTCATTCAGCGCCTTGGCTTCAAAAGCTTTGCGATCGATCCCTGCAAGCGCAGCAGCAGGCAACAAACCGAGCATGGCGAACAATCCCAGCACACCACCGGTCTTGAGCACCTGACGACGCCCGCCATCCACACCTTCACGACTATGCATCCAGCCCCCTGTTATCGTAAAAGGACTACTGATAGTAGGGGCCATTTGATACCAGCCCCCAAGTTGCGTCCATAACTAGCAAGTGTCGACACTCATAACCCTTTCGGGCTATTCGCTAACGAACAACCGGCACTCAGAAGATCAGGTTCAACATGACCATCAGCACGACGATAAAAAGTATCGTCATCACCCCGCCCGCACGCATATAGTCGACCACGCGATAACCGCCCGGCCCCATCAACAGCGCATTGACCTGATGGGTCGGCAGGAAGAAGGAATTGGAAGTCGCCAGCGCCACGGTCAGCGCGAACACCGCAGGGTCCGCCCCCGCGCCGATGGCGATGTTCACCGCCAGCGGCACCAGCAGCACCGTCGCGCCCACGTTCGACATCACCAGCGTGAAGAAAGTGGCCAGGATGACGATCGCCAACTGGATCACCCAGATCGGTGTACCACCCAGCACGGACAACGTCTGCTCGGCGATCCATCTGGCCGTGCCGCTGGTCTCCACCGCGAGGCCGAGCGGGATCAGACTGGCCAGCAGGAACACCGACTTCCAGCTCACCGCCCGATACGCTTCGTCGATACTGAGCACGCGCAGCAGGATCATACCGAGGGCGCCCGTCATCAGCGCGATGGAGAGCGTGATATTGGTGAACAGGATCAGCACCAGTGCCAGCAGGAAACTACCCAACGCTGCCTTCACCTTGTGCGGGCGCAGCTCCTCGCGCGGGAACTCGGTAGTGATGACCACGAAGTTCCTGTCCTTCAGCAGATGGGCCAGCGTCTCCCAGCCGGTATGTACCACCAGTGCGTCACCGGACTGGAACGGGATATCGCGCACCCCGTCTCCCTCGCGCAGCGTCTTGCCGCCGCGATGCAGTGCCATCAGCGATACGCCATATTTCTTGCGCAACCACAGATCGCGCGCGCTCTTGCCGATCAGTTCGGAACGGGGCGGGATGACCAGCTCTGCGATACCGGATTTCGCCGCCGACAATTGTTCGGCGAAGGTCTCCAGTTCCTCGCGCAGTTGCAGAGCATTGGCTGCAGCGAACTCGCGCAAGCGATCCGGTGACCCGAGGATACCGAGTACGCTTCCCGCCACGATCTCGATGTCGCGCGCCGGTCCGATGCGTAGATCATCCGTGCTGCGCATGATGGCGATCACGCGCAAGCGGTTAGGCTGCTCGATATCGTTGATGACGCGACCGACCAGCGGACTGCCCGCGGGCACCACCACCTCGAACGCCGCATAGTCCAAGCCGTACAGATTGCGGAAGTAATCCATCGCGTTGGCGCCGCTGGTCACGCCCGACTTGTCCCCACCCGGCAACACAAAGCGCCCCGCCAGCACAAAGTAGGCGATACCGGAAGCCAGCAACGCCAAGCCGACCGGCGTGACCGAGAACAACGACCAGGTCTGCATCTGTTCTTCGGGCGCCAAACCCTTGTTGGAGGCAAGTATCAGGTCATTGAGCAGGATCAGCGGACTGGAGCCGACCATGGTGATGGTGCCGCCGAGGATAGCGCAGAAACCCATGGGCATCAGTAGGCGCGACATGGGCAGGCCGGTGCGCGCCGAGACGCGGCCAACCACCGGCAGGAACAGGGCCGCAGCGCCGACGTTCTGCATAAAGCTGGAGATGAAACCCACGGTACTGGAGACTGCAGGAATGACACGTGCCTCGGTCTTGCCTGCCACGCGCAGGATGAATCCGGCGACCTTGTTCATCAAACCGGTCTTGTCCAACCCGGCGCCGACAATCATCACGGCGATGATGGAGATCACCGCATTGCCCGAGAACCCGCGAAACAGCTCACGTCCCGCCACCAGCGGCTGCGGCAGCCCGATCACATCGCTGAAATGGCTGATCAGACCGAGCAGCACCATGATGGTGATCGCCGCCACATCCACGCCGACCACCTCGAAGGCGAACAGAAACACCGTCAGCAGCAGCAGATTCAGAACGACGGCGATCTCGCGGCTGGGCGCGAACAGGAAGGATGCCACACCGACTGCAAGAAAGATGAAGGCCGCAACGATGGTTCTGGTATGGCTGGCTTTGCTGTTCATCTGCCCCCCCTCATAAACTACACCCTAGTTCGTCCTCGGCTCACCGTTCGGCAATCTGATATGACACTCGGAGAAGATGCGCGCTGTGCAATTGCGACAGATCTGCGGATCCAGATCTGGATAGATTTTCCCGACCCAGTTCGACATCACCGGGAAGAAGTTCTCTTCGCCAATGTCTTTCATCGCCCCGGATTTTCTCAGAAAATCCTTCG
The DNA here is from genome assembly GCF_054604835.1 of Sideroxydans sp. NCBI lineage: Bacteria > Pseudomonadati > Pseudomonadota > Betaproteobacteria > Nitrosomonadales > Gallionellaceae > Sideroxydans > Sideroxydans sp. The sequence goes on along the minus strand of NZ_JBTSFG010000005.1, from coordinate 115,044 downwards.
TCGCTTCTTTGCATGAATAGAAGTAAATCCTGCCGCCCAACTTCTTGCGGCGGCGCGCCTCTTGGGCCAGCATCTCGGCTCCGGCCACGTCCACGAAGGTCAGCCCGCGCACAGTGAGCAGCACCGATTTTTTCTGCGGATTCTCCTCGTCGATCTGGTGCAGGCGGTCGCGCACATTGTCGACCGCGCCGAAGAACAATGCGCCGTTGATACGCATGATGGACAGTTGCGGACATTGCGGATGATCCTCCGCACCGACGAAGTGGTAGGCCCCCTCTTCCTTCGCAGGAACAACAGCTCGCATACCGGGCTTTGAGACGCGATACAGATAGATCGCCAGCGAGAGCAGGATACCGAAGAAGATACCTTTCTCAAGATCGATCAAGGTACCGACCAGCGTCACCCACAGGATGACGGTCTCTCCCCGGCTGGTCTTCATGATGCTGGAGATATGGTGGAAATCGATCAATCCCCATGCCACCAAGAACAAGATACCCGCCATCGCCGCAGTGGGCAGATAGGCGGCCAGCGGCGCGACCAGCAACAAAATCAGCAGCAGGAAGATCGAGGCATAAACCGTCGCCAGCGGCGTGCGCGCACCGGCTGCGTAGTTCACGCCGCTACGGTTGAACGAACCACAGGAGGCGTAGCTGGAAAAGAAGCTGCCGACCAGATTGGACAGGCCTTGGCCGATGAATTCCTGATTGCCGTCAATGCGCTGCTCCGACTTCACCGCGATGGCGCGCGAGATGGAGACCGCCTCAGTCAGCGCCAGCATGGTCACCACCAGCGCCGGGAACAGCACCTTGCGTATCGTGTCGTAGGAGAAGTCGGGCAACGACAGCGGCGGCAGGTGCGAAGGCAGTGCCCCCACCGTGGTGATGTGGGTAGTCGCCACGCCGACTTCCAGATTGACCAGCCAGGCCACCACACTGCCAACCACCATGGCCACGATCATGTAAGGCATCTTGGGGATGAGCCGCTTCGCCAATATCCCGGCAGCGAGCGTCACCGCACCGACCAGCGTGACGTACAGATTGATGTCGCCGAGCTGCAGGACCAGTTGCTCGATCACCACATGGAAATGCGCTCCGCGCTCGATGGCGATACCGAAGAAATGTTTCACCTGGCTGGCCGCGATCAGCACCGCCGCACCGGCTGTGAAGCCGATCACCACGGTATGCGAGATGAAGTTGACCAGCACGCCCATGCGCGCCAAGCCGAGGATCAACTGGAACAAGCCGACCAGAAAGGTCAGCGTCAGCACCATGCTGATGAACTCGGGCGAACCCGGATCGGCCAGCGGGCTCATGGCCGCGAACACCGCGATGGAAATGGCCGTGGTCGGACCCGACACCAGATGCCAGCTCGAACCGAACAGGGCGGCGATGATGGCCGGCACCATGGCAGCATACAAACCGTACTCCGGCGGCATACCGGCGATGGTGGCGAACGCGACGCCTTGCGGCAAAACGATCATCGCCCCGGTCAGGCCGGCGATCAGATCGGCACGGGAGGATTGTTTGTCTACCAGATGCTTCCATTGAATGAACGGAAGCGTCCTGCACAGCCAGTCTTTACAGATACGAGTACGAGTTTGAGTTGCCATCAGAATTGCATCAGCCTACTGTCTGGTAATAGAGGTTTTGCGGATGGTTGGCCTGTGCGAAGAAGAACCAGCGCTCTGCCAGCAAACCGATGTATTGCAGTATAAACGCCAAACCCAGCAAAGCGGGTGTGGACATGCTGAGCGCCAGAAGCAGCAAGGGCAGCACAAAGGCCAGCAACAGGAACGTCGGCTTGATCGTGCGCAGGAAACTATCGCTCTTGCCGTGGAAGAACTCGCGTGTGTTGAACGAACCGCCCATCGCGCCCATGGAACGCTGGGTGATCTTCGGGTGCTTAACACCGATGGCGGTCTGCATGGTCGAGGTCGGCTTCAGGCGCGCGTTGCGTATCAAGGATGCCACACGTCCGATCAGTGCCAGCACGGTGATGATGATGGCCCAACCGGCGAAGAAATCAGCCTGATCCGGCGCGGCAGAAACCGCATAGAAAGCAGCCAGGATGAAGCCGGAAGAACCGCCCATCAGGATGTAATTGATGACTGTCAGCGGCGAGTTCCATTCCTTGAGGAAACGCAGGCAGGCGTAGATCATCGCTGTACACACGAACAGCGCGAACGCCAGCAATGTCCCCACCACACCCAACAACAGCGACAGATCGACCACATAACCGCCCGGCAAGGTCACGATCTCGGGGCGGATGCCGAACAGATGCGACACGCCGAACAGGAAGGCCACGCCCATGAACGCGGGCAGCACGATCACTTCGCGCGACAACCAGGAAGTACGCCATTGTGTGGCAGCACGCCAAGCGCGTTCGGGACGGCCAAGGTGGAAGAACGATGCGACCAGCCCTGCAGCCAGCAACACCATCACGATGAGCGTGCCGTAGCCGTAGAAGTCATCGGACTGCATCGGCAACAGGCCGAACAGCGCGTACGACTGATGGGTGAACAGGGCGAGGAACAGGCCCTGTGCCGCGCCGATCAAGGTCGTCAAAAAGATCACTGAGAATGCTGGTTTCATAATGTCTCGCTAAGTTCTGTTTACCAGGCCGACACGTCGTCCATCGTCGACTGATCCTTGTCCGGCTTGGGCAATTGCTGGTCGAGTTTGAGCGGATTGTCGGCGCGCTCCAGCTCGTCGGCATGGATCTTCATCTTGGTCTTGCGACGCGGCAGATAGTGGTTGGAAGGATGCGTACCCCATTCCGGCATCAGCGCATAGCCGCCATCCTCGCGAATCGCCACCGACACTGCCGATTCCGGATCATGGATGTCGCCGAACAGGCGTGCACTGGTCGGGCAAGCCTTCACGCAGGACGGCTTGCGGTCCTCTTCCGGCATGGTCATGTCGTAGATGCGGTCCACGCACAGGGTGCACTTCTTCATCACCTTCTGCTTCTCGTCGATCTCACGCGCGCCGTACGGGCACGCCCAAGAGCAGTATTTGCAGCCGATGCACTTGTCGTAGTCCACCAGCACGATGCCGTCTTCCTTGCGCTTGTAGGAAGCGCCGGTCGGGCACACCGGCACGCACGGGGGATCTTCGCAATGCAGGCAGGATTTCGGGAAGTGCATCGTCTCGCTGTTCGGGAACGTGCCCATCTCGTAGGTCTGCACACGATTGAAGAACGTACCGGTCGGGTTCTCGCCGTAGGGACGCTCATCCACCAGCGGGCCGGCCGAGCCGGAAGTGTTCCATTCCTTGCAGCTGGTCACGCAGGCGCTGCATCCCACGCACACGTTCAGGTCGATCACCAATGCGAGTTGTGTCATTTCGCACCGCCTTTCTTCTTGCTGCCAGCGAAATAAGCCAGCCAGTTCGGCGCTTGTTTCATACCGGGATACCTCTTCATGGGCGGGAACTGCGGCGAGGTCTGTTTCGGCTCGCCCTCTTCCGCCTTGTAGATACGCACGCGCACGTCATACCACGCAGCCTGTCCGGTGATCGGGTCGGAGTTGGAGAAGCGCGAACCGTCCGCCTGCTTCGGCAATTCTTCCGAGATCAGGTGATTGAGCAAGAAGCCCTGCTGCGACTCGTTCGCGTCCGGTGTCAGGTTCCACGCACCGGCGGCCTTGCCGATGGCGTTCCAGGTCCACACCGTGCCCGGCTCGACCGACTCGCTGTAGCGCGCCATGCAGCGCACCTTGCCCCATTGCGATTCGCACCAGATCCAGTCGCCGTCAGAGATGCCCGCGTTCTTCGCGGTCAGCGCATTCACATACAGATAGTTGTGCGCATGGATCTGGCGCAACCAGGCATTCTGCGAATCCCACGAGTGGTACATCGCCATCGGGCGTTGCGTCACAGCAGACAGCGGATACTTCTGCTTGTCGCTGGCCTGAGTCTCCAGCGGCTCGTAGTAAAACGGCAGCGGATCGAAATAGGTCTCGACACGCTTGGCCAGATGCTTGGGCGGCTGGCGTGTGATGCTCTTGCCCTGCGCGGCCAGGCGGAACTTCTGCATCACCTCGGAATACAAGTGGATCAGGATAGGCTCGGAATAGCGCGTGATGCCGTTGCGCTGCGACCATTCCAGATATCCCTTGTTCCAGTTGCGCATGAACTGGTAGGAACGCGGCAACACCTCATGGTGCATGCAGTCGTTCTTGGCATACATCTCCCACTGGTTCGGGTTCGGCTCGCCCTTCATGCTCTTCTCGCCGCCCTTGCCGCGCCAGCCGGACAGGAAGCCGATGCCGGAACCCGGCGCGGTCTCCCAGTTGACGATGAAGTCAGGATAGTCGCGATACTTGCGCGCGCCGTCAGCGGTGACGAACGCCGGCAGCTTCAGGCGCGTGCCGAGTTCGATCAACACTTCCTGGAACGGCAAGCACTCGCCGGTACGCGGCATCACCGGGATGCGCACCGAATCCACCGGGCCGTCGAACTCGGAGATCGGACGGTCCAGCATGGACATCACGTCGTGTCGTTCCAGATAAGTCGTATCCGGCAGGATCAAGTCGGCGAATGCGGTGGTCTCGGAATGGAACGCGTCGCACACCACGATGTTCGGGATCTTGTACTCGCCGTTCTCGTCCTTGTCGGTGAGCATCTTACGCACTTCGCTGGTGTTCATGCTGGAGTTCCACGCCATGTTGGCCATGAACAGCAGCAGCGTGTCGATCTTGTACGGATCACCGCGCCAGGCGTTGGTGATCACGTTGTGCATCAGGCCGTGCGCGGACAACGGATACTCCCAGGAGAAACCCTTGTCGATACGCACCGCTTCGCCTTCCTTGTCCACGAAGAGATCGTCCGGGTCGGCCGGCCAGCCCAGCGGCATCCCGTCCAGCGGCGTGTTCGGCTGCACCGCGCGCGGATCGTTGGGCGGACGCGCGCAGGGCGGGATCGGACGCGGGAACGGTGTCTTGTGACGGAAGCCGCCCGGACGGTCGATGGTACCCAGCAGCGTCATCAGGATGGACAACGCACGGATGGTATGGAAACCGTTGGAGTGCGCAGCCAATCCGCGCATGGCGTGGAAGGCCACCGGATTGCCGGTGACGGTGTCGTGCTCCTTGCCCCAGGAATCGGTCCATGCGATCGGCAGTTCGATCTTCTGGTCGCGTGCGGTGATGCCCATCTCATGCGCGAGACGACGGATGGTTTCGGCGGAAATGCCAGTCACGCCCTCTGCCCACTCCGGTGTGTATTCGGCGACGCGCTCTTTGAGCAACTGGAACGCGGGCTTGACCGGCGTGCCATCAGCTAGCTTGAACTCGCCGCGCAGGAATGGGTCGGCCCCCTCGGTATGTGTCACCACCGGTTTGTTGGTATTGCGATCCCACCACAGTTTGTTCTGCGGGTCGTAGCAGCCCTCTTCTTCCGGCACCTCGGTGCGCACGAACATGCCGAACTCGTCATGCGCCGCATCCAGGTTCACCAGTTGGCCAGAGTTGGTGTAACGCACCAGGAACTCGCGGTCGTATAGACCTAGCTCGATCAGCACATGGATGATGGCGAGGAACAGCGCACCGTCAGTACCGGGACGGATGGGCACCCACTCGTCGGCGATGGCGGAATAGCCGGTGCGCACAGGATTGATGGAGATGAAGCGACCGCCCTCGCGCTTGAACTTGGACAGCGCGACCTTGAGCGGGTTGGAGTGATGGTCCTCGGCTGTGCCGATCATGATGAACAGCTTGGAACGCTCCAGGTCCGGACCGCCGAACTCCCAGAACGAACCGCCGATGGTGTAGATCATGCCGGCCGCCATGTTGACCGAGCAGAAGCCGCCGTGCGCCGCATAGTTGGGCGTGCCGAACTGGCGCGCGAACATGCCGGTCAGCGCCTGCATCTGGTCGCGCCCGGTGAACAAGGCGAACTTCTTCGGATCGGTCGCACGCAGTTCGCCGAGACGATCGGCGAGCAATGTGAATGTCTCTTCCCAGCTGATCTCCTCGAACTCGCCCGCGCCACGCTCGGTGCCCGGTTTGCGGCGCAGCGGCTTGGTCAGACGTGCCGGCGAATACTGCTTCATGATGCCGGAAGATCCCTTGGCACAGATCACGCCCGCGTTCAGCGGGTGATCGGGATTACCGTCGATGTAGCGCACCTCGCCGTTGCGGATATGCACGCGGATGCCGCATCGGCAAGCGCACATATAACAGGTAGTCTTCTTGATCTCGGTGGTGGCGCCAGCGACCGGCGGCGCCAAGGGGTCGTGCAATGGTGTCGATGACATGGGCAAAATCTTGTGTGGGTTGATCGTTATCGGGGCGCAACACTTTGTTTTTCGTGTGCCGCTGCCCTACGAAATTACTCAATCTTTCAGGTTCGCCAGTATGCGTATCCCGCGCCACTGCTGCCATAGCCGTGATGAGGGGGAAAGACATAACCCCTATGGGGGGTGTGCCCCTCAACCCATGAGGGGTATCGCTACACACGTGATGTTCCTCTACTGTGCGCACCTGAAATTTCGATGATTCTCCATCCGTAGCTGGACCCAACAGGGAGGCTTTATGGCATTGGTAAACCCGCATGGCGGGAGCGATCTGAAACCACTGTTGTTAGTGGGCGAAGATCTGATCGCAGAGTTGAATCAGGCACGCAGTTACCCCAAAGTAACAGTGAGCTCTCGCGAAAAAGGCGACCTCATCATGCTCGGCATCGGCGGCTTCACACCGCTGGACGGTTTCATGAGCCATGCCGACTGGCAAGGCGTATGCGACGGCATGACGCTCACCAACGGTCTGTTCTGGCCCATCCCCATCACCCTCTCCACCGACAAGTCCGCAGCGGACGCCATCCCCACCGGCAGCACCATCGCACTGGTCGACCCCGACGACGACAGTATCCTCGCCACCATGCAGGTGACCGAGAAATACACCATCGACAAGGCACACGAATGCGCCACCGTGTTCGGCACCACCGACCTCGAACACCCCGGCGTGAAGATGGTGATGGAACAAGGCGAGGTGAACCTGGCCGGTCCGGTAAAGGTGTTGTCGCAAGGCGGTTTCCCGCAGAAATACGGCGCGATGTACATGACGCCGAAAGAGACGCGCGCGCTGTTCACCGAGATGGGCTGGAGCAAGGTCGCCGCATTCCAGACGCGCAACCCCATGCACCGCTCGCACGAGTATCTGGCCAAGATCGCCATCGAAGTATGCGACGGCGTGATGATCCATTCCCTGCTCGGCAATCTCAAACCGGGCGACATCCCGGCCGAAGTGCGCACCCATGCCATCATCGCGCTGACCAAGAACTACTTCGTCGGCAAGACCGTCGTGCAGTCTGGCTATCCGCTGGACATGCGCTATGCCGGCCCGCGCGAAGCACTGCTGCATGCGCTGTTCCGCCAAAACTATGGTTGCTCGCACCTGATCGTCGGCCGCGACCATGCCGGCGTGGGTAAGTACTACGGCCCCTTCGATGCGCACCACATCTTCGACAAGATCCCCAAGAACGCACTGGAGACCCAAGCACTCAAGATCGACGTCTCGTTCTGGTGCTACAAGTGCGGCGGCATGGCCTCGGCCCGCACCTGCCCGCATTCCGATGCCGACCGACTGCAAGTGTCCGGCACCCAGTTGCGCAAGATGCTTTCCGACGGAGAGGAAGTTCCCGCCGAGTTCAGTCGCCCGGAAGTGCTGGAGATATTGCGCAAGTACTATGCAGGATTGAATGGCTGATGATCGACCGATTTCCAGAGACTGTTATATTAATGAGGAGAACCTGATGTTCACGAGCAACCCCTTTGCCACACTGCCAGACCTCATCACCCCCGCCATGATGCAAGGCTACATCGTGCTCATGGTGCTGCTGGTCATGGGCGGCACGATACTAGACATGCTGCACAAGAAGAGTGCGAAGTACTTCTTCGAGAACGCGAAGAAGGCACAGAAGAGCGCGAAACGCGAAGTGGGCGGCGGCGAGAAGGTCGCTATGGCCGTAGGCGTGCTGACCAACGAAGTGATGACCGCCGGCGAATTCAGCAACCCGCAACGCCGGATCTCCCACCTGCTGATGATGTACGGCTTCATGATGTTCGCGGTGACCACCGCGATCATGATCTTCTCACCGGACACCACCTCCACCCTGGTGCCTCAGCTGTGGCATATCGGCGCGCTGATGCTGGCCGTCGGCGGCTACTGGTTCTGGTTCGCGATCCGCGTCGACGTGGCCGCGGAAGGCCTGTCCCGCTTCCGCTTCGAGCGTTCCGACCTGTTCATCGTCTCGCTGCTGGCCACCTCGACCTTCGCTCTGCTCTGGTCGTACAGCGGCGGCGGCCTGAACCTGCTGTTCGCGCTGTTCATCCTGTCCAGCACCGCGCTATTTGGCGGTGTGTACTGGTCCAAGTTCGCACACATGTTCTTCAAGCCGGCGGCAGCTTTCCAGAAGCGCGTCATCATGGCTGACGGCGGACGCGAGAACCTGCCGCCCGACTATGATCTGACTGATCCCGCAGTGCATGCCAAGTTCCCGGATGTACCGATGTACATGGGCAAGAACCCGCCCAACATGGGACTGTGCATCAAGGCCGAACGCGCAAAGCACTACTGATACCGACCCAACATCATCCATAAGGAATAGATCATGCCAACCTTTGTATATATGACGCGTTGCGACGGCTGTGGTGAATGCGTCGACATCTGCCCATCCGACATCATGCACATCGACAAGAAATTGCGACGTGCATACAACATCGAACCCAACATGTGCTGGGAATGCTATTCCTGCGTGAAAGCATGTCCGCATCAGGCGATCGATGTGCGCGGTTACGCGGACTTTGCCCCGCTCGGTCACTCGGTACGAGTGATCCGCGACGAGGAGAAAGGCACCATCGCATGGCGCATCAAGTTCCGCAACGGCAAAAAAGACATGGAACTGCTGGCGCCGATCACGACCAAGCCGTGGGGCTCGGCCACACCCAAACTCGCAGACGTGCCTGCTCCGAGCAAGGAGATGCGCGACAGCCAACTGTTGTTCAACGAGCCGAAATATATCCGCATGGATCAAGGTGGCCTGCATACACTGGAATCCAATGGTCTGGAAATCAAAGAGGGAGTGCAATACTAATGAGCTACCAGACAATCATCGAAGACAATATCGACATCCTGGTTGCAGGCGCGGGCCTGGGCGGTACGGGTGCGGCATTCGAAGCCAGATATTGGGGACAAAACAAGAAGATCGTCATCGCCGAAAAGGCGAACATAATGCGTTCCGGTGCAGTCGCACAGGGCCTGTATGCGATCAACTGCTACATGGGCACGCGTTTCGGCGAGAACAATCCGGAAGACCATGTGCGCTATGCACGTATCGACCTGATGGGCATGGTGCGCGAGGATCTGGCTTTCGATATGGCACGCCACGTCGACTCCACCGTGCACAACTTCGAAGAGTGGGGCCTGCCCATCATGCGCGACGAGAAGAAAGGCTCCTTCCTGCGCGAAGGACGCTGGCAGATCATGATCCACGGCGAATCCTACAAGCCTATCGTTGCTGAAGCGGCCAAGAAGTCGGCGGACAAGGTTTTCAACCGTGTCTGTTTGACCCACCTGCTGATGGACGAATCCAAAGAGAACCGTGTTGCCGGTGCCGTGGGCTTCAATGTGCGCACGGGTAACTACCACGTGTTCAAGTCCAAGACCGTTGTCTGCGGTGCCGGTGGCGCATCCAACATCTTCAAGCCGCGCTCCGTCGGCGAAGGTGCGGGCCGCGTCTGGTACGCACCGTGGTCTTCAGGTTCCGCCTATGGTCTGATGATCGAAGCCGGCGCCAAGATGACGCAAATGGAAAACCGTATCGTGCTGGCCCGATTCAAGGATGGTTACGGCCCGGTCGGCGCCTACTTCCTGCACCTCAAGACCTATACCCAGAACGCCTATGGTGAAGAGTACGAGTCCAAGTGGTTCCCCGCACTGCAGCAGATGGTCGGCAAGGAATACTTGGATCCGGAAGTCTCGCACCGTACGCACCGCCCTATTCCGACCTGCCTGCGCAACCATGCGATCATCAACGAGGTGAATGCCGGTCGCGGCCCGATCCACATGGTCACCATGGAAGCCTTCCAGGATCCGCATCTGGAAGAGATCGGCTGGCACAACTTCCTCGGCATGACCGTTGGTCAGGCGGTACTTTGGGCAGCCACAGACGTCGATCCCAAGTACGAGAACCCTGAGCTGACAACCTCTGAGCCTTATGTCATGGGTTCGCACGCAACAGGTTGCGGTGCATGGTGCTCGGGTCCGGAGGACGTATCGCCGCCGGAATACTACTGGGGCTACAACCGTATGACGACCATCGAAGGTCTGTTCGGTGCCGGTGATGCGGTGGGCGGTACACCTCACGCCTTCTCTTCGGGTTCGTTCACCGAAGGTCGTCTGGCTGCCAAGGCTGCCTGTAAATATATCGACGATGGCAAAGCAGAGGGCATCCGTGTTTCCGACGCGCAGATCAATCGTCGCAAGGAGCAGATTTACAAGCCGCTGGAAACGTATCGTGTCTACAGCAACGAAGTGGTTGCCGGTAGCGTCAATCCCAACTTCATCAATCCGAGACAGGGTCTGGATCGTTTGCAGAAGCTGATGGACGAGTATTGCGGCGGTTTCGGTGTCAACTACATGACCAACGACAAACTCCTGAACATCGGTCTGAAGAAGATGTCCATCTTGGGCGAAGATCTGGAAAAGGTCGCCGCGTCGGATATCCATGAACTGCTGCGCGCATGGGAGCTGAAGCACCGCTTCCTGACTTCCGAGAGTGTGTTCCATCACACGCTGTTCCGTAAGGAAACGCGTTGGCCGGGATACTACTACCGCGGCGACGCAATGAAGCTGGATGACCAGAACTGGCACGTGCTGACTGTGTCCCGCCGCGATCCCAAGACGGGCGAGTACACGATGGAAAAAGCACCGCTCTACCACCTGGTAGGCGACGCAGAGAAGGCGCCGCCAGAAGGACATTAAGCAAACGCAGGCTTGATTTACCGGTTTTGTAAAATCAGGCTTACGCAAAAATATTTGCGATGACTTGGTAGTACATTAAAGAGGACCGGCATAATCCATGTTGGTCCTCTTTTTGTCTCTTGCGCAGGAATGGAGTTTGGTTGATGAATATCATTGATAAGTCGGATGAAGAGATACTGGAGCTCGCACACCCGATGTGGGCGGATCTGGTCAAATACTCGAACGAAGGCAACTACGGCGCTTTCACGCGTCAATTTTCGAGCACGCTAATCGCGGGTGCGAATGAGGTCGAGATGGGAAAGCAGTTCGCCCGCAGCGAACTGGCAAAGAACCTGTCACCGGACTATGAGTATCTGGGCATCATCCGTCGCGGTGAATACGTCACCGTGCTATACAAGCAGCGCAGCACGACGAAACCGGGCGAATGGCTGGGAAGGCTGGTGCTGGGTTACGAAAAAGATAAGGTAAGGATCTTCGGCGCCACTATTTTTTAAGACTGGGTTTTCATAAAGAATCGATATGTCAGATACCATTGAAGACGAAAAATTCGTTGAGCTGAATTACAAGGTCATCGACAACAAAACCGGTGACATCCTGGTCACCGTGGACTATCCGCTGGGCTATGTGCATGGCGTGAATGACGTGATGTCCGAGGACGTGACCAAGGCCCTGTACGGCAAGAAAGTCGGCGACATCATCGAAGTGCCGATCGACACCAAGCTGCTATACGGCGAGCGGGACGAGTCACTGGTATTCACCGACCGCATAGAGAATGTCCCTGAGGAATACCGCGAGATCGGTATGACCATCACCATGGAAAACGAAAAGGGTGAGCCGAGGAACTTCATCGTCACCCGCTTCGACGACAAGACATTGACCGTGGACGGCAACAATCCCCTTTGCGGCCGAGAAGTCACTTTCATGCTGGAAGTATTGACGATACGCGAAGCGACCGAGGAAGAGATCGATCTTGGCGGCGCGGTCGGTGCCGATCCGGAATTGAACGAGATACTCGAACGGGCACAATGAAGCGCTCAACCCTGTACCTCCTCTACCCCGCGAACAAGGCACTGGAACGTGCCATTGCTGATTCCCTCTGTTTGCTGAGTGAACAAGAAGCAGCAGCGGCCATGCCGGATACGCAAGTCGCCGTCGCGGACAACTTTCGTTTCACGCGCGGCAATTACGAGCAGCACCGCTACAGCACCCGCATCTTCGAGCGCCTGCGCGAAGCGCTGGAGGCATCGCTGGCTGCCTCTCCGTGCGCGGAGACACTGAACAAGCTCGGCAACATCCTCGCCGCACTGGGCCAGCAGCGCAGAGACGCCGCATTGTTCGAGCAGGCCGTCCAGTGTTTCGAACAGGCACTGGAAGGCTACACTCAGGAAGATACACCGCAGGAATGGGCATCCACGCAATACAACCTCGGCACGGCCAATCAGGCGCTGGGCCGCCTGCTTGAGACCACCAACCCGCTGAAGCTCGCGGTGGATGCGTACACCAACGCCCTGCTGGTCTGGACACGGGAAGCGCATCCGGAAGCGTGGATGCAGACCATGCACCAGCTCGGCGCGGCCTTGTATACCCACGGCATCCAGCTCAAAGGCAACCGTCAACTGCAAAAGTCCGTGGTCGCCTGGAAGAATGCACTGGCCGCACTCAACGCGGACGATCATGCCCTGGAACTGACAGCCACCCATAACAACCGGGGCATCACCTTGCATCATCTGGGCGAATCGGAAGCGAACCCCGACCGCGTGAAAGAAGCGATCAATTCCTATGAAAAAGCGTTGACGGTCGGCATGGAACAGCAACTACCCATCCATGTGTCAGTCATCTGCCGCGTGAACAAGGCGACCGCGCAGAACGTACTGGCTCAATTGACCAACGATGCCGCGCTCGCGGAAGAGATCGCGGATGAGTTCGAAGTGATCATTGAATGTTTCCGCCACGCGCTGCAGCCGCTCTGTTTAAAGCATTGCGAGGAGCAGATGAAAATGGCGCGGACGCAGCTAACCGTGCTTAACAGCTAGGAGCCGGGAGAAAAATGAATCAGACCCGTTCGGAAAGTTTGTATTCCACGTCGATGAATGAACCGGTATCCGCAAGGAAACGGATTGTTCTGGCGCCGAAGCCGACTTCCGGTCTGGATTCATCCTTGTCGATGGATAAAGTCAGCACCACGCCCAGACGGGGAGACAGATTGTGGCTTTTGCAGACACCGACGATCTTTTCTTTGATGGGATCGAGCTGCTTGACGATGATGTCTGCCAAGGCGAAAACATCCACCGCTCCGACAGCAGTCTCCGTTGATAACTCCCAGGAACTGATCACGGGTTTATCAAGCTCACTGTATGCGCCCGCAGCGTTGACTGTGGTGGGTTCTATCCCAAGCAGGCGCGTGATGTCGTCGGGGTTGAAATGGTAGCCAAGCAATGCAAAGTAAGCCCGTCCTTTGTTCGATGCCACGGTGATGTCCTCGTAGATGATTTTCTTCGTTCGAGTATAACTTACAGAATGAGGTGCGCTGTTGTCGACTGAAGCCACACAAGCAAAGAAACGCGACCCCAATGATCCGTGCCTGTTTTGTACCGATCCGCGCGGGGTATCGATACAGCATGAACTTGCTTTCAGTGCGCGCGACACTTACCCCACGAGTCCGGGTCACACGCTGGTCATCCCGCGTCGGCATGTCGCCAGTTTTTTCGAGCTGACAGCGGAAGAAGTCGCTACCTGCATGCACCTGATTCAAGAAGAAAAGAAACTCATCGACGACGAATTTAAACCGGATGGTTACAACATCGGCGTCAATGTGGGGCAGGCGGCCGGGCAAAGCATCTTCCATGTCCATATTCACCTCATCCCACGCTACAAAGGGGATGTTGAGAACCCCCAGGGGGGCGTACGACATGTGATCCCGAAGAAGGCACATTACACGCGCTAAGCAATGATTTTTACCGAAAGACCGGGAGGTTCAGAGAAACTTGTATCTATTCCTCCCTTTTTGAACCACCCGTTTTCTACAACCAAAGGAGATAGGATCATGAGTGAAGTAAAGAAACCTTTTTGCCGTCCCAAGATTCCAGACGGTCATGCATTCCGCGTAACCACCCGCCAGAAAGAGATCGTACCGGGGCAGTTCTTCGTCGGCTACGAAACTACATGGGAACCGGCACAGAAAGAAGTACCCTACACCACGCCCAAGCATCCCTGAAGTAAACAGCAAAGAAAGAACAGCCGCGCGATCCTGAACGGTCGTGCGGCTGGCATCGACTCATCCTCAAAAAGTAAACCTCCGGCCGATACTCGGCTAAGATAAGCCCCGTTGAAAAGCACGGAAAACCACGATGGCTGTCAGAAAAGCACCTGAAGGATCGAGAGAAGTCACCTTGCGCCGCTGGAGCGTGATGGAGATCACCACCCGACAAGGTGCACGTAGCCATCATGTGCATGGCCACGACGTCACCAACAATTTCGCCCGCACCTCCAGCGCCATCGGCGAGTTCGATGCGCACAACATGACCGTCTTTACCCGCAGCGGCAGGCTCTACAAACTCGTCGGCCTGCCCGGCAATTACCCGGCCGGCAAATCCGCCTGGGACACCTGGTGCAGCAGCAACGGCATCTCCACCCAGACCGATGTCACCGACCAATACCTCAGCATCGACACCTGTTCCACTCTCGGCTTCGACCGGCTCACTCGCGCCGCGTTGCGCGAAGAGAATTCCTGAGCGAAAGCACGGCCCGACCGCCTTTTTTCCCCGCTCTCCAGCATGGGAAATAGTTGACAATCCTACTCAAGAGTTTGAAGATGATCCCACGGCAGGCGTCCTGCCCGCCCCCGTCAGCAGGAGGAAACATCATGCTCGACATCAACAAATCCATCCGCGACCCGCTACGTTACGAAAACGACCCGGAAGGCCACATGACCGAGCTTGCACCATGGTCACCGCAACACGCCAATCGCGAAGCTGAGCTCGAAGGGATCGATCTGAACGAGGAACACTGGGAAGTACTCTTCTACCTGCGCGAACGTTACAGACAGCGCGGCAACGAAGACAGCGCACGGGATGTTTTGCGCGATCTGGAAGAACGCTTCTGTGAAGCACTCGGGCGCGGCCATCTGTATGAACTGTTCCCGCGCGGCCCGGTCGGTCAAGCCAGCCGACTCGCCGGTCTGCCGTTACCGCCGCATACTCAGGACCTCTCCTTCGGCAGCATGATGTAGCGAGTCAGCAGATGCGCGGCAGCGGGTCGTCTTCCAGTTCTTCCAGGATGCGCTGACCACCGAATTCAGTCTCCAGCACCACCTGCGTGCGGCCTGCTTGCACCTTGCCGATGATGGCAGCGCCCTGCCCTTGCGGCAGTGCTTGCAGCGCAACCAGCGCTGCATCCGCTTGGGCAGCATCCACCACCGCCACCAAGCGTCCCTCGCAGGCCAGATACATCGCGTCGTAACCAAGCATCTCGCACACCGAGTTAACCTGTTCGCGCACCGGGATAGCGGGTTGCTGCAGCAACACCTGCATATCCGTGGCACGGCAGATCTCATGCATCACGGTGGCCAGTCCGCCGCGCGTGGGGTCGCGCATGAAACGCAAACCATCGAGCGGCAACAGCGCCTGCGCCAGCGGGAACACGCTGGCCGCATCGGACTGCAGTTCACCGCTCAAGCCAAACTGTTCGCGCGCCAGCAGCACCGCGATGCCGTGGTCGCCCACCGGCCCGCTGACCAGGATGGCATCGCCAGCGCGGATACGATCCAGCCCCAGCTTCACTTCGGCAGGTCGCACACCGATGCCGGTGGTGGCGAGATACAGACCGCCGCCCTCGCCGCGCCGCAACACCTTGGTATCACCCGCAACCACCGCCACGTTCGCCTCGCGCGCGGCGCGCGCCAGATCGGCGACGATGCGTTCCAGTTGCGCGATCTCCATGCCCTCTTCGATGAATGCATTCAGCGTGAGATAGCGCGGCGTGGCACCGGACACCGCAAGATCGTTCACCGTGCCGTGCACCGCCAGCGAACCGATGCTGCCGCCGGGGAATTCCAGCGGCTGCACGGTGAAACCGTCGGTGGTCATCATCAGCACACCGTCCATGTGCGGCAGTGATGCGGCATCCACCTGCACGTTCAGCAGCGGATTGTGCAGATGGTGCGCGAACAGTTCGTCGATCAGTTCGCGCATGTAGCGCCCGCCGTTGCCGTGGGCCAGACTGATATGTGTCTCATCCATGTTTGAATCCTGCTTCCATCAATTGTCCCAAGGCGATGCCGCCATCATTGCACGGTATCTGCTGCGGCAGATAGGCATCGAACCCGGCCTGTTGAAATCCTTCTAGCGCCAGCTCCGCCAGCAGTTTGTTCTGGAACACGCCACCGCTCAGTCCCACCGCATCGAAGGGTCGCTGCGCGTGCAGTCGTTGCGCTTGCATCACGATGCTGTGTGCCAGACTGCGATGGAAAGTCATCGCGCGCGTGGCGACCGGAACATCCTTGCGCAGCATCGCGGCGAGCAACGGTTGCCAATCAACGACCAGCACACCGTGTGCATCTTCATTCAATGGCAACACAATAGCTTCCGCCTCGCCACTCGCTACCTGCTCCAGCAACATGCCGCCCTGCCCTTCGTAACTCGCACGATTGATCAGCCCGAGCAGATGTGCTGCGCCGTCGAACAGACGACCCGCCGCGCTGGTCTGCGGCGCGTTGATGCCGCGTTGCCAAGCCGTGTGCAGCAAGGTTATGTCATCGACCGGGAAGGCACTGTCCATGCCCGTCTCCCAGCACAGTCCCGCTGCCGAACGCCATGGTTCGCTCGCGGCCTTGTCGCCGCCGGGTAATCTGAATGGTCGCAGGTGCGCCACACGTCGCCAGTCGCCGATGCGCCCGTGCAAAGTCTCGCCGCCCCACAACGTGCCATCCTCACCAAGCCCGACGCCATCCCAGGTGAAAGTGAGCCAAGTCTTGTCCGCGCCATGTTCCAGCGCCAGCGCGGCAGCATGCGCGTGATGATGCCAGACCGTTTGCACGGGCAGCCCCTGCTTCGCCGCCCAGCGGCTGCTGGCGTAATGCGGATGCGCATCGCACACGATAGCTTCTGCGTTCACACCATACAGCCGTTGCAGATCGGCGATGACCTGCTCGAACACTTGCAAACTGCGCGGCGCATCCAGATTGCCGATGTGCGGCGACAGCACGGCGCGACTGCCCCAGCCCAGCGCGATAGTGTTCTTCATGTGCCCACCGACGGCCAGCGTCGGCCTGGCGAGTTCGAACGGCAGATCAATTTCGATGGGCGCGATGCCGCGTCCGGCGCGGATCAGCCTCGGCTGTCCTGCGATGATGCGCAACACCGCATCGTCCGCCGGGCGCGCGATGAGCCGGTCGTGATGCAGAAAGGCATCCGCGACCTTACCCAGACGTGCTTCGACCTCACTCGCTTCAGTCAGCACCGGTTCGCCGCTGAGATTGGCCGAGGTGGCGACCAGCGGTGCACCCAGCGCCCCGAGTAGCAAATAATGCAAGGGACTGTAAGGCAACATCGCGCCGACCTCATGCAGTCCCGGCGCGATGCTCTCGGGCAATTTGGCATCTGCACGACTACTCACCAACACTATGGGACGCGAGGCATCGCCTAACACCGCCTCCACCTGCATATCGACTTCCAGATCTGCACGCACCGCCGCCATGTCGCCGAACATCACCGCCAGCGCTTTGTGCGGCCTATGCTTGCGCTCGCGCAGTCGCGCGATGGCCGCTGCGTTCGTCGCATCGCACATCAGGTGATAACCGCCTATGCCTTTCACCGCCGCGATGTCGCCGCGACGCAAGGCTGCGATGCAGGCTTCCAGTGCGGCCTCGCGTTGCAGCCGCACATCGCCCGACACGAATTCGAGCTGAGGCCCGCACTGCGGACAGGCGACCGGCTCGGCGTGGAAGCGTCGATTCGCAGGATCTTCATATTCGGCACGACACGCCGCACACAATTCGAACTTCGCCATCGTCGTGTTGGCGCGGTCGTAGGGCATGCGCTCGATCAGCGTATAGCGCGGGCCGCATTGCGTGCAGTTGATGAATGGATAGCGGTAGCGCCGGTCCTGCGGGGTGTTCATCTCGCGCTGGCAGTCTGCGCACAGATAAAGATCGGGCGGGACGTGAATGTGCGTCTCGCTGCCGCTGGCGCTTTCCAGTATCTCGAACGAAGTGTAGCCATGCAGCGGGAGGGTTGCGACATCGGCGATGTGCGGGCGCGACAGCGGTGGTGCATCAGCAATCAACGCCGCAGAGAAATCATCCAGCACGGACGCCTCGCCTTCTGCTTCCACCATCACCTGCCCGACCTGATTCTGCACCACGCCCTTCAGATCGAATCGCTGCGCCAACAGAAACACGAAAGGCCGGAAACCGACGCCTTGCACACGGCCGGTCAGTATCCAGCGCCGTGCCTCAGGCATGCGCCGCTGCCCGGATGCCAGTCGACCACCAGATGCGGCACGCCCCCTCGTCCGAAACCATGCACGGCCCCACCGGATACTTCGGCGTGCAGGCCGTGCCATAGAGTTTGCACTGGTCAGGATTGATACGGCCCAGCACCACACGCGCGCAATCGCAACCCGGCGGCATCTGCCCGGCGCGTTTGCGTTCGGCATCGTTGAAGTCTGAAAAACGCAGACGTGCATCGTGCGCGGCATAGGCCGGCGCGAGCGCGTAGCCCGATGCGGGGATGACGCCGATGCCGCGCCAGTTGGCATCGGTCACCTCGAACGCCTGCGCCAGATGTCTGCGCGCGACCGGATTGCCCTCCGGCTTCACCAGTTCGGAATAACAGTTATCGAGGAAGCGCTTGTCTTCGATCAGTTGGCGCAACACGGAATACATCGCCGCCAGCAGCGACACCGGCGTGAAGCCCGCCACGGCGGCAGGCATGTGATGCTGTTCGACCACAAAGCCCCACTCCTCCGGCCCCATCACCGTCGCCACATGGCCGGGCGCGACCAAGGCATGGAAACCCGCCTCGCCGGAGTCGAGCAACATGGCGACTGCCGGCCAGGTGAGGCGACCAGACAGCAGTAAAGAAAGATTATCCGGAACGCCTTCTATCAACATCGCCGCGACCGGTGCCATGGTGGTCTCGAAACCGGCAGCAAAGAACACCACCTGCCGCTCGGGATTCTGCTGCGCGATCTGCACCGCCTCGCGCGGACTGGCGATGGGCCGCACATCCGCCCCCGCCGCTTTCGCCTGTTCCAGCGAACGCAGCTCACCCTTCGCCACATTCACCGGCACGCGCAGCATGTCGCCGAACGCGACCAGGATCACACCCGCATGCGCCGCCAACTGGATCGCCTGATACACATCCTCTTCCGGACACACACACACCGGACAACCGGGTCCCGCGATCAGTTGGACTTGCTTGGGTAAGGCCGTGCGCAAACCGGCCATGGAGATGGAACGCTCGTGCCCGCCGCACACGTTCATGATGCGCAGGGGACGCTCGATGTTCAGAGCATGGATTCTGGCAAGCCAGTCTTGGGCGGTCAGCATGGGCTAAGTATCCAGTTCTGAAGCAGGTAACGACTTCTTGGCGGCATCCCGCCGGTCATTGGTCTTTGACGCGTTCGACCCAGTAGTCCGGGTGGCGATGTTGATGGGAAACTGCAAGGATCCAGACTTCCTCACTCCGCAACGTATATCGCAAGGTATAGGGGAATCGAGGCATCACGAAACGCCGAACATCCTCCACTTCAACGGGAAACAAAAACGGCGACTTGGCAATAAAGAGCGCGGCATCCCTCACATCACTTTTGAAACGATCACCCAGCCCGGATTGTTGCCGCTCATACCAACCGCAGGCGTCATTCAATTCGTCTTTGGCTGCTTCGGCAAATAGAATCCGCATCACTTCCCGCCGAAGACCTCTTCAAACGGAACTGTTTTCATACGCCCAGCATCGCACGCACGCGCCCTGTGCAACGCTTCCTCCGCCCAGACCTTGTCGATCTCAGGATCGGACTTATCCAAACTCTGCATGAGCTTCTCCACGACCTCATAGCGCTCTGCCGCTTGCAATTGCAGTGCCATATCAATGATCTCTGTTTTGCCCATATTCGCCTCCCGTATTGATTTGCATTGCATCAGATATTCACATTCGGCGCAATTACGATTGCGCGGGTACCCTTAACTCGATATTAGCGATTGCCCATCATCCGCCTCTGCCGCCAGCATCTCGTCCAGCAACTCCCAGGTCGAACGCGCTTCCTGCTCAGTCATCATCTGGATAGCGTAGCCCACGTGCACCATCACGTGGTCGCCGATATTGATGTCTTCTCCCTGCAACAAGAACAGGCTCACTTCACGTGACACGCCCTTGGCTTCGCAACGGGCATTGAAGCCGTCGATGCTGACGATCTGCATGGGGATACCGAGACACATGGGATAACACCAAATGATTGATTGAAGTCGCCACATTCTAATGCTAGATTGCATCCGTCGCCTGCTCACCATTTCGAATGTCATGTGTGATTCCAGCAAGACTCTGATCCTCGGTATCGGCAACAGCCTGTTGCGGGATGAAGGCGCGGGTATCCATGCGATGAATTTCCTGCGCGAGGCACTGGCAGATCGCGACGACATCACCTTCCTCGACGGCGGCACCCTCAGCTTCACACTGGCATCCGCCATCGAAGACACTTCCCGGCTCATCGTCATCGACGCCGCTCAACTCAACGCTTCACCTGGACACTCGCAAGTATTCGAAGGTGAAGCGATGGATGAATTCCTCGGCAGCAACCGCAAGCGCAGCGTGCATGAAGTGAGCCTGCTCGACCTGATGGCCATCGCCCATCTCGCCGACCACCTGCCGCACCAACGCGCGTTGATCGGCATCCAGCCCGGCGTGATCGACTGGGGCGAACACCCCTCCGCCGCCGTCGCTGCCGCCATGCCGCAAGTCTGCGCACAAACCAAACAGATACTGGAGGGCTGGCAATGAGTCTCGACGATATCTCCATCAAAGTCGCCACTGATCTGAATTCGATAGGCAGCATCGATGCCCTGCTCAACGAGATCGCCACCCGTCTGGCACGCTTCGTCGCCACCGGCGAGAACGCGATGATCGATCTGAAGAGCCTGCCGTTCTCCCCCTCTGAATACGAAGCACTGCGCACCACGCTCGGTCGCGGAGAAGTCACGGCGCGGCTGGAGACCATCGGCGATTCAGAACTGTATGAGACGCACTATCCCGGCGTGTGGTGGGTGACGCACTACAACGTCGAAGGCGATGTCGTCGCCGAGCTGATCGAGATCGCCGCCGTGCCCGCCATCCTGCACAGCCAGCCGGAGGATGTGCGGGATGGGCTGGAGAGATTGCAACAACAGTTATCAAAAAAATATTGAGGTGACACGATGAAAGAACACGAAACGCTGGCACAACGGCTGCAGGAACAAGGCATCAGCCGCCGCAGCTTTCTGAAGTTCTGTGCCGCGATGGCGACCATGATGGCGCTGCCGCCCGGCAGTGCCAGTGCCATCGCCGCCACGCTGGCGAAAGTGAAACGTCCTTCGGTGATCTGGCTGTCGTTCCAGGAATGCACCGGCTGCACCGAATCGCTGACGCGCTCGCATTCGCCCACGCTGGAAAGCATGATCTTCGACATGGTGTCGCTCGACTATCACCACACGCTGCAGGCCGCTTCCGGTTTCGCTGCCGAGCAGGCGCGCGAAGATGCGATGAAAGAATTTCACGGCAAGTATCTGTTGCTGGTGGATGGCTCCATCCCGATCAAGGACGGCGGCGTGTATTCCACCATCGCGGGTCGTACCAATCTCGACATGCTGCTCGAAGCCGCACAAGGCGCGGCGGCCATCGTCGCGATCGGCAGTTGCGCCGCGTTCGGCGGGCTGCCCAACGCGCAACCCAACCCGACCGGCGCAGTCGCAGTGTCCGACCTCATCAAGGACAAACCCATCATCAACATCTCCGGTTGCCCGCCCATCCCGGCCGTCATCACCGGCGTGCTGGCGCACTACCTCACCTTCGGTGCGCTGCCCGCATTGGATGATCAGGGCCGGCCCAAGGCGTTTTACGGCGAGACCATCCACGACCGTTGTTACCGCCGCCCGTTCTACGACCAGGGTAAGTTTGCCAAGACTTTCGACGACGAAGGCGCACGCAACGGCTGGTGTCTGTATGAGCTGGGCTGCAAGGGGCCGACCACGCACAACGCCTGCGCCAACACCAAGTGGAACGGCGGCACCAGCTTCCCCATCGAGTCCGGCCACGGCTGCATCGGCTGCTCGGAGCCGAAATTCTGGGATGCGGGCAGCTTCTACGCGCCGCTGCCCGCGCCGACCGCCGACGTCAGCAGTGCGGCGAAAGCAGCCGCTGTCATCGGCGCGGTCGCGGCGGTCGCCGTGGGCGCGATCGACCGTGGCAAGAAGACACAGGCCCAACAATCGCGAGAGAAACTGACGGTCGATGACCTGAAAGGGGAATGATCATGGAACAGGAACTATTGCTCTGGGTACGCGGTACAGGTTTGCAGATCGCCGCCGCCGTATTCGTGTTCGGCATGGTCTACCGCATGCTGCATCTGCTGATGCTGGGCCGCAAAATGTCGCTGGCCGCGCCGCGTGGCTCGGAATGGTCAGGCGGCTTACGCACCATGTGGAAGCGCAGTTTCGTTTCCACCAAACTTAGCGCGCGCGGTAATTTCACGGTCATTGCCGGTTTCATCTTCCACATCGGCTTCTTCATCACCCTCTTCTTCCTCAGCCAGCACATCGAACTGTTCCGTGCCGTGCTCAGCCTGCACTGGCCCGCCATGCCGCGCGGCGTGATAGACATCTCCGCCGTGCTCGCCATCGGCGCGATGGTCGCGCTGCTGGTGCATCGCTTCGTCGATCCGGTGAAAAGACTGCTGTCCGATTATCAGGACTACCTGACCTGGGCGCTGTCCTTCCTGCCGCTGCTCACCGGATTCATGCTGCTGCGCGAGATCGGTTTCGAATACATCACATTGCTGACACTGCACATCGCCAGCGTGGAACTGCTGCTGGTGGTCGCGCCGTTCACCAAACTGGCGCACATGTTCTCGACCTTCATCTCGCGCTGGTACAACGGCGCGGTGAACGGGTTCAAGGGCATCAACATTTAAGCCGAGGACGATATGAGTACATCACTCCAGAACGGCATCAACACCCTGATCGGCCAGATCGACGCGCCGACCGCCAGCTTCTTCACCTCCTGCGTGCATTGCGGTCTGTGCGCCGATGCCTGCCTGTTCTACACCGAGACCGGCGACCCGAAATACACCCCCATCCACAAGCTCGAACCGATGCGCCGCCTGTGGCAGCAGGAATACACTTTCTGGGGCAAGCTGATGAAGAAAGTCGGCTTGAGCAAACCGGTTACCGACGCGGAACTGACCGAGTGGGAACCGCTGGTGTACGACAGTTGCACCCTGTGCGGCCGCTGTTCGCTGGTGTGCCCGGTAGGTAACGACATCGTGTACATGGTGCGCAAGATGCGCGAAGGCATGGTCGCTTCCGGCCATGCACCGGAAGGGCTGAAAGGCGCAACGCAGCGTGCCATCGAGCTGGGCAGCCCGATGGGCGTGAACCTCAACACGCTGAAGGCGCAGATCAAACACGCGGAGAAAGAGACCGGCCTGACCGTGCCGTTGGATGTGGAAGGTGCGGACTACATGATGGTGCTGTCTTCCGCCGAGGTCGCCGAATACAACGACATCATCGGCGCGGTGACGCGCATCTTCAAACAGGCGAACGTGTCGTGGACGCTGGCCTCGGACGGCTTCGAGGGCACCAACAGCGGCATCCAGATCGGCTCCTCCGATCTCGCGGCGGAACTGGTCGGACGCATCGTGCGCGCGGCAGAGCGACTGAAAGTGAAATACGTCATCAGCCCGGAGTGCGGCCACGCTTTCACCGCGCTGCGCTGGGATGGGCCCAACCTGATCGGCCGCCCCTTCCCGTTCAAGGTGATCCACATCATCGAACTGCTGGATGAACTGCGCAGCTCGGGCCGACTGCAGACCGAGGGCGTGGACGAGACGCGTATGACCTTCCACGACCCGTGCCAGATGGTGCGGCGCGGCGGTGTGATCGAACAGCCGCGCAATCTGATGCACATGGTCGCGCCCAACTTCGTCGAGATGCCCGAGCCCGGCGTGCAGAACTGGTGCTGCGGCGGGGGCGGCGGCGTCAGCGCCAACCACCGTGCCGAACCGCTGCGCAACCAGGTGTTCAGCCGCAAGAAGGCGCAGCTCGACGCGATCAACGTAAAGACCATCGTCACCTCCTGCTCCAACTGCCGCACCATGTTGCTGGACGGACTGGAGAACAACCACATGGACATCGAAGTCATCGGCCTGACCGAACTCGTCGCCGAGCATCTGTCGGATAACGCAGAAGGGAAAGCATCATGAGCAGAAGAGTCGTCGTCGACCCGATCACCCGCATCGAGGGCCACCTGCGCATCGAGGCCGAGACCGATGCCGAAGGGCGCATCACACAAGCCTCCAGCGCTGGCACCATGGTGCGCGGCATCGAGATCATCTTGCGCGGTCGCGACCCGCGCGATGCTTGGGCCTTTGCACAGCGCATCTGCGGCGTGTGCACGCTGGTGCACGGCATCGCCTCGGTGCGCGCGGTGGAGGACGCGCTGAAATACGAGATCCCCGCCAACGCGCAACTGATCCGCAACCTGATGATCGGTGCGCAATACATCCACGACCATGTGATGCACTTCTACCATCTGCACGCGCTGGACTGGGTGGATGTGGTGTCCGCACTGAAGGCCGACCCGAAAGCCACCTCGCAACTGGCGCAGACGGTCAGCCCGTCCTATCCGCGTTCCTCGCCCGGCTATTTCGCCGATGTGCAGAAGAAGGTGAAACAGTTCGTCGAAGGCGGCCAGCTCGGCATCTTCGCCAACGGCTACTGGGGCCATCCCGCCTACAAGCTGCCGCCGGAAGCCAACCTGATGGCCGTCGCGCACTATCTCGACGCACTCGCCTGGCAACGCGACGTGGCCAAGCTGCACACCATCTTCGGCGGCAAGAATCCACACCCCAACTTCGTGGTCGGTGGCGTGCCCTGCGCCATCAGCGTGAATTCTGAACACGAAGGGGCCACCTCGCTCAACATGGTGGGGCTGTCCAAGGTGCAGAACATCATCAACCAGATGCGCGAATTCGTGGATCAGGTGTATGTGCCGGACACGCTCGCCATCGCCGGTTTCTACAAGGACTGGGCAACGCAGGGCGAAGGTGTGGGCAACTTCCTCACCTACGGCGACTTCCCCGCCAAAGGTATCAACGATCCGGCCAGCAATCTCATCCCTGCCGGCGTCATCCTCAACCGCGACCTGTCCACCATCCATCCCGTTGACCTGCATGCCGAGAACGAGATCGAGGAATACGTCTCGCATTCCTGGTACGACTACAGCGTGGGCAAGGAAAAAGGTCTGCACCCTTACAAGGGCGAAACCGCGTTGCATTACACCGGCCCCAAACCGCCCTACGAGAATCTGGAAACCGAGAAAGAATATTCATGGCTCAAGTCGCCGCGCTGGAAAGGCAAGGCGATGGAAGTCGGCCCGCTGGCGCGTGTGCTGATGCTGTATGCCAGCGGCCACGAGCAGACCAAGGAGCTGGTCGGCATGACTTTGAAGAAACTGGACGTGCCGGTCACGGCGCTCTACTCCACGCTGGGCCGCACCGCCGCGCGCACGCTGGAGACCAAGATCCTCGCCGACGCCATGCAGGGCTGGTACGACCAGCTCATCGCCAACATCAAGGCAGGTGATGTGCGCACCTTCAACGAAACCAAGTGGGACCCGTCCTCGTGGCCCAGCCTCGCCAAGGGTGCAGGTTTCATGGAAGCGCCGCGCGGCGCGCTGGCGCACTGGATCGTCATCAAGGACGGCAAGATCGACAACTATCAGGCCGTGGTGCCCAGCACCTGGAACGCCGGCCCGCGCGATGCGAACGGACAGGAAGGCCCTTACGAAGCTGCGCTCAGAGGTCACAAACTGCACGACCCCAAGCAACCAATCGAGATCCTGCGCACCATCCACAGTTTCGATCCCTGCATCGCCTGTGCGGTGCATGTGACCGATCCAGACGGCGAAGAACTGGTTAAAGTGAAGATCAAATAAAAAGGAAGACAAAACATGAAACGCACCCTCATCACCCTCGCCCTGTTGTTCATCAACACTGCCGCCAGCGCACACACGGGACACGATTCATCCGGCTTCACCACCGGCCTTGTGCACCCGTTCAGCGGCATGGACCACCTGCTCGCCATGCTGGCCGTCGGCCTGTGGGCCGGACAACTGGGCGGTCAACGCATCTGGCAACTGCCTGCCACTTTCATGGCCATGCTGGTGGGCGGCGCATTCGTCCCCATGTGGGTTCCATCGCTGACGCTGATCGAACCGGGCATCGCGGCGTCAGTGTTGATACTCGGCCTGCTCATCGCCAGCCCGACCAAGCTGGCAATACCGATCAGCTTCGCACTTACCGCCGCCTTCGGCCTCTTCCACGGCTACGCCCACGGTAGCGAGATGCCTAGCGCCACCGCCCCGCTCGCCTATGCCGCAGGCTTCCTGCTCGCCACCGCATCGCTGCATGTGAGCGGCATCGTCATTGGCAGTGCACTGCGCGAACGATTCACGCGTCTGGTTCAGGTAGTGGGCATGAGCATCGCCGCCATGGGTGCGTGGATGCTGGTGACGATCTAGTAAGAGAGTGACTTCTGACCCCATGCGTCCGCATGGGGATGTACTTCTAGCAAATACCCGGTATCACGCGCCGTGTTTGATGACTGCGCTTTCCACTTTGCTTGCCAGTTGCGTGATGGACAATGCCGCCGGACAGCCCGGATCGGATTGCGCCAGCAATTGGCGTTTCATGATGGCTTGACGTACTGCGGGGTCTGAGGGGATGTCGCCCATGTGGATCAGTTTCAGCGGGTGTTCGGAATCCTTGTTCACGAAGCGATCCAGCACCTGCTGCAACTGTGTAGTGATTGCAGTGCCGTCACCGGTGCGCGCAACCTGATTGATGACGATACGTATGCGCTGGCGCTTTTGCTGCGCGCCCAGCACCTTGATGGTGGCGTAGGCATCGGTCAGCGCGGTCGGTTCCGGTGTCGCGACCAGCAGAACTTCGGAAGCCATGGACACTGCGAACAGCACCACGTCGGAGATACCCGCGCCGGTGTCCAGCAACACGATGTCGTAGTTCGGCACCAGACTTTCCATGATGCGCAGGAAATCGTCGCGCACTTCGGGGGCAAGACGCGAATATTCCACCATGCCGGAACCGGCCAGCAGCACCGAGAAACCGCCCGGTGCCTTGTAGATCGCGTCTTCCAGTTTGGACTTGCCGGTGAACACGTCGTGCAGGGTGATCTTGGGATAGAGATTGAGCACCACATCCAGATTGGCCAGGCCCAGATCGGCATCCAGCACCAGCACGCGCAATCCGCGCTTGGCCAGCGCCGAGGCAAGGTTCGCCGAGACGAAGGTCTTGCCGACGCCGCCCTTGCCGCTGGTGACGGCGATCACCTTGCTGCGCGACTTGAGCGCCAACGTCGGCTCAACTACTGCGTCTTGTGGTGGATTGGATACTTCGCTCATTTCAGTTTGCCCTGTTCATTTCACTGTCTGCCACTGCACTGCCCGCTGCGTCGCCAGCGACGCCTTCGGCCGCGGGATCACCGAACAGGTGATGCCCGAACAACATGCCTTTCTCATCTGCACTAACGGCAACGCCGCGCTGTTCTTCAATGAAAACGCGATTTCGTCCCGCAGATTTCGCACGGTAGAGCTGTTCATCCGCGCGCTCGGTCCACAGCTTTATGGTCGAACGCACCCATTCCGGCGCATAGGCACCGCCGATGCTGATGGTGACTTGTATCGTTTCCGACGGTGACACGGTGATGGCCAGCGCAGCCACCGCCTCGCGGATACGTTCCGCCACGACAGGGCCGAACGAACTCGGACAATTGGGCAGGATCGCGGCGAACTCTTCGCCGCCGAAGCGCGACACGGTATCCATCGGGCGCACACAGGCTTCCAGACACTTGGAGACCGCCTGCAACACCAGATCGCCCGCATGGTGACCGTAGGTATCGTTGACCTTCTTGAAGTGGTCGATGTCCATGATCAGCAGCAGGACCGATTCGCCGGAACGCGCGACCGATTCGATCTCGCGATTGAGTAGGTGATTGAAATGACGCCGGTTGGACAGCCCAGTGAGCGGATCTCGCAAGGAAAGCTCGCACAGACCATCCAGGATGGTCTGCATGTAAACGGCGGGAGAGGCTTCCGGCGAAGGGAGTTCGCTCGACGGATCATGTTCGAGCAAGGCACGCGCGTCGTCCAGGCGCAGGTCGCTCAATCGAATCACGGAAGAATCAGTCGCAGAAGCCACAGAGTACGAGATGAGTTGAAAAAATCGCGGAGGGAACATCCCACCGCACGGCCCGAAGTATCCTTTC
Source organism: Sideroxydans sp. (assembly GCF_054604835.1). Classification (NCBI taxonomy): domain Bacteria; kingdom Pseudomonadati; phylum Pseudomonadota; class Betaproteobacteria; order Nitrosomonadales; family Gallionellaceae; genus Sideroxydans; species Sideroxydans sp. The sequence goes on along the minus strand of NZ_JBTSFG010000005.1, from coordinate 86,533 downwards.
CCATGCCCGCACAGTCAATGTCAATCTGCTGAAATCAGAGCACGCATCCCCTATACCCTGCCCATACCTCGGCTTTCGGGTAGCATCCAGAATATGCGCCTCTCTATACTTTCAGCATGAACAAACTCACCCTCTCGTCCTACACCACGCTGACCATGATCGCCTTCGCGGGCAATTCATTGTTCTGTCGCATGGCGCTGAAAGAGACCACCATCGACCCGGCCACCTTCACCAGCGTGCGCCTGTTGTCCGGTGCGGCGATGTTGTGGCTGCTGATGAGTTTGCAAAGACAGGCGCCGCTCGCGCACGGCAATTGGCGCAGCGCGACGGCTTTATTCATCTATGCCGTCGCTCTCTCCTTCGCCTACCGCAGCATAGACACCGGCGCGGGCGCACTGATGCTGTTCGGTGCGGTGCAGGCGACCATGCTCATCGCCGGATTCCTCGCGGGCGAACGCATGACGGCCATGCAGAGCGCCGGCTTCGTGGCGGCGATGGTCGGCTTGGTGATATTGGTGTCGCCCGGCGTGGAAGCCCCCTCGGTGCTGGATTCGATATTGATGCTGGCAAGCGGTGTTGCCTGGGGCGTGTATTCGATGTTGGGCCGGGGACAGGCGAATCCGGCTGCTGCCACCGCCGGTAACTTCCTGCGTGCCGCGCCGCTGACAGTTGCGCTCTCATTGATCGCCCTGCCCTGGTTACAGTTGGATGCGCAAGGCGTGTTGTATGCCGTGCTATCCGGTGCGGTGACCTCGGCTTTGGGTTATGTGCTGTGGTATCGCGTGCTGCAACACATGCGTGCGATGACAGCCTCGACAGTGCAACTCTCTGCGCCGGTGATCGCCGCCGTCGCTGGCATTTTGCTACTGGGCGAAACGGTCACCCACGATCTGGTGATCGCTTCGGTGTTGATACTAGGCGGAATATTGCTGGTACTGCGCTTCGGCAAGCGCTGATTCAAATTCGCGACGCGGCTGAGATATTCTCCAGCGCCTGCTTGATCACACTGCGCGGTGCGCCGATGTTCATGCGCATGTGGCTGCTGCCCTCGGTTCCGAACATCGCGCCCGGACTCAAACCGACACCTGCTTTCTGCACGAAGAAGTCTTTAAGTTGTTTGTCGCTCAAGCCCATCTCTCGACAATCCAGCCACAGCAGATAGGTCCCTTCAGGCTCGATCATTTTGATCTGCGGCAGATGCTGTTGCAGAAAGTCGCGCACCATGTCGCGCGTACCGGCCAGATAGCCCATCAAGTCATCCAACCAAGGCGCGCCCTCGCGATACGCGGCTTCGAACGCAGCGATGCTGAACGGGTTGCTGGCGCTGACGTGCAGCGTGTCGAAGGCCTGCGTGATGGCTTTGCGATCCGACGCTTCCGGCACGACGAGCGCGGACAGGCCGAGGCCGGGGATGTTGAAAGTCTTGCTGGGTGCGACGGCGGTGACGATGTTCACCTTGTCGTTCAGCGTGGCCAGCGGTACATGCCGGCAACCGGGATAGATCAGGTCGGCGTGTATCTCGTCCGACACCACGGTGATGTCATGCTTTTCGCATACGGCCAACAGCGCCTGTAATTCTTCATGTTGCCACACTCGCCCGACCGGGTTGTGCGGCGAGCACAGGATCAACATGCGTCCGCCTTCACGCGCACAACGTTCAAGATCATCAAGATTGAAAGTGTATCGGCCTGCTTCCAGCTTGAGTGGATTGAGCAGCGACTTGCGTCCGCATATCCCGGCAGCGGAGAGGAACGGCGCATACACCGGCGGCTGCACGATCACCCCGTCACCGGGCTGCGTCAGCGCCATGATGCAGGCATGCAACGAGGGCACCACACCGGGACAGAAAAGGATGGATTCAGTTTCGATGCGCCAATGGTGGCGCGTGGCCAGCCAGTGGATCAGTGCGTCGTTGAGCGATGAGGGGAAGATGGTGTAACCGAACACCGGATGTGCTGCGCGCTGCGTCAGCGCGCGCTGCACCGCATCCGGCACCGCGAAATCCATGTCGGCCACCCACAGCGGGATGACATCGTCGCGGCCAAACACGGCCTGTCGTGCATCGTATTTCAGGCTGGCAGTGTGTTGTCGATCTGGGGCTGAATCAAAGCGTGTGTCCATGACCGCAATATAGCCGAAAAGCGCGGCCGCGGATGGTTACGCGCCCGGCCAATGGGCCGTCGCTACGCCCTCGCCCAGATCCGCCTCGATCAGGCGGCGACGCACTTCCAGCAGGCGCGCAATCAACGCGGGTTCGTGTGAGGCGTAGGCCTCGGCATCCGGGATGCGCTTCACCACCACGCCGAGCAACTCGGTGATGGCGTTGCCAATGGAGTTCTGGCTGATGGTGACGATCAGTTTGCCTGCGTCGTTGCGATAGATGAGTTGCTTGAAGGCGGGCTGCCAGCGGATGGCGTTGGCATATTTCGCGTCGACGATGCAGTGGTCGCGCACCTTCTTGGCCGTCTTCATGAAGTCGTTGTTGAACAGCAGCACGCTCTCCACCTGCTCGGGGAAATACACGTCCGGCAGCATGGGCGCGTTGTGCGTGGAGACCTGCGAGAAGAAGCTGCGGTAGAAATCGATGAAGCCTTTCAGCACCTCGTCGTACTCTCTCCAGAAATGCACATCCTTGAGCGCCGCCGCGCCGCCCTGCACTTCCCAGCTCGGCAGCCCTTGCGGGTAGCCCGTCAAGGCGATGCGCGCGTCGGCTTCGCTGGCGGGTTTGAGTATCTGCAGATGCAGCGCCTTATCGAAGAAGTCGCGGTACACATCACGCATATAGGCCTGGAACAGGCTGTGCTGGCCGCCGTCGGTCAGATTGGGATCGTCCGGGTCGGCCGCTTTCGCATCGCGCAACACCTGCTTCGGGAAGACCACGAAATGGTTGTGCAACATGCGTATGCTCGGCACGCCAGGCGAGGTCAGCGGCCAGGTCGCGTCAAGACTCGCTTCGCCCGCCAGGATTAGCGCCTCGTCCGGGTCAGGATATTGCTCCAGCATGTAGTCGATGATGATCTGGTTCATGCGGTTCCAGATCTGCTTCACGTTCTCCGCCACCTGCGTGCGCCGCACCGGGCGACCCAGCGGGTTGAGGATGCTCTTGGACGTGTTGTAGATGATGGAACAATCGAACTCGGTGCTGTGCCCCAATGCCTTGCGATACAGCAGCAGGTTCTCGGGGTTGATCAGCAGGCCGTTGTTGTTCGCCAGATCGTTGAGGTTCTCCGTGCTGTTGAAGAACTCGTTGTGTTTCAGGCCCTCGGGGACATCGAGCGGGATGGGACGGAACGGTGTGACGATCTCGCGCGGGCCGGATCGCATGGATCAGTCCTTCCCGGCTCCGGCGAGATCAGGCACACACATCAAGTTTGCGCCCAGGGCAGACCGTCGAAGCGCCAGCCGTTGTGCGAATTGCGATGGTGCGTATCGTCCAGATCGCCTTCAAAACCATGCTCGACGTTGTAGATGTCTTTCAGTCCCGCGTTTTCCAGCGCCAGACCCGCATCGGCGGAGCGGCGGCCGGAACGGCAGATCAGCACCACGGGACGGTTCACGCTGGCGGCCTTGCGCACATGCGCGACGAACATGGGATTGATGTCCCAGTCGGGACCGTCCACCCAGGGGATATGGATGGAACCGCGCGGATGGCCGACGAACATGTATTCCATCTCGCTGCGCACATCGATGAACACTGCTTCCGGATTGGATTGCAGAAAATCGTAGGCTTCTTTCGGGTTCAGATGTTGCATGATCTTCGCTCCTGATCTGTAATGGGTAGGCAGATTATAGCCCTATCATTTCCCGGTGATATCCTGCAATTTTATGATGCTGAACTTGGCCTCTTGACCAAGCTTGGTAGCAATGGGGGCGTTCATCAACCCTCCGGCAGTCTGCGTATCTCGAAACTCATATTGGACAAGTCGCCCAGTATCCAGGTGGGGATGGCGTCGATACCGGGCGCATCGATACCGGCGACCGAGCCGGGATTGACCAGCCAGCATTCGCCGTCCTTGATATGTCTTTGCAGGCCAGCATGGGCGGTATGGCTGTGGCCGTGGCAGACCAGATCGTAATCGCCGGTGCAGGCGAAGGCGTGGCCGTGGTTGGGCATGTGGGTGATGAATATCTTGCGCCCGCCCAGCTCAAGCTCGGCCTCTGCACCGTGGTAGGTGAAGATACCGGGGTTCCTCATCATCATGCGGTACAGCGCGGAGATGTCGCCCAGATTGTTGCCGTGCACGGCGTGGATGGGCAGTCCGAGCTTGAGTGAAGCGCGCAGGGTATTGGCACCGATCAGATCACCGCAGTGGAGCACTGCCTGCGCGCCTTCGTCCTTGGCTGCGGTGATGGCATGCACCAGCGCATCGGAACGATCGTGACTATCTGAAACGATGCAGATCTTCATAACCTTGTTGTGTGTCGGAATTAGGCCGGATTAAGCCGAAAATCCTTTAGCGGGTCTATAGCCATATCGGGTGGGGGTAGCCTCGCCCCTATGGGTACGGGCATATCTGGCACAATTTCCTAACGGTTGATATTTATTGCAAAGCGACATAACCTTGAAACAACAGGAGCATTTCAGAAACCCCTGATTTCTTCGATAGCCGGACCAAGCGACCAATCCTTACAGAGTCTCATGAATCGACTATCCATACCCGCAGAGCTTTCGGATGAAACCGAATTCTTCTGGACTAGCGAGCCAGAGTTCATTCCGCCCGATCTGGACGGCGGCGTGGACGCGTGCGTCGAACAGAGTTTCATATCCCAGCGCGCCAGCGATCTGGAGACCCTGCTCAACCATTGTCTGGAATCCGCGCTGGGCATGATAAATGCCCGTGCCGGGGTGATCCGTATCCTGTTGCCGGACGAGCAGACACTGCCCATCATCAGCACCGTCGGCCTCTCGAACGAGGAACTGGATTCCGAACGCGTAAGCGAACTGGCCTGCGAAGATTGCAGTCGTGATGCTTTCCGCCACGGCATGTGTGCCACCACCATCGAGAAATGCGAGACCCGGCAATGCGGCTCCGCCAGTCAACGCATGCAATCGGTGATCTCCATCCCGCTGGAGGGCCGGGCAGCAGCCGACACCTTGTTGGGCGTATTCACCCTGTTCTTCGACACCCCGCAGACCACCTTCAGCCCGACCGCACAGATGGCCGTCAACTTCGCCGACATGCTGGCCGCACTGATCGAACACACCCAGGCCGGACGCGAAGCGCGCCGCGCCGAACTATTGATGGAGCGCCAGTCCATCGCCAACGAGATCCACGACTCGCTGGCGCAGACCCTGAACTACGCGCGCATGAACACCACCCTGCTGCGCGATGCGATCCGCAATAACAAGAACACGGCCGCAAAATACGTCGGCGATATAGAAGATGCGCTGGAGATCGGCCAGAAGGCGGTACGCGCGCTGATCACCGATTTCCGCAGCGAGATGAACCCTTCGGGCCTGCTATATGCCTTGCAGGACCTGTGCGGCGAGTTCAACCGGCGCAACCATATCGTGCTCGACTGCAAAGTGCGCATCGCCGATCTGGACCTGCCGCTGGAACACGAGATACAGACCTACAACATCGTGCGCGAAGCGCTCTCCAATATCGAGAAGCATTCCAACGCATCGCATGCCAGAGTGATAGTCGATTATGTCTGCGGTTACTATGTATTCATGGTAGAAGACAATGGAGTCGGTACCTTCACCCCTGCCGAGGGGCATTATGGTCTGGTCATCATGCGTGAGCGCGCGCAAAGGATAGGCGGCGAGATACGCGTCGAGAGCACAAAAGGGCTGGGAACCTGCGTACAATTTTACTTCCCCGAGCCGGAAGCCAACTGGAGAACGCTGAATGAGTGAGATGTTGAAGATAGCCCTGGTCGACGACCAGAACCTCTGTCGCATGGGACTGTGTGAACTGTTGAGCAACGGCTACGGCTTCAACGTGCTCGGCGCTGTCGGCAGTCTGGAAGCGCTGCAAAAACTGATAGAACTGGAACCCGACGTCATCGTGATGGACCTGCGCATGAAGCCCATGGACGGTATCGCCATGCTGCAACAGATCCGCGACGACGGCTGCGTCATCCCCACCGTCATCCTCACCATGAGCGATTCCGAGACCGACCTCTCCAATGCGATCAAGGCCGGTGCGCGCGGTTTCCTGCTGAAAGACATGGCACCGGAAGACGTGGTGGATGCCATCCGCCGCGTCGCCGCCGGCGAGATGGTGGTCGCCCCGTCCATGACGGTGAAGATGATCGACATGCTCAAAGGCAAACAGCCCGGCAGCGAACCCAGACAATCCCTCAACCTGCTCACCGAGCGCGAGAAAGAGATCCTGCAACTGCTATCGCGCGGCGAAAGCAACAAGGCCATCGCGCAGACACTGTCCATCAGTTACGACACCGTCAAACAGCATGTGCGCCACATCCTGAACAAACTCAATCTGTCCTCCCGCGTCAAAGCTGCCGTCCTGTTTGCCAAAGAGCAGCACAAGTCAGACAACGACCAGTAAAGCCTCACGCCCCATACGGGTTACCCACACTACCCAATGGGGTTATAGACACTACCCTGCTGAATTGCGCTAATTGGGGGGCGGGAGAGAGGGCAACATCCGGAATCAAATCGGAGCAATCCCATCCACAACAACCTAACAGGGGAACACATATGGCACATGTAGTCATCATGGGTGCAGGCGTCGGCGGTATGCCGGCAGCATACGAAATGCGCGCAGAACTGGATAGCAAGCACAAGATCACCGTCGTCAACAACGGCGAGAACTTCCACTTCACTCCTTCGAACCCATGGGTCGGTGTCAAATGGCGTGACCGCAAACACATCGAGTTCCCGGTACGCACCTACCTGCAGCGCAAGGGCATCGAGTTCAACCCTTCCGGCGTGAAGCGTGTCCACCCCGACCAGAACCAGCTCGAACTTAACGACGGCACCATGATGCCGTACGACTATCTGGTCATCGCTACCGGCCCCAAGCTGGCGTTCGATGAAGTAGAAGGCCTCGGCCCGCACGGCGGCCACACCCATTCCGTCTGCCACGTCGACCACGCGATGAAGTCGCACGACATCTGGGACGACTTCTGCAAGGATCCCGGCCCCATCGTGGTCGGTGCCGTACAAGGCGCATCCTGCTTCGGCCCGGCTTACGAATACGCGTTCATCATGGAAACGGACCTGCGCAAGCGCAAGATCCGCACCAAGGTACCGATGACCTTCGTCACTTCCGAGCCCTACATCGGCCACCTCGGTCTGGGCGGCGTCGGCGACTCCAAAGGCATCCTCGAATCCGGCATGCGCGACAAGCACATCAAGTGGATCTGCAACGCCAAGGTCACCAAGGTCGAAGACGGCAAGATGTACGTCACCGAGCATGACGACATGGGCCAGGAAAAGAAACAGCACGAACTGCCCTTCAAGTACAGCATGATGCTGCCCGCCTTCAAGGGCGTGGACGCCGTGTTCGGTCTGGAAGGTCTGACCAATCCGCGCGGCTTCATCACCGTGGACAAGCACCAGCGCAATGCAAAGTACAAGAACATCTTCGCCGTCGGCGTGTGCGTCGCCATTCCGCCGGTCGAACCCACTCCAATCCCGGTCGGCACACCCAAGACCGGCTACATGATCGAGTCCATGGTCACCGCCACCGTGCACAACATCAAGGCCGACCTGACCGGCCAGCCCGCCGACCAGGAAGCCACCTGGAACGCCGTCTGCCTGGCCGACTTCGGCGAGAGCGGTGTCGCCTTCGTCGCCATCCCACAGATCCCGCCGCGCAACGTGAACTGGTTCTCCGAAGGCAAGTGGGTGCATCTGGCCAAGGTCGCGTTCGAGAAATACTTCATCCGCAAGATGAAGAAAGGCACTTCCGAGCCGTTCTATGAAGGCAGCATCATGAAGATGCTGGGTATCGAGAAGCTTAAGTAATAAGCGGTACCCAATGCAAAAGGCCTCCGGTTGCAGAACCGGAGGCCTTTTTGTTTAGCGGGTCAGGCGCTTTGCTTCTTGGCGTGTGCCGGTCTGAACACTTTGCATTGCGCGGGATCGGCTTCCAGCCATGCGCCTTCGATGAGATCGATGCAATAGGGGATGGCCGGAAACACCGCATTCAGGCAATCGTCGATCGCCGAAGGTTTACCGGGCAGGTTCACGATCAGGCTCTTGCCGCGTATGCCCGCCGTCTGGCGCGACAGGATGGCGGTGGGTACGACCTTGAGTGACTCGGCGCGCATCAGCTCACCGAAGCCGGGCATCATCTTCTCGCATACGGCTTCGGTGGCTTCCGGCGTGACATCGCGCAGCGCGGGACCGGTACCGCCGGTGGTGACGATCAGGCTGCAACCTTCCCTGTCCGCCAGCTCGATCAGCGTCTGTTCGATCAGCGGCTGCTCATCGGCGATGACACGCGCCACCGCTTCCCATTCATTCGTCAGCACACGCGTGAACCACGCCTGCATCGCCGGGCCGCCCTTGTCTTCATATTCGCCGCGACTGGCGCGGTCCGATACTGTCACAAAACCAATACGTGCTTTCATCTCACTCCCCTGCTTCATCCTGATAGGCCGTGCCGTCCAGCAACTGCACCGTCACCTGCTCGCCCGAGCCAATCCCCTTGCTCTCGGCAGGCACGATCATCAACCCCTCGGCCATCGCCATCGAGCGCAGGATGCCGCTGCCCTGATCGCCGGTCGGAGTGGCCGTAAAACCTTCACCATCTCTGCCCAGCATCACACGCACGAACTCGGTGCGGCTGTGCTTGTGCTTCACATCGCGCGCCAGTTTCGCAGTCACCGTGCGACGAAATACTTTGGCGTGTCCCATGCTGAAGCGCAGCGCGGGGCCGACGAATTGTTCGAAGCAGACCATGCTGGACACCGGATTGCCCGGCAGGCCGAACACCCAGGTCAGCGGTGCCACGCCGAAGGCCATCGGGTGGCCCGGCTTCATCTGCACGCGCCAGAACTTCATCTGCACTCCCAGCGCTTCCAGCGTAGGCCGCACATAGTCGTGCACGCCGACCGATGTGCCGCCGGAGACCAGCAGCACGTCGAACTGCAAGCCGCGTTGCAGCATCTCTTTCAGATGCTCCGGCTCGTCGCGCGCGATGCCGAGCAGCACCGGCTGTATACCCAGCGCCTGCACCTGCGCCATCAAGGCATAACTGTTCGCATCGGGGATCTTGTTCGCATCGAACGGTTCTTCCAGCCCTTCCAGTTCGTCGCCGGTGGACAGGATAGCCACGCGCGGCTGACGCCAGACCTCGACGCTGGATGCCTTCACCATCGCCAGCATGCCAACCACGCCCGGCGAGACCTCGGTTCCGGCACTCAGCACGACCTCGCCATCACGCATGCTCTCGCCACGGTCGCGGATGTCGTTGCGCGGTTTCACCGCGACATTGATGCGCACCTGCGTATCCGATACCGCTTCGGTGTCTTCCACGCGGATCACCGCATCCGCCCCCAGCGGCACCGGCGCGCCGGTCATGATGCGGGCGCACTGTCCGGCCTCCACCGTCTTGCCCGGCATATCGCCGGCCTTGATGTCCTCGATGATCTCCAGCAGCGCCGGCGCGTTCGCCACATCCGCACTACGGATGGCGAAACCGTCCATCGCCGACACGTCATACGGCGGCTGGTCACGGTTGGCCTTGATGTCGGTCGCCAGCACACGGCCCAGTGCCTGCTGCAAAGGCACGGACTCCGTGCCCAGTCTCTTCATCGCTTCGATGACGCATCGCTGCGCCGCTGCTACGGTCAGATCACTCACTTCAACTCCTGTGCCGCCTTCAGATCCTGCGGCGTATCCAGATCAAAAAAACTGCGGAACTGCGGATCGTAATCGCGCAACGCCGCCTCATTCACATAACGTACATCCAGTTGCTGCAACACGGCGCGCACGCGCTTCTCCCCTGCGGCCTGCATCTCACGCAAGGTATCCAGCGCGGCCTTGGAATAGAACGCAAACAAGGGCTGCGGATGGCCGCCTATCAGCGGCACCACGGCTTGATGTTCACCGCGCAACTCAGCCATACGTTCGATGACGGCAGGCTGGATGAACGGCATGTCGCATGCCACAGCGAACATCCACGGTGTCTCCACCTGCGCCAATCCCGCCACCAATCCGGCCAGCGGCCCACCGTCTGCTTCTGCATCGCACACCTGTGGCAACAGCACCTCCGCGCGCGGCTGCCGCACGCTCACGATGACCTTGGGGAATATCTGCTGCATGGTGACCGTCGCACGTTGCAGCAAGGTCGTACCTTCCAGCAGTAGTCCGGCCTTGTCCTGTCCCATGCGGCTGGAATCGCCGCCGGCGAGGATCAGTGCGGTGCAGTCTTCGATCATCTCCCCGCCTGTTGCAGGATGAACGCGATGATGCCGTCCACATCGTCCAGCGCGAAATGCGGCAACTGCGCATGCGCTTCGTCCACATCCGTCACCAGCGCGACCACGCCTTCTTCCGGCGAGCAACGCGGCGTAGCGGAACACGCGCGGCGCAACACTTCGATCTTCGCCCCCGGTGCATGCGAGAACCCTTCCGCCAGCACCAGATCGGCCTCACCCATGAAACGCTCCGCCAGTTGCTGCGGTTCACGCTGTTCGGTCCGCGCATCGACCAACTGCACGCCGCCCTGCGTCACCAGCAGGCTCATCGCCGCACCCGCCTGCGTGTAGCGCCAGCTATCCTTGCCCGGCGTATCCAGTTCCACCTTGTGATGCGCATGTTTGATGGTCGCCACGCGCAAGCCGCGCTGCGTCAGTTCGCGCACCAGCTTTTCGATCAGAGTGGTCTTGCCGGAACCGGAGTGGCCGACGATGGAGATGATGTTCATGGTTTATTCAATGACTGATGCTGTTTTTCCATACGGATGTGCGGTATCCCGACCTCAACGAATGGCACTCCCGAATACACATAGCCAAGCTTCTCATAAAAACCGCCAGCGCTGATGCGGGCATGCAATGAAAGTTGCGTGGCACCCCGTGCGACCAACAGTTCTTCGAGGGAAAGCAGCAGCCTGCGCCCGATACCCTGCCCCTCATAGCCTGTCCTAACTGCCATCTGTCGAAGCTTGGCCTTGCCGGATCCCTGAAGCACTGCGATGACGCATGCGATCAGCTCGGTATCGTGATCGAACAGCCCGAAGTGCAATTGCTCTTTTTCCTGCTGCAGGTCTTCTCTATACAGGTTCAGCCCCAGCGGAAGGCGCAAGACTTCGTTACGCAACTCGCATGTCTGCTTGTAATCGTCCGAGCCGAATGCTATCGAACGGAAATCTAGCGTATCAGCCTGCATAGAGAATCAACCATCTTTGTTCGATCAGAGTGGTCTTGCTGAAAGCGGAGTGGCTAACGATGGAAATGATGTTCATTGTAAGAATGTATCGAATATTGATGGCACATTTTCGATGTCTGACTGCAATTAACCCGTTGCGGTCATTGAGAAACTAGAGGTAGTCCCCGATTACGAACCAAACAGTCACTCTAAATGCTGAGTGCCAATCCCAAGTAGCTTGATGAACTGCTGAAAAGACTCCCTATTAATCATGCTGTTCAAAGAACCGCACCTGATTCCGCCCTGCTTCTTTTGCTTGATACATCGCAGCATCCGCCCTCCTCAGCAACTCTTCACTACTGGCTTCGTGGTTGATAAACATCACCACTCCAATGCTTGCAGTGCAGTGATGGACAACATTTTTTTCTCCCGTGCCAGATGTCAGAACAATTTCATAGGGCTCACAAAGTGTTGTCAGCAATTTCTCGGCGAGGGTGGCTGCATGCGCAGTGGCGTCAGACTTTTCTTCCTCCAACTTACTTAACATCACCACAAACTCATCGCCGCCAAACCGTGCCACGGTGTCCGTTTCACGCACGCTGCCAGTTAACCTTCGTGCAACCTCTATCAGCAGAAGATCACCAGCGCCATGTCCATATTGATCATTCAAGGGCTTGAAGTTGTCCAAATCAATAAAAATGATTGCACCATACTGGTTGGTGCGCTTGCTCTGTGCTGATGCGTAATCAAATCTGTCATTGAACATACGACGGTTAGGTAGTTGCGTCAGTGCGTCGCGCATAGACAGTTTGGTTAGCTCATCGTTAGCAAGTTGCAATTCATTGGTACGTAGCTGGACTGTTGCTTCCAATGATGAGTTGATCTCATTTATTTGCGCTATTTTCTGATTGATGACTTCATGCATACCAATGAAGCTTTGGGTCAACTCAATAAGTTCGTCGCTCTGTCTGTAATTCAATCCGCTCAGCTCATTGGCTGCGAATTCCTTACCGCTGGCGATATCTCGAAAGATCCTGCTAAGTCTCGTGATTGGCTGTGAAATAGAATTTGCCAGATACCACCCAAACGGCAAAATCAAAAACAAGCAGGAAGTCGCAATCAGAGCCAATATGCCTATCATTTCAAGTGTATTTTTTTGGACTATTCTTTCTGAATTCAGCACCGCGATAGTGCCAATAAGCTTCTCATTAGTGTGGAGCGGTATCAGATATTGGTGGAATTTTTCACCAGAAACCACGACTTCATTTGACGCAATGGCTTGGATATTAGGCTGCGGCACACCGGCCAAATCTGGCATCCGATAATCGAGCAAATTACCAACGCTAAATCCTTGGGAAGTAAACATGTTGGTTTTGACATTCGCTAGATTCGAAATCTGATCGACAAAAGTCTGATCGAGCTGCCGTGCCATGACAACCAGACCTAGCTGTTTGATTTCTGCTTCCTTGTCACCAGATCCAATTGTTTCCCCGTAATGGGCACGTATGATTCAATTCCCAGCATGCCATCCATCGCTGCATAGTGAACGTCATCCTTGCTCGGTAGCGGCCCATTAAATTCCAGGTCAACACCAGGAACTGAGCTTACCTCCCTCAGGTTCTGCCTGCTTAACTCACCGCCGATATGCAATTGGGCAACCTTGAAATATGGCGTAGGTGATCGCTCGACAAAACCTGCCAATTCCTGATTCTTTGCGAAGGATGCAAAAGTAATCAGATGGCCAGATATGTCATAGATAGAAATCCTGGATATATTTGAGACATGCCCTAATTCATGAATATTTTTTACCAGGTTTTGGTAAGTAACAAAAAGCATCTCGGCATTAGCGTCATCCTTTGCATACTGACCCAAATACCATATGGTTGAACCAAGGTTCTTTTGCGATGCCAGTTGGTGCGATGCATTCAACTGAATGATTTTTCGCTCATTCAGGTTTTCCTCGACGATCCTTGACGCATTTTCCAGCAGCGCTTTGGACTGATTGAGATATTGTTCACTAATAACCCATGAAACGGCCAACATGGTTGCGAGCGCCATTACAACGCCAATCAATATGGCGCCGAGCAATAGTCGTGTTTTAAGTCGCGTTACACCCACGCCGGGAAATTTCATAGTTACTTACCGCTATCGTTATTCGGCATATAGGTGAGCACGGTTGTATAACCGTCAGGAGCCGTTGTTACGCTGTAATCATAGTTAGCATAATTCTTGCGGTCGACCATCCCGAGTTTTATCAAAATGGTATGGGGCAGATGTTTTATTCTCCCTTCCAGAAAATTCACTGCAGAGTTAATGACGACTCTCGCTTGGCTAACGCCCATGACATCAGTCGCCGCATAGATTTCTCCTTTGCGAATATGGTTGATCATTTCTCGTGTAAGTCCATAAGCCACTATTCTGATCCTGTCGTGCATGCCAGCCGCCTTGACTGGCAATATGGCCCCCGGCGCGCAATCCGTACAGCCGAGGATATAGTCGATATTGTTTCCATGCTCAATGAGTAATTCTTCAGCCAAACGTGATTGACCGATCAGATCACTATCCCCATATTTGATAGAGAGTATGTTGACTTTGATCGGCGCTTTTCGTGCTGCTTCGCGAGTACCCGCAACCTCTCCCATGACCCAGCCCGCATCAGACGGGCCGGGCAATAGTGCGATATTGATGGATTTTAGCCCACGTTTCTGAGCATCTCTGATAACCCATTGAGTGGTATCAATCCCCATCCCTTTTAGAGAAGAGGTGACCTTGATGGTCAAGTCATCACTGGTGCTGTCATTGGCCATTTGAAAGACAGGAATGCCTAGCGAACGAGCTTTGGCGATGGCGGGATTATTGGCTGTCTGGCTGATCGGGGAAATGACGATGGCATCATATTTCGCAGCGATCACCTCATCCATCATCCGCAACTGACTGATCAGGTCGTCATAACCATCGGCCGGAAAGATATCGACTGCCACGCCAAGCCGTTTGGCTTCGCTAATCAATCCGTACGTACAATCGACCCAGTATGGATCTTTTACATGAGGAAAAAGGAAAGCGATCCGCCAAGGTTTGCTTGCCGGAGAAGCCATGGGAATGAACTCATTAACTACGCGGCCCGAGGCTAATGCCTCATCCGCGGAGCTGCCCTTCTTGAGAGGTGGGTAAATAGAAAAGACAGGGATAGGTTCAAATCGAGCAACATCCGCTGACATTGTCTCGGCTGATAAAACAGTCGCACATGCACCCAATAAGAAAGCGCAAAGTGAAGACTTTATATGGGTAGCTTGCAGCATCTCATCCTCCCATATTTATCAAGTGTCGGTCCTATGCGAACCTATATCTCCCTGAATGATCCTGTGGCCTTTGGCACAGAAAAATCCTCGCAATCGCATCGCACGCTCAAAGACCTAACCAGATCAAAAGGTCGCTTTTGGACCGATTGCAGCCATTCTAGCTTGCTCAACACTCACGGATGCTGCGTCACCCACGACTCCCCCTCCGGCGTGACCTCTTTCTTCCAGATCGGCACACGCTGCTTGAGTTCGTCGATCATCCAGCGGCAGGCGTCGAAGGCAGTGGCGCGGTGGGCGGCACCGGCGGCGATGAAGACGATGTTGTCACCGGCTTGCACGGTGGTGACGCGGTGCACGATGCGGGCGTCTAGCAGGTCGAACTTGGCGATGGCTTCTTCGCGCAGTTTGCGCATCTCGGCCAGCGCCATACTGCCGTAGGCTTCGAAGCTGATCTCGCTGACGTCACGGCCTTCAGAGAAGTCGCGTGCGCACCCCAAGAAAGTGGCAATACCACCCATGCGCTTGGATGACGCTTTGAGTGCGGCGATCTCGGCGTCTTGCGAGAAGTCTTCTTGCTGGATGCGGACGGGGTCGGTCATCTCAACCTCCAGAGAACTTCGCCATGAATGCGATCTCGTCGTTGTCTTTCAGAACCGTCTGCTTGTCGTGCACCTGCTCCTGATTGACGGCGATGAAGCTGACGATACTGAGTGCACCGGGATGCTGCATACCGACTTTGTGGGTGACATCGTGCAGGGTCATGCCGTCGGTGTATTCGATATCCATCTCGCGCGTCTGCACGCGGTCGGCGACCGGACCGAAGAACAGGACCTTGATCATTTGCTCTCCCCGCGTTTCCACACACCGCTCTTCCCGCCTCGCTTCTCTTCCAGTTGCACGTTCTCGATACGCATGCCGCGGTCTATGGCTTTGCACATGTCATATATGGTGAGCAGCGCGACGTTGACGGCGGTCAGCGCTTCCATCTCGACGCCGGTCTGGCCGACGCAGCTGGCGGTGACCTCGGCACGCATACCGACGCAGCCTTGCGCGTCCGCTTCCGTCACTTCGGCAAATTCCACCTGCACGCCGGAGAGCGCGATGGCGTGGCACATGGGGATGATGTCCGGTGTGCGTTTGGCGGCCATCACCGCGCCGACATCGGCCACGGCCAGCACGTTGCCCTTGCCGATCTTGCCGTCGCGGATGCGCTGCAGGGTCTGCGGGTGCATGCGTATGGTGCCGCTGGCAATGGCGACGCGGATGGTTGATTCCTTGCCCGAGACATCCACCATGCGGGCGCGCCCGGTTTCGCTGAAATGGGTCAGACTCATCTCATCCTCCTGTCATCGACATGATGCGAATGATCTTGCCGGGTTGTTCGTTGAACTCGTGGCGCTCGGGCTTGAGTTCGATGGCGCTGCGGATGGCAGCGTCCAGTTCGTCGTCGCTGCATCCCGCGCGCAACAGCGGACGCAACGGCAAAGCATGCTCCTGCCCCAGGCACAGGTAGAGCGTGCCATCCACCGACAGGCGCACGCGATTGCAGGTCTCGCAGAAGTGTTGCGACATGGGGGTTATGAAACCGATGCTGGACTTGCCGTCCGGCGTGACCAGATAGCGCGCCGGGCCGCCGCCGCCGATGATGCCGTCCACCAGACCGAAGCGATCTTGCAGACGCTGGCGGATCGGCTGCAGATCGACGTAAGCCGCGTTGCGACCGGTCTCGCCCATGGGCATGGTCTCGATCAGGCGCAGCACGAAACCGTGGCGGAAGCAGAATGCGGCCATGTCCTCGACCTCGTCCTCGTTCACACCGGCCATCACCACCATGTTGATCTTGATCGGCGCGAAGCCGCTGGACTTGGCCACCAGCAGCCCTTCCAGTATCTCGTCCAGCGCGTCGCGGCGCGTGATCTGTTGCAGGCGTTCGGCGCACAGGGAATCGAGACTGACGTTCAGGCGGGTGACGCCTGCCGCTTTGAGTGCGACGGCGTGCTGGGCCAGATGGGTGGCGTTGGTGCTGAGGGAAAGGTCGTCCACGCCCGGCAACACCGACAGACGTGCCGCCAATCCGCTCAGGTCGCGACGCAACAATGGTTCGCCGCCGGTGATGCGGAAACGCGAGGTGCCCATGCGTGCGAACGCCGCGACCACACGCTCGATCTCGTCGAAGGTCAGCCAGTCCGCCGGCTGCTCGTAGTCGCTGAAACCCTGCGGCATGCAGTAGCTGCAACGCAGGTCGCAACGGTCCGTCACCGACAATCTGAGATAGTCGATGCGGCGACTGTAGCGGTCTTGCAGTGTGGCGTTCCTGTCCATGTGTTTGCAGCGTTCGTGTGTCGCTTCCAGTGAGTGGTTTGCGGCCGGATTATTGCATGCAGCTGCCGCAATTTCCCCATTTAGCTAAAGGGGGATGTGTTGCCGGATCAGCCGTGCCTTCCCTTGTAATGCAGACGCGCGGCATGCACCACTGCCGAGAACGGGATATCGCCGTCTTCGGGCCAGCTTTGCAATGCCGCACGCATCAGTTCGTCCACATCCGCCACCTCGGCATCACCGCGCAACACGTCCTGCAACCCGCGCAAGCCGCCGCACTGGATACGCATCTCCTGACCATGCGGTATGGGTGCTTCGTCGTGCAGGATATGGATGGCGAAACCGAAGTTGTGACGCAAGGCGTCGTGCATGCGGGCACAGCGCTGTTGCAAGACTGCTTCACGACAGACGATCAATTCGCGTTCCGCCAGATTCATGCGCCCGGCCTGCGTACACGCGACACAGCCCGAGAACAAGGCCTTGCTGAACGGACACAACAGGGGATGCGTCGCTTCCAGAGTCTGCCGGAAGGCCGCCTCGTCCATGGCGTCAGTCGTCGCCGAGTTGCGGTGCTGGTTCGCGCACCTCGTTCAACAGGTCTTCGGCTTGCAGTTCGTTCTCGGCGTGGATCATCTTGATGCTGCCATTCTCGCCCCACACTTCCGCCTTGCGCAGTTCCTTGGCGCGCGCGGAAGCTTCCTTGTAGACCTCGTGCTGTTCCAGCTTCTCCAGAATGCGGATGGGGCGCTCGGTGATGCGGTAGATGTAATAGGGCATGGCGTCCTCGCTTATTCTGGGCGTTTCATAAAGGTGACGACATTGCTGCCGGGGGCGTTCTTGCTGGCACAACTGTTCTCGCCCAGACCAGCCAACTGCTCGGCCTCGTGCAACAAATTGATGACGTCCACGTAGAACTTCTGCTTCACCATCATCAGTGCGGTGAAACCGCCCTCGTTCTTGGCCAGCACGTCGGCTCCGGCCTTGAGCAATGCGTCGACCACAGCGGTCTCGCCATAGCCGGCCGCCAGCATCAGCGGCCGCACACCGTAACCGATGGGTGCCTCGATGTTCGCCCCGGCATCGATCAGCGCCTGCACCACGTCGGCGAAACCACGCTTCTGCTCGGCGTTGTAACAGGCCTTCATCAGCGCGGTCCAGCCCGCTTCGTCGGTCGCATTCACGTCCGCACCCGCCGCCAGCAGTTGCTTCACTTGCTCCAGGTCACCCGCATAGGCTGCAGTCATCAGTTCAGTCATGGTTCATCTCCTGCTTATTTCTTTACAGCCCCTTCCAGCGCAGCACGGATCGCCTCGGGCGACTGCATGATGTTCATGAAGCTGTTCTTGCCCATCATGGACAAGTCGGGGAAATTGATGGCGATGCGGAAGCGTGCATACAGCGCATAGACGTTCTTGCCGGAGACCAGCACTTCATAGGGCAGATGTGCAGTCGATTTCACATCGTGGAAATCGATCTCGGACATGATGAAGGTGTCGTCCTTGTACTTGTCGTCGCTCTTCAGCGCCACGCCGAACACCGTCTCCTGTTTGCCCGGCACGTCCACGCGGTAGACCTTGCTCACGCCGTTCTTGTTGGCGGACAGCTTAGCATCCACCGCCTGCACGGCTTCTTCGTAGCTGCCGTAGGACTCCAGTTTGCTCGGTTCGTCGAAATATTCCATGCCGAACATGTAGTGATATTTGCGCGCCTGTTTCTCGGTCAGTCCCTTGGCGCCGTATTCCTCCACACGGCCCAGTGCCTTCTCCAGCGCAGCGGACACATCGGCCAGATCGCCCTTCATGCGGTACACATAGGACATGTACACAGGATTGGTATAGCTGACCTGCACTTGGTCGCCTGCGGCAGTGAGCGACACGCGCTGCACCGCGCCGTAGCCGCCATGCTCGGATGCGGCGGCGTTCTGCTTCAGTGCGTCGTTGGTGACGATGATGATGTTGGCAGTCGGGAACGGTGCGTATTCGCCGACCACGGTGAAACCTGCGGCGGTCAGCGCGCTCTTCACTTGCACGGATCTCTCGGCGACCGTTCCGGCACTGGTGGAAGCCAGCACGAACGGTTTGAGGATCGCATCTTTAGCCTGTGCGCCGACTGCGATACACAGCAACGCCATTGACATCAATACCCTGCTCATCACTTGCTTCATCTTCAATCTCCCTGTTTTTATATTGGACTGCGAAGCGAATCTAGTTCTGTTGCGGATGGAACCATGCCAGTTTCTCGCGCAGGGTGACCACCCCGCCGACGATGATGAGGGTTGGCGCTTGGGGCTTCTCGCGCTCGGCTATGCCGGGCAGCGTCGCCAGCGTGCCGGTGAAAACGCGCTGCGTGGGCTGCGTGCCGTGCTGCACGATGGCGATGGGTGTCATGTCCGGCATTCCATGTTCGATCAGCTTGCTGCATAGCTCGACCAAACCGTGCAAGCCCATGTACACCACCACGGTCTGGCGCGGACGGGCCAGTTGCTCCCAGTCCAGGTTCATCGAACCGTCCTTCAGGTGGCCAGTGACGAACAGGCAGGATTGGGCATGGTCTCTATGGGTCAGCGGGATGCCCGCGTAGGACGCGACGCCTGCCGCCGCCGTGATGCCGGGCACGACCTGGAACGGGATACCTTCCGCCGCCAGCGTCTCGATCTCCTCGCCGCCGCGACCGAAGATGAACGGGTCGCCGCCCTTGAGGCGCAGCACGCGCTTGCCTTCCTTGGCCAGGCGCACCAGCAGCAGGTTGATCTCTTCCTGCGGCAAAGCATGGTCGGCACGGCGTTTGCCAACATAGATTCGATCAGCATCGCGGCGCGTCATGTCCACGATGGGCTTGGACACCAGCGCGTCGTACACCACCACATCGGCCTTCTGCATCAGACGCAGTGCGCGGAATGTGAGCAGATCGGGATCGCCGGGGCCCGCACCGACCAGATACACCTCGCCGCGCACGATGTTGTCCTCGTCGGCCAGCATCTGCTGCAGCATGGCCTCGGCGCTCGCCTCGTCGCCGGTCAGCACCTTCTCCGCGACCACGCCGTCGAACACGTTCTCCCAGAAGATGCGTCGCTTGGCCGGGTTGGTCACGCGCTGTTTCACTTCTTCACGGAAGCGTTCGGCGAAACCGGCCAGATTGCTGTAGTTCTGCGGGATGACGGTCTCCAGTTTGCCGCGCATCATGCGCGTCAGCACCGGCGATGCACCGCCGCTGGAGAACGCCACCATCAGCGGCGAACGGTCCATTATGGCCGGCATGATGAAGCTGCACAGCTCGGGATCGTCCACCACGTTGACCGGGATGTTGCGCGCTTGCGCCAGCTCGGACACCTGCTTGTTCACGACACGGTCATTGGTGGCGGCGATGATCAACGCGACACCATCCAAGTGCTGTGGCTCAAAACGGGCGAGAATCGCCTCGACATTTGCTTGCGCCTTCAACTCTTCATCGATCTCGGGCGCCACCACGCGCACCTTGGCACCGGCTTCGAGCAGCACACCCGCCTTGCGTGCGCCGACCACACCACCGCCGACCACCAGACACAGGCGACCATCGATCTTCTGGAATACGGGCAGGTAATCCATTTACTGGATCGCCTTCAGGATCAGCGGCACCAGAGCCTCGGGAAGTTTGATCTTGCCGGCCAGAGCGAACTCATGCGCGCTGTCGGACATCTTGTCCCAGGTCTTCTTGATGATGAGTATCCACTTGGCTTCGTCGTAGTCCGGCTTCATCTCGGCGAAGTGCAGCATGTAGTGTTCGATGAAGCACAGGTCGACCACGTCTTCCATCAACTGCGTCTCGGGATTGCTCTTCAGGTCCTTCTTGCCGACGATGGTCTTCACGCGCGCGATCATCTCGTCGTCGTAGCCGACTTCCTTCATCAGACTACCTGCGGTCTCGGCGTGGAACTTGTACAGGTTGGTGCGCCACAGCATGTAACCCTTCTTGTCCATCGGGTAGTCGCTGCGCGGGCTCTTCCAGCGCTGGATGTGCTGCGCGCGGCAGGCCAGTTTCACGGCTTCCGATGTATCGGGCGCGAAACGTTCCTGCATATCGGTCATACGCTGCGCATACAACAGTTCCTTGGGATAAGTCTTGCCCTCGAACACTTCCAGATTGGGGTCCTCGGAATTGGCTTTGTCGAATGCCGCGATAGCGGCCTGATACAGGCTTGCGTTCATAGTGCGTTCTCTTTCATTGATGTTGATTCGAGCGCCTGCCCCTTGCAGCGCCGGATGAAACCGACGAAGCGGGTGGCCCAGTAGCAGCTGCCGATGGTGCGCAGATGCGTGTAGGAGGCCAGCAGGTTGTTGACGATGATGCCGTCGCGCTCCCCGTTGATGCCGTAACCTCGCGCCACATGGTAAGCGAAGCGACTGTCGGGCGGAAGGTTCTCCAGACTCGAATAGTGAAACTCGTGTGCCTTGATCTGTTTGGCCGGTGCATCAGGGCGCGGCCAGGGATGTTCCGCGTCTTCCTGCAGATGCACATAGCCGCGACCGATGGGCTTGGCATGCATCTTCACGTCACCGGGGATGGCGCCGACCATGTCGAAACTGCGGCCTTCGTAGGCGATGCTGCGCGACAGGTACATCAGCCCGCCGCACTCGGCATAAGCCGGCATACCGCCGGCGATGGCCTGCCGGATCTCGCCGCGCAGAGCCGTGTTCGCTTCCAGTTCGGCGGCGCAGGTCTCGGGGAATCCGCCGCCGATATACAAGCCGTCCACCTCGGGCAGATGTGCGTCGCGCAATGCATCGAACGGCACCAACTCGGCACCCGCCGCAGCCAGCGCATCGAGGTCGTCGGCGTAGTAGAAACCGAAGGCGCGGTCGCGCGCGATGGCTATGCGCACCTTGTCGCCGCAGGGCAAGGCACTCACCAGCGCCTTGTGCGGAACGGGTAACGGCTCTTTTTTGGTCAACGCCAGCAACTTGTCCAGATCGACCTGCTCGGCGATGGCTTCGCCGATCTGTTTGATCTTGGCATTGGCCACATGCGATTCGTTGCTGGGCATCAGGCCCAGATGACGCTCGACGATGGACAGGCGTTCATCATGCTGGATGGCACCGATCACAGGCACGTCGGTGTAATGCTCGATGACCTCGCGCAGCTTGGATTCGTGACGCTTGCCGCCCAGATTGTTGAGGATGACACCGGCGATGTTGATGTCCTTGTCGAACGCCTGATAACCGAGGATCAGCGGTGCGATACCGCGCGTCATGCCGCGCGCGTCAATCACCAGTATCACCGGTAGATCAAGCAACTTGGCCAGCGCGGCATTGCTGTTGCTGCCGTCCAGCGCCAGACCGTCGTAAAGACCCTTGTTGCCTTCGACCAGATTCACCTCGGACGCATGGCGCGCGAAGGTGGCGACCACATCGTCGTTCTCCATCAGGTACAGATCGAGGTTGCGGCAAGAATGACCGGCGGCCTGGCCCAGCCACATCGGGTCGATATAGTCCGGCCCTTTCTTGAACGGCTGCACGGCATGGCCGCGCGCGGCGAGCGCCGCGCACAGGCCAATACTGACCATAGTCTTGCCGGAGGATTTGTGTGCTGCCGAGATCAGCATACGGTTCATGGCAGCCTTTCCTGCAGGATCAGTCCGCGATGTACGGCTTGTCCTGCGGCATGAAGTTCAGCACACGTACGCTGACGGTGGTGATGAGGAAGGCGATAGCCAAACCACCGAGACCGAGCAGCATCTCGTAGATGGAGGGACTGTAGGCGGCGATCTGTCCGTCGGCGAAGGTGCTGGTCACTTCATAACCGGGGAACAGGTTGAGCGGCCAGGCTTGTCCTCCGATGATGAACACGTACAGCAGCGCGAACCCGCCAAGGATGATCAGCAAGGCCGCCAGCGCCGCCCAGCGGTCACGCCGGATACCCGGTGTGTACAGCAAGGCCAGTGGCACGATGTTGCCGAGCAACACGTAACCCCACCAGAACAGCGACGGATAGATACCGCCGTCCATCAGGATGAAGCGCTCGAATCCCTGTTGTTGCGAGAAATAGGCGTTGGTCAGGTGGTAGGTGGCGACCATGTACAGCGAACCGAGCACGAACACACCGAGCAGATGTTTCTTGCGCTGCAGGATGGCGGAATCGATGACCTTCTCATTCCACATGTAGATGCTGGTCTGCACCAGATGGAACACCGCCATGCCCCATGCGAACGACAACACGATGAACATCGGTGGCAGCAGCGCAGAACCATAGGCCTGGCGCGCGGTCAGGAAGGCGAAGATCAGGCCGGTGCCGGTGGTCAGCACAAAGCGCCACACGAACACACCGATACCCGCAGCCTTGTTGTACGGATTCATGCGGCGTTCCATCATGGTCCACAGATAGACCACCACCAGACCCACCATGCCGGAATACAGCAGCACGTTCCAAGCGAACACAGAGGTCAGGTTGTAATTGGTTGCGGCGACGATGATGCGGTCGGGACGACCGAGGTCCAGCATCAGCACGGTCAGGCCACCCACCAGCATGGCGATGGACAGCAGGCTGGCCAGTGGCGCGCGCGCTTTATAGATGGCTTTACCGAACACGGAGCCGATGGATGCGACGTTCAGCACGCCGGAAGCGGCCACAATCAGGAAGATGGCGAACACATGCGGCATGCCCCATACGATCTGGTTGTTCATGCCGGTGATGATGTGGCCGTGATGCTCCATCAGATGCACGGCATACATGCCAGCCGCGACGACCAGACCGCCGATGGCGAGCAACAGCCAGTACAGGCGGTTCTTGAAGTGCAGGGATTCTAGGGTGGGTGTAGAAGACATGGTCAAATTCCCTGGTAACGGACGCCGGGGTTCAGACGCAGATCGGCACGCACCTGCACCGATGCCACGCTGCGCACCTTTTGGGCGATCTCACTGTTCTCATCGTTCAGATCGCCGAACACGATCGCCTTGTTCGGGCAGGCTTCCGAGCAGGCCGGCTTGCCACCCACATCGATACGGTGCACACATAGCGTGCAACTCTCGACGGTGCCCTTGCCGCGCGGCACATCCGGATTCTGGTCGGTCAACGCTTCGTGCACGAAGGAACGCGCCTTGTACGGACAGGCCATCATGCAATAACGGCAGCCGATGCAGCGGTGTTTGTCCACAAGCACGATGCCGTCGGCGCGCTTCATGGAAGCGTTGGTCGGGCACACGTCCACACAGGGTGGATTCTCGCAGTGCTGGCACATCATCGGCAGCGAGATCTCGCGTCCCGTGCTGATGTCCTTGATGTCGATCTTGCGTATCCATTGCGAGTCGGTGGACTTGGTCTCGCCGGACAACCCGTTCTCGCGGTTGCAAGCGGTGACGCAATCGTTGCAGCCGGGTTTGCACTGATTGGTGTCGATCAGCATGCCCCAGCGGACCTTGCTGCTGGCACCCTCGCTCTTGGCCTGCGCGACCGAGTACAACAGCATGCCCGGCGCGATCGCGACAGCCGCCGCGCCGACCGAGGTCTTGAGGAAGTTACGACGATCCATATCCATGTCGCTCATTTGGCGTTCCTCTGTTGCAACCACGCACTCTTGCGTGTGCCGGAATGACACTCGAAGCAATCCAGCTTGACCGCTTCATACTTGTGACAACCGACGCAGAAGCTGTCGGCACGCGCGGTCACGCTGTCATCCTTGGTGCTGGCATGACACTCGATGCAGGTCTTCAGACTGTGCTTCTCGTCACGGATGCCAAGACGCAAAGCATCGTCGCGCCCGTGCTTGAGCAGGTGCATGTGGTTCTTGCGCATCCACTGCGTATCTTCCACGCACTGTCCACCCTTGCCGATATCCAGCTTGGGCGATGCCGCCTCACCGGCCCAGGCCAGTGAGACACACAAAGTCAGCAACAGGGATACAAGCAGCTTCATCACTCACCCAAGCCCATCTGGATGTAACCGGTCGGACACACGTCGGCACAGATGTGACAGCCGATGCACTTGTCGTAGTCGGTCGCGACGTAGCGGCCCAGCGTCGATTCGCTCTTCTTGACGCGGTAGACCGCGGTCTGCGGGCAATACACCACACAGTTGTCGCACTCGAAGCACATACCGCAACTCATGCAGCGCTTGGCTTCAGCCACGGCATCTGTTTCAGCCAGCGGGTTCAGACGCTCTTCGAAGTTACCCAGCGCTGTCTGCTCGTCCAGCGTGATGATGTGGCGCTGCTTGCGCGGTGTGAAACCGAAGTGACCGAGGAACAGTTTGTCATGCGGAATGATGTAACGGTCCGAACGGTTGTCGAAGTTGTGCACGGCGACGTTGGTGTCGCAGGTGCCACGCAGTGGCTCGGTCGCTTCCTTGATCTCAAGCCCCTTCTCCGCCATCTTGCGCATCAGGTCGAACTGGTGCGCGTCGATCTTGGGACGCTTCTCCAGATCGATGCCCAGCAGGAAGTTGTGGATGCCGTCGGCAGCGATGGAGCCGTGGCCGATGGCCGTGGTCAACAGGTGCGGACGGATCACGTCACCGCCTGCGAACACGCCAGGCTTGCCGTTGACCACATAGTTACGGTCGGTGGAGACCGCGCCCTTGCCGTTGTTGAATTCTTCCAGACCGGTGAAGTCCACCGCCTGTCCGATGGCGGACACGATCAGGTCGGCTTCGAGGTCCTGCTCGCTGCCTTCAACATTTTTGATCTCCAGCTTGCCGCCGACGAACTTGGCCTCGCACTGCATCACGCGCAGCGCGGTGGCACGACCGTTCGCATCGCGCACGACACCGATAGGCACCAGACCGCCCTTGATGGCGATGCCTTCAGCCAGCGCCTGCTCGATCTCGTGTTTGTTGGCCTGCATCTTGTCGATGGGGAACACGGAGGTCAGCGTGACCATCGCGCCTTCCTTGGCGGAGATCTCGGCGACGTCGTGTGCCAGCTGACCGGTGATGGCCAGCTCGGTGTCGGTCGGGTTAGCCTGGCTGATGTGACCCAGACGACGGGCGACGGTCGCCACGTCGATGGAGGTGTCACCACCGCCGACCACCACCACGCGCTTGCCGACGTGCTGCAGACGGCCGTCGTTGAACGCCTTCAGGAAGGCGGTCGCCGTGACCACGTTCGGTGCATCGGAATCTGCGATAGGCAAAGCACGACCGGCTTGTGCGCCCATCCCCAGGAACACTGCATCGAACTCCTTGCGGA
Organism: Sideroxydans sp.; assembly: GCF_054604835.1. Taxonomy (NCBI): domain Bacteria; kingdom Pseudomonadati; phylum Pseudomonadota; class Betaproteobacteria; order Nitrosomonadales; family Gallionellaceae; genus Sideroxydans; species Sideroxydans sp. The sequence continues at coordinate 60,474 of NZ_JBTSFG010000005.1, read as the reverse complement.
TCTGCTCCAGTGTGATGTCCTTGCCGACGTGGCATTTCATGCGGGTCTTCACACCCAGGTCGATGATGCGCTGGATCTCTGCGTCCAGCACGTCGCGCGGGGTACGGAAACCTGGGATGCCGTAACGCATCATGCCGCCGAGGAACTCGTGGTCGTCGAAGATGGTGACTGCATGGCCCTTCAGCGTGAGCTGATAGGCGACCGACAGACCAGCAGGGCCGCCGCCCAATACGGCGACTTTCTTGCCGCTGGAAGCGACGTCCGGCTTGTTGAACTTCAGCTTGTTCGCGATGGCGTATTCGCCGAGGAAGTGCTCCACCGAGTTGATGCCGACGTGGTCTTCCACTTCGTTGCGGTTGCAACCGGATTCGCAAGGTGCCGGGCAGACACGCCCCATCACCGACGGGAACGGGTTGGCCTCAGTCAGGCGACGCCATGCATATTCCTGCCAAGGCATGACGGGCTTGCCGTCGGCGCCGTTCGGCACTTTCTCGGTGCCGCGCACGATGCCCAGGTAACCACGGATGTCCTCACCTGCCGGGCAGCTGCCCTGACACGGCGGCGTAGATTGGATATAGGTCGGGCACTTGTAGGAATGGCTGGCCTGAAAGATCTGCTGGTTCCAACGCTTCACTTTGTTGTCGCCGTCTTTGTAACGACGGAAGTTCAGAACTTGTGGGGTATCAATTGTTGCCGACATCGCTATGCCTCCAGATTGAAGTTACTTATCGCCCAAGATGATCGCGTTACTGACCAACTGGTGTACACCGCCCACCATCCTGCGGTCGAAACCGTAGACGGGCATGATCTTTGAAAATTGTGTCTTGCAGATGGCACAGATGGCCGCCATGTAATTCACACCGTGTTCTTCCACTGCCTGATTCAACACTTCCATGCGCGGCAAGGCCCCCTTCACGCGCAGTTCCATCAGGTCGTCGGTCAGCAGACCGCCACCGCCACCGCAGCAGAAGGTACGTTCATGGGTGGTGTTCGGATCCATCTCCACGAAGTTGTTGGCCACCGCTTTGATGATGTTGCGCGGGATCTCGAACTGTCCGCCCGGCAGGTCGCCCATGCGCGAACCGCGTGCCACGTTGCACGAGTCGTGCATGGTGATGACGAATTGGTCGTTCTTGGACTTGTCGAACTTCAGCGCGTCGCGCTGGATCAGATCCCAGGTGAACTCGCAGATATGGGTAGGCTGCTTGTAACGGTGATCGAGCTGTTTCTGCAGCATCTGTGCGAAGCGGTCGGTCTCGTCCGCACCGTCGCCCACGCCGCTCAGCGTATTCCAGAAACTGTACGCGACGCGCCAGGCATGGCCGCACTCGCCCACCACGATACGTTTCACGCCCAGTTCCAGCGCGGCCTCGCGGATGCGCAGCGCGATCTTGCGCAACTGCTCGTAGTTACCGATGAACATGCCGAAGTTGGCGCCCTCGGAAGCCATCGAGGACAGTGTCCAGCTGGTGCCTGATGCATGGAACACCTTGGCGTAGCCGATCAGGCCGTCGATGTGCGGCTCGGCGAAGAAGTCGGCGGACGGCGTGATCAGCAGCACTTCCGCGCCCTTCACGTCCACCGGGAATTTGATATCCAGACCGGTATCTTCCTTGACGTCCTCTTCCAGACCTTCCAGCGTGTCGACCAAAGCAGGCTCAGGCAGACCGAGGTTGTTACCGATCTTGTGTACTTTGGCGATGATCTCGTTGGAATACTTCTGACCCAAGCCAACCGAAGCAAGGACCTCGCGTGCGGCCATGGTGATCTCGGCAGTGTCGATACCGTATGGGCAGAACACCGAGCAGCGGCGGCATTCGGAACACTGGTGATAGTAGTTGTACCACTCATCAAGCACTTCACGGGTCAGGTCACGTGCACCAACCAGCCACGGAAAATACTTTCCGGCAAAAGTGAAGTAACGACGGTAGATGCTGCGCATCAGGTCCTGACGCGCGACCGGCATGTTCTTCGGGTCCTGCGTGCCGATGAAGTAATGGCACTTGTCGGAACATGCGCCGCAATGCACACAGGCGTCCATGTACACGCGCAGCGAGCGGAACTTGCCCAGCAGATCACCCATCTTGGCGATGGCCTTGTCGTGCCAGTCGTCCACCAGTTGACCGGGGAATCCCAGCGCTTCCTGGTGCTTGTCGTTGGCGATGAATGGACCCTTGCCTTCCATCGCGCCCGGCTTCAGCGCGGGAATGATGGGTATGGTGCGATAGGCTGGTGCGGTGATGTCAGCCATCTTATTTCTCCGATTCCAACTTGCCGGCCCAGGCACTCAGATGACGATGCTCGCGCGGATTGTCGGTCTGATTGCGGGTGGGCGAAAAAAAGACTCCTGGTGCATGTAACAGCTTGCTTAGAGGGAAGAGCGCCAGGAGTGCGAAAACGAGGAACAGATGCAACAGCAGCAGACCGTCCGCCGGCAGGGTGCCGATATCGAAACTCAGCAGCCCGAGGAAATAGGTCTTCACGCCGACCACGTCGGTGTGCGAGACGAATTGCATCAGCAGGCCGGAGACCGCGATGACGATCAGCAACACCAGCCACAGATGGTCGGACGGCGTGGAGATATAACGGATGCGCTCGACGAACAGACGGCGTACCCACAGCCCGCACAGGCCCAGCAGCATGGTGATGCCTGCATAGATGCCGAACGGCTGGATGAATGCGACCCAACCCCAGACGGGATCGGTGAAATAGCGCAGATGGCGCAAGGTGACCAGCAACAGGCTGGCGTGGAACAACCATCCCATGGCCCAAGTCCACAGATTGGCTTTGAACAGACTTTCGAAAAACACCACTTCGCGCGTCAAGCGGAATACCACACCGGTCTTGGTGGTCGGCGCAGGAGTGGTTGGTATCTTCAGCGGCGCGGGCGTGCGCGCATAGAGACTGATACGGGAGAGCAACCCCACGACGAACAGCAACGTCGCGAGATAGAACAGGATTGCGAAGAGAACGCTCATCGTGTGGTCACCCTGCCGGATTCAGATCAAACGCAACCGGTAGGCTTTGGCAGACCGGCGATCTTGCATGCCTGCTTGCCTGGACCGTACGGGAACAGACCGTACAGGTACTCGCTGTTGCCCTTCTCGGCGCCCAGCTTCTTGCCGATTGCCTTGGTCAGCACGCGCACTGCAGGTGCGATTTGATACTCGTCGAAATACTCGCGCAGGAAGTTGATCACTTCCCAGTGCTGATCGGTCATCTCGATGCTCTCGGTCTTGGCGATGTAGTCTGCGACTTCCGCATTCCATTCACCCAGATTGACCAGATATCCTTCTTCGTCTGTTTCGTAGCTCTTGCCGCCGACTTCGATGCTAGCCATGTTGTATCTCCTTCTATGAATAATGGTTGCTGCTGACTACTCTTCCCTCATTCCGCGCTTCCCCTTGCAGGGAGGCAACGAACCGTATCGCAACGCGATTTGTTACAGCCAGGATTGGCAATTCTTGTTACTGACCGTCAATGCGACGAATCCCGCATAGTCGACCGGTGATACGCCCGCGAGCAGGCGATCGCCCAGACCGCGCGCTTCAAGGTCGGGCATCAGCACATGCACCTTGCAACGGCCCATGGCCGCGCTCAGCTTGGATTCAAAGGCACTGCCGGCAGTCGCGGCATACACCGCGTCTTCGATCAGCAGGACATCGCCGCCGTCGACCATGGTGTTCAGGCAGCTTTCCAGCGTGCCGCTGGTCAACGGGGATTTGTTCACGATATGTAACATGTTCTCCCCCTTAGAAACTCAGGACGACGTCTTGCTCGTCCATCAGTTTGCCCATCTCGGCACGGCTCAGCACGGTGACGCCGACGATGAAGTCGTCTTCGTTCAATCCGCGTGCTTCCATCGCTTCCTTTTCGACATACAGCTTCTCGACGTCGTAGTCTTCCAGCGCACGGTAGGTGGGCGAGAAGTTCTTGGTCTCGATGCCCTTGGTCTGCATGCCCTTCTTCAACTGGTAGACACCGTCGTCGAGGAAAGCCAGCGAGACATCCTGGTCGAAGGCGGCGGTGATCAGCACCACTTCCAGCGATTCCAGCGCGTAGATCGTGCCGTAAGGCGCCTTGCGGTTCACGAACATGAATTTCTTGTTGTCACTCATATCGTTCTCCTCAATCGCCGAAGGTGACCAGACGGTCGCACTTGATGCCGGACTCGACCAGTTGCCCCAGACCCGAGATGCGGAAGCCCTGCGCCAGGTTCTCTTCCTTGATGCCGCGACGCAATGCCGCCGCCACACACACCACCAAGTCGACCTTGTGGTCTTCCGCCAGTTTGGTCCAGCGGTTGACGATATTGCGGTCGTCCTGCGGCGGCTCGGTCAGACGCGAGGCGTTGTTCACGCCGTCGTGATAGAAGAACACACGCCACACTTCATGCCCTGCTGCGATGGCCGCTTTGGCGAACAGGTAAGCAGAATCGCTCGCCTGATGCTGGTACGGCCCTTCGTTGACTACGATCCCGAACTTCATTCAGTCACCTCGCTCAGAAACGGATATGTGCCGAAGCGTTCAGGTTGTAACGCGAACCGCGCCAGTCGTCGATCAGGTACTTGGTGAACGGCAGACCGGTCTTCTCGAAGAAACGCGGCCAGCCGATACGGTCGATCCAGTCGGCGATACGCTCCCAGGGACGCGCATCTTCCTTGTACACGGTGAGGATGTTCTTCACCACAGCACCGACTTCGGGCCAGCGCGGCGGATTGTTGGGCAGACCGGCAGCGACCATCTTCATGAAGGTGGGCTTGCCGCGCGCGTTGGAGTTCTTGCCGCCGACCCAGATGGCCAGCTTGGAGAATTCCGGATCATTGATCTGCATCGGCGGGCACGGGGGATAGCAAGCACCGCAGCACATACACTTGGCCTCGTCGATCTCCAGCGAAGGCTTGCCGTTGACCATGGCCGGGCGGATCGCCGCAACCGGGCAACGTGCCACCACAGTCGGACGTTCGCACACGTTGGCGACCAGATCATGGTTGATGACCGGCGGCTTGGTGTGCTGCACGATGATGGCCAGGTCGGCCTGACCGCCGCAGTTGATCTCGCAGCAGGACGTGGACAAGTGCACGCGGTTAGGCATCTCTTCGCGACGGAACTCTTCATACAGATCGTCCATCAGCGCCTTCACCACGCCGGAAGCGTCGGTGCCGGGGATGTCGCAATGCAGCCAACCCTGGGTGTGGGCGATCATGGTGACCGAGTTACCGGTACCACCGACCGGGAAGCCGTTCTTCTCCAGTTCGGCGATCAGCGGTGCAACCTTCTTCTCGTCCGACACGATATATTCGATGTTGGAGCGGATGGTGAAGCGCACGCGGCCTTCGGCGAAGTTGTCGGCGATGTCACACAGTTTGCGGATGGTATAGACGTCCATCTGACGCTGTGTACCGGCGCGCACGGACCATACTTCGTCGCCGCTGTGTGCCACGTGATGCAGCACGCCCGGACGTGGACGGTCGTGATAACGCCAGTTGCCATAGTTCTTCAGCAGCGTCGGGTGCAGATACTTGGTGTTCTCCGGAACACCGGTCTCCTTCGGCTTGCGCTTTGCTGCGGGTGCGGCTTGGACGGCTTGATTCATCTTCTATCTCCTCAGGCTGCTTGCTTCTTGGCGTTGATCTTGGCGACTTCGTCGTCCCAACCGTCGGTACGGACGTAGGGGTTCATGCGCGGCGAATTGATCATGGATGCATCAACATCGACTTCCAGAGCATCGAGGAAGTTGGTCAAACCGATACGCTCGATCATCTCGCCGGTGCGCTCGTGCTCCAGTGCGTTCTCGGCAAAGAAGTCGATGGTGCGCTGTGCGAAATCGACCAGCTTCTCCACTTCTTCTTCGGTTTCCAGCTTGATGAACGGCAGCACCACGGTACCCATCAGGCCGCCGATCTTCAGGTGGCTCTTGCCGCCGACCAGCACGGTTGCGCCCTTGTCCTTGCCCGGTGCCAAAGCGCCGGTCATGACGTTGATACAGTGCATGCAGCGTACGCAGTCCTGGTTGCTGATCTCGATGCCGTGGGTGTCGTTCACCGCCACAGTGGAGGTGTGCTCACCGGCCTTGATCTTGGACAGTTCCTTGACCTGGAAGGCCTTGGTCGGGCAACGTGCCACGACATCGTTCACCAGCTCATCCATGCCGTGCTTGGCGAACCAAGTCTTGGCCAGACCTTCGTCGGTGCGGATGTTGTCGCGCCAAGTGCCGATCACGGCCATGTCGGCGCGCTGCACGGAGTTCATACAGTCGTTCGGGCAACCCGAGAACTTGAATTTGAACTTGTATGGCAGAGAAGGACGATGGATGTCGTCAAGGAAGGTGTTCAGCACGGCGCGGTGCGCCTGTGCTTCGTTGTAGCAGGACTGCTCGCAACGGGCAGCACCCACACAAGACATGGAGGTGCGCACGGCAGGGCCGGCGCCGCCGAGGTCGAAGCCCATCTCATTGAACTCGTCGAAGGACTTTTGCACGTTCTCTGTGGTCGCGCCCTGGAACATGATGTCGCCGGACTGGCCGTGGAAAGCGATCAGACCGGAACCATGCTCTTCCCAGATGTCGCAGAACTTGCGCAGGGTGTCGGTATCGTAGTGCATGCCCGGAGGAGGCATGATGCGCAGGGTGTGGAACTCGGCTGCGTCAGGGAACTTAGGGGAACCGTCTGCGTTCTTCAGCTCGGTGAAACGCGGGATCACACCGCCACCGTAGCCGAACACGCCAACCGTGCCGCCCTTCCAGTAACCCTTCTTGGTCTTGTAGGATTCTTCCAGTTGACCCAGCAGGTCAACCACATAATCCTTGTCCTGAGCCAGGTGTTTCAGGCCAGTAACGAAACTGGGCCAAGGGCCGGACTCCAGTTGATCCAGGTTGGGCGTGTCATGCATCTTCTTGGCCATAATGTCTTTCCTTTCGATTTGCTGTGCCTCTGGCTTATGCAGTGCTCGGCAGGGTTGGTTGATCATGTCCGGGCTCTTCGTCCCGGTTTCTAATGGTTGAGCATATTACGAGGGTGCCCCCCTTCAAACCATCACCCTGAGCGGGTATGTTAGGTAACTCTAATGGGGGGTGCTTTTACCTTCCCCGGTAGTATTCCATTGCAGGGGGCATTGCGGCTAGACTCGCCCCATCGCCCGCTTCACCTAATTAAGGAGCGCGGGAAACCCACACAGGAAAGCCATGGCACATATCACTGTACTCGAACAGTTCACCGCGCCGATCGGCAAACAGCAGATCGAACTACAGCATGTCGATCATGACGAAGGCGGCTTGAACATGCTGCGCGTCCGCATCCGTGAAGGCAAGCGTTTCACCATATTCGACATCGACCCTGCCACGGCAGCCAAATGGGCGACCGTCATGCAGGACTGGGCCAACGCCCAGCAACAGGCATGAGCGCGATCGAGCTCAGCTTCGACCTGCACGGCGTAAGCATCCCCGCCGACTATCCCCATAAGCTTTGGGAAGCCTTGCTGCGCATCGCTCCCGCACTGTCCGAAAGTGTAGAAGTGGGCGTCATCCCCTTGCGCGGCCCGAACAACAACGGCGAACTGCTGCTGCCCAAACGGGCCAAGCTGGCACTGCGCCTGCCGCTGGCCATGCTGAACGCGGCGCAGACTCTGTCCGGACAGGAACTCCAGATCGGCACCGGCACGCTGCGCCTGGGCCAGGGCAAGACGCGCGAGATCCAGCCCTACTCCACCCTGCATGCACATCTGGTGGTCGGGCCCAGCGACGAAGCCGAGTTCATGGTGATGGTAGATGCCGCGCTGGCTGCATTGGAAGTCAGCTGCAAGCTGATCTGCGGCAGATACCACAGCTTGAATACCGACCGGCAAGCCATCAGCGGCTTCAGTCTGGTGATGCACGATCTGAAGCCGGAAGATTCCTTGCGTGTCCAGTATGCCGGCATGGGAACGGCACGCAATCTGGGGTGCGGCATCTTCGTGCCGTACAAGGTCATCTCCGGTCTGGAGTGAAGCAAAGATTCGGGCGTCCGCGAATCGGGCCAAGCCATGCATGATGGTTGGCAGTTTTCGCGGACATGTTTTGTAGTGGTTGTTTCTTAAAATATAAGGAGCTTGAAGATGGGATACGAAGTAGCTGGTAACGAACTTGCAACCGATGACGACGGCTTCCTGCTGGAGCCGGATTACAGCGAGGAAGTGGTAGGCGTGATCGCCGCTGCCGAAGGCATCGAGCTGACCCCGAAACACTGGGAGATCATCAACTACATGCGCGAGCAATATCGCGAAGAGGGACACACCCCGAACTTCCGCAACATGCTCAAGGGCGTGAACGAATTCTGGCCGGAAGCCGACAGCAAGGCGCTGTATGATCTGTTCCCCACCGGCCCGGCCAAGCAGGCCGCCAAGGTCGCAGGTCTGCCCCAGCCCTATGGTAAGGGCGGCTACTAAGGAGAGCATGGAAATGGATGACAACGTACATGTAGTGCTGGATATGAAGGGGCTGTCCTGCCCCAAGCCGCTGATCGGCGCAAAACGCATGGTGGACGAGTTGAACCCCGGCCAGGTGTTGCTGCTGATCTCCAACTGCCCCGGCACGCCGGACGATCTCTTCTCTTGGGCTGAACTGACCGGCAATTCGGTCATCAAGACCGAGAAGATGGATGGCGGTAGCACCGGCTATCACATCCAGAAAGGCGGCAAGAGCGCGAAACACCCGCATGCCAATGTCTCGCTGGATATCCGTGGCGCAGTGTGCCCCGGCCCCATCGTCGAGGCCAAGAAGCTGCTGAACGGCATGCAGACGAACGAAGTGCTCAAGCTGGTCAGCGATTGTCCGGGCGTGGCTTCGGACGTCGAAGGCTGGGCGGCGACCACCGGCATGACCGTGCTGGAGACCCTTGAAACTGCGGCAGGCGTGCATGAGTTCTACATCCGCAAGGGATAAGGCGCACGTCGCCATCCGCATCAAAAGCAACTGGTTCAAGGATGGCCGGGAGCGTACGCCGCAGGAGATCTCGGATGCGCTCGCCTTCACGCTCTGGCGTATCGCCGATGCCGCCTTGCGCCGCACGCGCAAGGACGACTTCGCCATTGAGGTCGGGCCGCAATACCTCGACTTCCTAGCCGAATATCTGGTGTTCCTCATCCTCGTCGCGGATCGCCTCGCCTATCGCAAACTTTCCGCAGAAGACCGGCAGATATTCACCGGCAATCTGGCGAATCGCACGGGTGAGACCTATGCCGAGAACCGCAGCCGCTTGCTGGAGAGCGATCAGAAGACCTGCAAGCAGGACTTCATCGAACTTCTCAACCGACGTGCCGGTGAGTATGCGGATTTCGACTACGACGAGAACGGCCCCGACTACGGGTTCTATCGCTATCTCGCCTGGTGCATCAGCCAGATCCTGAGCGAAGAAGACGCCAAGTGGATCATCGACCCGATGATCAGCTTCGAAGCACCGGATTCCGTGAAGCTGGTAGAAAAGACGCTACGCGGTCTGTGGGAAGAGGAACCCCGCCCGGCCCGCCGCCGCAGTGGCGCCAGCGGGGACTGAATGAGCAGCCCCTTCGACCTCGCCGATGACGACAGCTACCAGCGCTGGCGCGACGCCAAGCTGGCCGGCGCTCCGCGTACTGCGGCAGACCTCATCGTCGAAGTGAAAGACCCGCGCGCCCTCAGCGCAAGCGAACGCGAAGCACTGGCTACACGCATCAAAAACTGCAATATGGCCATCTACGCCAGCCCCATGCTGGAAGAAGACAGCGACATCCTGCGCAAGCTGGGCACGCAATTCGGCCTGAACCAGTTGGATGCCAACTGGCTGGCCGGTGAGGATGGCGTGTCATCCATCCGCGTGTTCGACGGTGGCACGCGCAAGCACTACATCCCCTACACCGACAAACCCATCAAGTGGCACACCGACGGCTACTACAACCCGCCGGAAAGGCAGATACGCGCCATGGTGCTGCACTGCGTGCGCGATGCGCTCAGCGGCGGCGAGAATAGATTAATGGATCACGAGTTGTGCTACCTGCTGCTGCGCGAGCAAGACCCGGCGCACATCAAAGCATTGATGCAACCGGACGTGATGACCATCCCCGAACGTGTGGACGAGAACGACGGCGTGCGTCCCGCCCAGAGCGGCCCGGTCTTTTCAATGGATGCAGACGGCAACCTGCACATGCGCTACACCGCCCGCACCCGCAGCATCGAATGGAAAGACGACGACGCCACCAAGGCAGCTGTCGCCGCACTGGAAGCCCTGCTCGCCTCCGACGTCCCGCAAGTATTCAAAACTACCCTGCAGCCCGGCATGGGCCTGCTCTGCAACAACGTCCTGCACGACCGTAGCGCCTTCACCGACGATGCGCAAAACCCGCGGTTGCTGTATCGGGCAAGGTATCTGGATCGGATTGCGCTCGACTGAGCAGGCGTCTGACGCAATGCCCGTTTGCCCTTCGACTTGCTCAGGAGAGCGTTATTTCGCCCACCTAGAGTACGGAGGCAATCACCCGAACCGGATCAATACTCAGTCAAACCCAGCCCATAGAACGGCGGCCGTCGCCGGTTCAACCATTCGAGCATGATCAGTTCGTCGTCGGTATGGTTGGCGACCTTGGCTTTCGCCATGGAGGGCATGCCCGTATCGTGATGGATGTAGATGGGGTGGTCGTGATGCTGGGTCTTGATATGCTCTACCCGTCCGGGTTCCGCAGTCGGCTCGACCTCGGCGGTACCGTAGCAGAGACAGAAATACACTTTCTTCGGCTCAGCCTCGATATAGCATGCGGTGCCACGGATGCCGATGGCAGCAGTGGGCACTACTAGCCGCTTTTCGCCGCGCTCGAACACCGAGAGTATCCGGCCGCTGACGACGCGGAAGAATTCCTTAGCCGCATCCTTGCCGAAATGCACCACGCTGTTGCTGCGTTGCAAAAAGGCATTACCGTCTATGACATAGATGGCTTCACCGTTCGCGCCGGTGGTGACCTTATCCCCCGGCAACACAGGTTGTCCCTCACGGGCCAGTTTGCCGTTGATGCGGACCTCGCCCTTGATCTTGTGCATGCCCTGTATGACCGGATAGTTCCCGGCAGCGAGTGCATCGCGGATCAGGCCGGGGATGCCCGCACCGGCCAGCAGCCCCAACGCAGTCAGTTGTTTAAGCAAGCGGCGGCGCGATCTATTCATCTCGAACACTCCCATTGCATGGTAAGCAAGATTGTTGCTTGAGATGTTAGAACAAAACCGAGGCAGCTTCGCAAATAAAAACGGGCATCCTCAGATGCCCGTTTTGTGTGATACGTAACGACCTGACGCTTACTTGCCCATCTCCAGCATCAACTGGTTGACGCGTTTGACGAAGCTGGCCGGGTCATCGAGCTGGCCGCCTTCGGCAAGCAGGGCTTGGTCGAACAGCACGGCAGCCCAGTCATCGAAGCGCTGTTCCTCGCCCTTGAGGCGCAACACCACCGGATGGGTGGGATTGATCTCGAGGATGGGTTGGGACAGCGGCGCGTTCTGGCCGGCGGCTTTCAGCATGCGCGCGAGGTTGGCGCTCATGTCGTTGTCGTCGGCGACCAGACAGGCTGGGCTGTCGGTGAGGCGGTGTGTGACGCGCACTTCCTTGACCTTGTCGGCCAGACTACTCTTGATCTTGTCGAGCAGCGGCTTGAGTTCGTCGGCCTGCTTCTCCTGTTCCTGCTTCTCGGCGGCGTCTTCCAGTGCGCCGAGGTCGAGACCGCCCTTGGCGACGGAGGCCAGCTGCTTGCCTTCGAACTCGGTGAGGTAGCTCAGCGCCCATTCGTCCACGCGGTCGGACAGCAGCAGCACTTCGATGCCTTTCTTGCGGAACACTTCAAGGTGCGGGCTGTTCTTGGCGGCGTTGAAGGTCTCGGCGGTGACGTAGTAGATCTTGTCCTGGCCGTCCTTCATGCGGGCGATGTAGTCCTTGAGCGAGACGGTCTCTTCATTGGTATCCGCCTTGGTGGAAGCGAAGCGCAGCAGGCCGGCGATCTTGTCCTTGTTGCCCATGTCTTCGCCCACGCCTTCTTTCAGCACCTTGCCGAATTCGCCCCAGAAGGTTGCGTATTTCTCCTGCTCCTTCTCGGCCATGTCGGCCAGCAGTGCCAGCACCTTGCTGGTGCAGCCCTTGCGGATGGCTTCAATGTCCTTGGACTCTTGCAGGATCTCACGCGAGACGTTGAGCGGCAGATCGGCGGAATCCACCACACCGCGCACGAAGCGCAGATAGAGCGGCATCAGTTGTTCGGCGTCGTCCATGATGAACACGCGGCGCACGTAGAGCTTGATGCCGTGGCGCGCGTTGCGGTCCCACAGGTCGAACGGTGCGTGCTTGGGGATGTACAGCAGTTGCGTGTATTCCTGGCGGCCTTCGACCTTGGCGTGGCTCCACGCCAGCGGGTCGTCGTAGTCATGGCCGACGTGTTTGTAGAACTCCTGATACTGTTCTTCACTGATGTCGTTCTTGGATCGCGTCCACAGCGCGGTAGCCTGGTTGACGGTCTCATCCTCGTCCAACGTTTCGTACTTGCCGTCCTTCCATTCCTCTTTCTGCATCCGGATGGGCTGTACGATATGGTTGGAATACTTCTTGATGATCTCGCGCAGTTTGTAACCGGCCAGCAGGTCGTCCTGATCTGCGCGCAGGTGCAGGGTGATCTCGGTGCCGCGTGTCGCCTTCTCCACCATCTCGATGTCGAACTCGCCGCCGCCGTCGGATTCCCAGCGCACGCCCTGATCGGCGTTCTCGCCCGCGCGGCGGGTGACCACGGTCACCTTGTCGGCCACAATGAAGGCGGAATAGAAACCCACGCCGAACTGGCCGATCAGGTTGGCGTCCTTCTGCTGGTCGCCGGAGAGTTTGCCGAAGAATTCGCGTGTGCCGGATTTGGCGATGGTACCGAGGTTGTTGATGACGTCGTCGCGGTTCATGCCGATGCCGTTGTCGCTGATGGTCAGCGTGCGTGCTTCCTTGTCATAGCCAATGCGGATGGCCAGTTCGGAATCGTTCTCGAACAAGGCATCGTTGTGCAAGCCCTCGAAGCGCAGCTTGTCGCAGGCGTCGGAAGCGTTGGAGACCAGTTCGCGCAGGAAAATCTCGCGGTTGGAATACAGGGAATGGATCATCAGCTGCAGAAGCTGCTTGACTTCGGTTTGGAAGCCCATTGTTTCGCGGTTGACGGTCGTGCTGTCAGTCATATTTTCTCCGTATGTATCGTTGAACAAAATCCAGGGTGTACCGAATAGGTCGCCTCGGTATCTGGGGGCACTGCGGTGGATTTCAAGCGTGCTTATGCAAAGGTGGACGAGGTTCCAGATAGCGCACCTGGTTGCGCCCGCTTTCCTTGGCCTGATACATGGCGTCGTCCGCCAGCCGCAGCAGGTCTTCGCTGGAGGAACAGTGCCGGTCGAACAGCACCACACCGATGCTCGCCGTGCAGCGATGCTCCACGATGAGCGGATCGCTGTCCTGGCGCTCGACGCGCAGGCGATGCGGCTCGGCCAAGGCCTCCCGTATCTTTTCCGCGATGTCCGACGCACGCTGCATGGAAGCTTCCCGGTCGGTGCTGAGCTCGTTCAGCATCACCACGAACTCGTCGCCGCCGAAGCGTGCCACGGTATCCACCTCGCGTACGCAATCGGTCATGCGCTGTGCGACTTCGATCAGCAGCAGATCGCCCACATCGTGGCCATGTTCGTCGTTGAGCGGTTTGAAGTTATCCAGATCGATGAACATCAGCGCCGCATAACGTTTGCTGCGCTTGCACGCCGCGATGACCAACCCGAAGCGGTCAAGCAACAAGCGACGGTTGGGCAGATGGGTCAGCGGATCGTAGAACGCCAGATTGCGAATCTGCTCCTCGGCTTGTTTGCGCTCGCTGATGTTGCGCGTCAGCCCCAGCACGATCAGATCGCCTTGAATGTTGTATGCGAAATGGGCAGTAATCTCGGTCCATACCGTACTACCGTCGCGCCGTATCTGCTCAACTTCCTCGGTGTAGTTCCTCGGACTTTGTTCTGCCAGGAACGCTTGACTGCGCTCCGCGATCCACTGCCGGACGCTCTCAAGGGAAGCAGGTGTCAAGGTCTTCTCCAGCGGCATCGGCATCACTTCTTCCACGCTATAGCCAAGCAGCTTTTCGACGGACGGACTCATGTATTCCCAGCGATTGGTGCGCAGGTTCAGCACCCAGATGACATCCGAGATATTGTCGGCGAGGAAGCGATATTTCGCCTCGCTCTCGCTGAGCTGCCGCTTCTGCCGCTCGATGCTGTCCAGCATGCGGTCCAGATGTCTCGCCAGCGTGCCGATCTCGTCGCGACGACCGACATCGGTGCGGCGCTTTATCTGCCCCTGCTCCACCGCCGACGCCACCGACATCAGATGGTGCAAGCCATGGGTCATGCGCCTTGCCAGATACATCGCGACCAACGTCACCATCACCACCGCGAACAGCCCGAACTGCAGCCAGACCCGAGTCAATGCGCCCAGATTGGCGTTGACCGTATCGCGCGTCATCTCCACCCGCACCCAACCCAGATGCCGGCCGCCCAGCAGCACCGGATGACCGACCACCACCAGATTGCGCTGATCCACCAACACCAACTGGTCGCGCGTCGTTGAGGCAAGCATGTCGCGGCTCAGCGGATCGGTCACATAGAAACCGATCTCGGCCGGCGAGGTCGAGGCCAGCACCTCGCCCTGTGGGCTGACGAAGAAGGCGCGCCGCATGTCGGTAGTGCGCGCGAATCCCTGCACCACCTCCTGCAGACCTGCCAGGTCGTTCGCCAGCACCCACGAGGTGCTGCTGATGGATAGCGCATGCGCCAGCGAGGTGGCGCGCTCGGTCGACGACTGGTATTGCGCGTCGCGTTGCTGGGCATGGATCAAATAACCGAACAATGTCATCAGCACCAACGAAGCCACGGCGAAGCCCAGCACCAGCTGCCTGCGGATGGAGTTGCGCCAGAAAGCGGTGATAAAGGAGTGTCTTTTTTTCATGGCATCAGTATTCGATATGGCGCACGGTGACAGAGAACTTCTCAAGATAGCGCCGTACCTCCGCATATATCTCGTCATTCGCCGAAACAAAACGGGTAACCCCCAGTCTTTCCAGCATAGCCCGCCCCACTTCCGTGTCGGCCAGACCGATCAAGGCCTTGCCAACTGCGGCCACCAGCTCGGGCGGCACGTCCTTGCGCGCCACCCAGCCGTTGTTGGGCAGAATCTCGGTTTGCCATTTCACTTCCAGTTGCGCTGCCAGATCGGGATACTCCTGCTGGAAGGTGATCCAGGGCACCGGCCACGTTGCCCCGGCGGCGACATGTCTGTGCAGCACGTTCAGGATGGAAGACTCCTGCGAACCAACATAGATGTTCTCGATGTCGCGGTTCACGTCCAGACCGTGGGTATGCAGGTAATACTGCGGCATCATGGTCGCGGCCAGTGCAGTGGGGGCAGGATAGGCGACCGCCTTACCCTTGAGGTCGCTCACCTTGCGGATGCCGCTGTCACGCCGAATAAGGATGATGCCGCGGAACAGTTCGTCGTCGCCCATCTTGCCGAACACCCGGTAGCCGTGTTCGAGTGAGCGCACCGTCTGGTAGGGATTGGGCATGGCGAAATCGAAATAGCCGCTGTACAGCTTCTTGTCGAACTCTTCGTAGTTGCGCGAGGCTTCCAGCCGGAAGCGCGCCTGCGGGATGCTGGCATTCAGATGGTCGACGATGGGGCCGTATACCTCGACCAGCCGCTTGGGATTGTGCAGAGGGTGGATGCCGACCACATATTCTTTATGCATGGTTCCAACAGCCTGCGAACTGAATGCGGGTTCGTATGCGGCTTCCTGCTTGCCGCAAGCCACCAGCAGCAACGCGGCCAACACCACCCCGATCCGCATCATCCCCGCCCCCCCCTGAAAGTCCGTATCATCCCTGCCCCTTGCCGGATATTACCTGCTCGAACAGCCACTGTCTTGGGCAAACCAAGATTTCTCTGGCTATTCTTTCATCCATCCGTATAATGCGCGCCTTGCCGCTTCACAGGCGGCATAGAGTCCATCGTTTCCTGACCCCTCTGCATCCCGTAATTTTCGGATGCGCCAAGCTTCACCGGTTAGCGACGATGTTTGTTTGCGCCGGTAGAGGTCTTTAGTACCCCCTACTGATTTCCATTGTGTGGCCCGTGGCCACGCATGCGCTGTGTCTTATAAAAATCAAGGAACAACCATGTCTGAAAATATCATTGCCACCGCTATTCCCGCGACTGCTGTCACTACAATCACCTTTGACTCGCTGGGTCTGGCACCGACCATCCTGAAGGCCGTTCAGGAAGCGGGTTACACCGTTCCCTCCCCGATCCAGGAACAAGCTATCCCTGAAGCACTGGCCGGTCACGACCTGATGGCCTCCGCCCAGACAGGAACCGGCAAGACCGCCGCGTTCATCCTGCCTGCTTTGCAAAAATTGTCGGTCGAATCGGCCGTGCGCAGCAAAGGCCCGCGTATCCTGGTACTGACCCCGACCCGCGAACTGGCACAGCAAGTGTCCGATGCCGCCACCAAGTACGGCAAGAACATGCGCGTGAAGGTAGTGAGCATCCTCGGCGGTATGCCTTACCCGCTGCAGAACAAGCTGCTGTCCAGCCCGGTTGACATCCTGGTGGCGACACCGGGCCGTCTGATCGACCACATCGAACGCGGCCGTATCGACTTCTCGCGTCTGGAGATGCTGGTGCTGGACGAAGCCGACCGCATGCTGGACATGGGCTTCATCGACGATGTGGAACGCATCGCTGCTGCCACGCCCAAGACACGCCAGACCCTGCTGTTCTCCGCCACACTGGACGGCGCGATCGGCAATCTGGCACAGCGCCTGCTGAAGTCGCCCAAGCGCATCAGCATCACCGCCACTCAGGCCCGCCACGAGAACATCGAGCAAAAGTTGATGTACACCGACGATATGGCTCACAAGAACCGCATCCTCGACCATCTGTTGCGCGATGTGGATCTGAATCAAGCCGTGGTGTTCACCGCCACCAAGCGCGATGCCGACATGCTGGCCGACAGCCTGTCTGCACAGGGTCATGCCGCTGCCGCTCTGCACGGCGACATGAACCAGCGCGAGCGTAACCGCACGCTGGTCAACCTGCGCAAAGGCAGTGTGCGCGTGCTGGTCGCCACCGATGTCGCCGCGCGCGGTATCGACGTGCCCGGCATCACGCACGTCATCAACTTCGACCTGCCCAAGTTCGCTGAGGACTATGTGCACCGTATCGGCCGTACCGGCCGTGCTGGCGCGTCGGGCATCGCCGTGTCGTTCGCATCCAATCGCGATTCCGGCACGCTGCGCAGCATCGAGCGTTACACCGGCCAGGCCATCCTCGTCCATACCATCGAAGGTCTGGAGCCGAAGTTCAAGCCGCGTCCGGCTGCTCCCGGCGGTCGTGGCAATGGTGCCCCGCGTGGCGGCAACGGCGGTCAGCGTTTCAACAACGGCCCGCGTACCGGCAATGCCCCGCGCAGCGCCAACGGTGCGCCGCGTCATCACGCACCGGACAGCCGTCACAGCTTCACACGTGACGACAATGCCGCGCATCCGCGTCGCGAAGGTCATTCACACAACCGCTTCAACAGCGATGCGCAACCGCGCAGCAATGCCAACGCTGGCGTGAATGGCAATCGCACACCGGCACCGTTCAACAGCAACCGTCGCCCGCAGGGCACCGGCTTCTCGCTGGGACGCGGTAATGCCGGCGGCAACGGCAACAAGCGTTAAGTCTTTCCGCTGCACACAAAAAGGCACGCTTCGGCGTGCCTTTTTTGTTGTGCTGGCCATGGCTATCTAATATCCTCGCACCCCATCTATATCAGAGCATTCATCATGCCCATCAGCATCAAGACCGCAGCAGAGATCGAAAAGATGCGCATCGCCGGACGTTTGGCCGGCGAGGTGCTGGACTACATCGCACCCTTCGTGCAGCCCGGCGTCACCACCGAAGCGCTGGACAAGTTGTGCCACGACTATATGGTCGACATACAGGGCTGCATCCCCGCGCCGCTGAACTACGCACCGGGTGGCCACACGCCGTACCCGAAATCCATCTGCACCTCGATCAACCATCAGGTGTGCCACGGCGTGCCCAGCGACAAGAAGCTGAAGAATGGCGACATCGTCAATCTGGACATCACCACCATCAAGGACGGTTTCCACGGCGACACCAGCCGCATGTACTACGTGGGCGAACCCTCGATCCAGGCGAAACGCCTGTGCGAGAAGACCTATGAAGCGATGTGGCACGGCATCCGCCAGGTGCGCGCAGGCGCTCATCTCGGCGACATCGGCCATGCCATCCAGACCTTTGCCGAGGGCTTGGGCTACAGCGTGGTGCGCGAATTCTGCGGCCACGGCATAGGCCGCAAGTTCCATGAAGAGCCGCAGGTTCTGCATTACGGCAAGGCCGGCACCGGCGTCAAACTGGAAGCAGGCATGATCTTCACCATCGAGCCGATGATCAACGCTGGCAAGAAAGACATCAAGCAACTGGGCGACGGCTGGAGCATCGTCACCAAAGATCACAGCCTGTCCGCGCAGTGGGAACACACCATACTGGTCACCGAGACCGGCTATGAAGTCCTGACGCTTTCCGCCGGATCGCCCGCTATTCCCGCCTGATGCCTGTCGCCATCCGCAACAGCCTGCGTGCCGCGCGTCTCGCGCTCAAGCAGGCCTATGCGGAGTCGCCCCAACCCGCCCGCTACCTGCGCGACCATACGCAGACCGTTGACGAACATCTGCAACAGGTCTGGCGCACCTCCAATATCCCGCATGATGTGACGCTAGTCGCGGTGGGCGGCTACGGCCGTGGCGAACTCTATCCAAGATCGGACATCGACCTGCTGATCCTGCTACCGCAGGAAGCGGACGAAGCGCTGCAAGGCCGCCTGCAAGCGCTGGTCGGCCTGTGGTGGGACATGGGGCTGGAGATCGGCCACAGTGTGCGCACGGTGGATGAATGCATAGCCGCCAGCAGTGACATCACCGTGCAGACCAATCTGCTGGAGGCGCGCCTGCTCGATGGCGATGCCGCACTGTTCGAGACACTGCAACAGCGTTTGCATGAACACCTCGATCCTTGCGCCTTCTATCAGGCCAAGAGTCTTGAACAACAGCAGCGCCACACCCGCTACGTGGATACCGACTTCAATCTGGAACCGAATCTGAAGGAAAGTCCGGGCGGGTTGCGTGATCTGCACAACGTGCTGTGGATCGCGCGCGCAGCGGGTTTCGGCGACACCTGGCAGGCGTTGGCGCGCAACGGACTGCTGACCATGGCCGAAGCACGGCAAGTGGTACGCCACCAGCATCTGCTGCAGGATATGCGCATCCGCTTGCACGAACTGTGCGGACGCCATGATGACCGGCTGGTGTTCGACTACCAGCATCCGCTCGCCGAACAGCTGGGCATCGAATCCACGCCGCAGCTGCGTGCCAGCGAGCGCATGATGCGCCAGTATTACCGCACTAAGCGCGCGGTACTGCAGCTGAACAGTGTGTTGCTGCAGACCATGCGCGCGCGTCTGTTCCCGTCCAGTGCGACGCGCCCGCTCAATCCGCGCTTCATCGCGCGCGACGACACATTGGAAGCATGCGACGACCAACTGTTCGAACGCGAGCCGTCTGCCATCCTTGAATGCTTCCTGCTACTGCAACAACACCCGGAACTGAACGGTTTCTCTGCCGCGACACTGCGTGCCTTGTGGCGCGCCCGCCATCTGGTCGGCCCTGCGTTCCGGCGTGAGCCGCGCCACCGCGAACTGTTCATGCAGATCTTCCGCCAGCCGCAGGGATTGACCCACGCGCTGCGCCGCATGAACCAGCAGGACATCCTGGGACGTTACCTGCCAGCCTTCGGCCGCGTGGTCGGCCAGATGCAGCACGACCTGTTCCACGTCTACACCGTGGATGAACACATCCTGATGGTGTTGCGCAATCTGCGCCGTGCCACGCTGGAACAGTACGCGCATGAATTCCCGCTGAGCAGCCGCCTGATCCGCGAGTTCGAGCGCATCGAAGTACTCTACATCGCCGCACTGTTCCACGACATCGCCAAGGGACGCGGCGGCGACCATTCCCTGCTGGGACGCGCCGATGCCCGGCGCTTCTGCAAGATGCACGGCATCTCGCCCGAAGATACCGAGCTCGTCGTTTGGCTGGTGAAGAACCATCTGCGCATGTCCGCCACCGCACAGAAACAGGATCTGAGCGATCAGGATGTGATCGCCGCATTCGGATCGGAAGTACCGGATGAACGCCATCTGACCGCCTTGTATCTGCTGACCGTCGCCGATGTGCGGGGCACCAGCCCCAAAGTATGGAACGCCTGGAAAGGCAAGCTGCTGGAGGATCTGTACCACGCCACGCTGCACTATCTGAGCTACGGCAAGATCGCCGACCAGATCGGCGAGACGCAACGCGAGGCGGCTGCCACGCTCAATCTGTATGCGATCGCACCGGAGACCTATCTGCCGCTGTGGGCGAAACTGGACGATGAATACTTCATCCGCCACGAGGCGCATGAGATCGCCTGGCATACGCGGGCGCTGACCCAGCGCCCGGACATCAAGGCGCCCATCATCAAGACGCGCCTGAGCCGCATCGGCGAAGGCATGCAAGTGCTGGTCTATCAGCATGACCAGCCCTACCTGTTTGCGCGCATCTGCAACTTCTTTGCGCGCATGAACTACAACATCATGGAAGCCAAGGTGCACACCACCGAACACGGCTACGCGCTGGACAGCTTCCTGGTGATGGATGAGAGTCAGGACAAATCCGCCTATCGCGATGTGATGAACTACGTCGAATACGCACTGGCCGAGGAGATCGGCGGCGACGCCGTCTCCATACCCGAACCGGCCTTCGGTCGCCGCAGTCGCCAGTTGAAACATTTCCCCATCGCGCCGCAGGTCGATCTGCGCCGCGATGAAAAGGGGCGCTACAACTTGTCATTGGTCGCCGGAGACCGACCCGGCCTGCTGGCACGCATCGCCTACATCCTCACGCGGCATAAGGTGTTGATCCGCAGTGCAAAGATCAACACGCTGGGCGCGCGCGCCGAAGACACATTCTGGATAGACGGTGAAGCTTTGAACGATGCGAACGCCCGCAATGCGCTGCGCGAGGTCTTGATAGCGCAACTCGCCTGAGTAAAAATTCCGTAAAAAAAGTCAAAATATAGGCCAAATGGCATATTGACAAACTCAGATAATCCACACCTGCTCAGCAAACAGCGCCCACTTGACAATCCCCCCTGTCGAAAAAACAACGACTTACCGCACTACATTGTTTTTATTGATATTTTTTAACGTATAATTTTTATGCAACGATTCGGCAAGGCCCGAAATGACGGTCTTTATCGATGTATGAAAGTCATTCATCCACAAAGTTATCCCCAGCTTTTGTGCATAAAATATAAAAAGCTTTCCGCTCCGCCAGTTAGCTTTAAACGGTCAACTTGCCTTGCCCTGCACATACCTTACAGGCTACAGTTCGCGCCTTGAAATTTTCGCCATTGGGAGTCGTTGCGTGTTCAATCTCATCGAAGCGGCCGGCTGGCCGATCTGGTTTCTGATCATCTGTTCGCTGGTTGCTGTCACCCTCATCGTCGAGCGTGCGATCTATCTGCGCGGCAAGAATGTGATCCCGCCCAATCTGCTGGACGAAGTGGTGAATGAGCTGAAACAGCGCGGCGTCAGCCCTGCCATGCTGGAACGTCTGAGCAACGGCTCACCACTGGGCAAGGTGTTCGCCGCCGGACTGAAGAACATCAAGAGCCCCCCGCAAGTGATGAAGGAAGCCATCGAAGAGACCGGCCGCGCCGCCAGCCACGAGATGGAGCGCTTCCTGACCACCCTCGGCACCATTGCCTCCATCAGCCCCCTGCTCGGCCTGTTCGGCACGCTGGTCGGTATGATCGAGATCTTCGGCTCGCAGAACGCGGGCGGCGCAGCGCCGGCCGAACTGGCGCACGGCATCTCGGTGGCTTTGTACAACACCGCCTTCGGTCTGATCGTCGCGGTACCCAGCATGATCGCCTACCGCCACTTCCGCGCGCAGGTGGACAGCCTCACCATTGAGATGGAGCAGCAAGCCGTCAAACTGGTCGAGATCGTGCACGGGGAACGTAAATGAATTTCCAGCGTGGCCGCGATCGCGAGGCACCGGAGATCAACCTGATCGCCATGATCGACGTATTGCTGGTGATCCTGATCTTCCTGATGGTCACCACCAGCTACGGCAAGTTCTCCGAACTGCAGATCAACCTGCCACAGGCCAGCGGTGCCGATAGCGCGGTGCCAGTCAGCAAGCCCATCGTGGTGGCGGTCGATGCCTCCGAACACTATGCGATCAACGGCGCACGCACCAACTTCAAGAACTTGTCCGAATTCGCCCAGTCACTGCGCAAAGCGGCGGGCAAGCAGGACGATCCGGTGATCGTGATCAATGCCGATGCCAAAGCAGCACACCAGTCTGTCATCACCATCATGGAAGCAGCCCGCGAAGCCGGCTACGGTCGCATCACCTTCACCACACGCAACCCGTCCTCCAAGTAGTCCGCGGACATGGAACGTCTGCAGCAGCACTGGTATCGTCTCTCCCCGCTCCATCTGCTGCTGTATCCCCTCAGCCTGATATTCCGTCTGCTGGTCGCGCTACGCCGCGCACTGTTCCGTGCCGGTCTGCTCACTTCGGTGAAATTACCGGTGCCGGTGATCGTGGTTGGCAATGTCACGGTCGGCGGCACAGGCAAGACACCGCTCACCCTGTGGCTGGCGCAGCAGTTGATCGAAGCCGGCTGGCATCCTGCCATCATCAGCCGCGGCTACCGCAGTGAAGCTGACGAGACAGCGCGCGAAGTACACAAGGACGATAGCGCGAACACGGTCGGCGACGAGCCTTTGCTGATGGCGCGCCGCGCACTGTGCCCGGTATGGATAGGACGTGACCGGCCCGCAGCGGCACTTGCTTTGCTGCAAGCCCATCCCGAATGCGACATCATCATCAGCGACGACGGCTTGCAACACTATCACCTGCAACGCGATGTAGAGATCGCCGTGATAGATGGCGTGCGCCGTTTCGGCAACGGCCTGCTGCTGCCCGCCGGACCGCTGCGCGAACCGCTGTCGCGTCTGCGCGAAGTCGATGCGCTGGTGTTCAATGGCGGCTCACCCGATGCGGTGGAAGGCATGCTGATGTCGCTGCAAGGCACGCGCTTCCACAATCTGCTCGACCCGACCCAGACGCGATCCGCTGCCGATTTTGATGGCCTGAAAGTGCATGCCATCGCCGGCATCGGTCACCCGCAACGCTTCTTCCGCCATCTGCAACAACTCGGCCTGCAGCCGGACACGCACGCCTTTCCCGATCATCACCGCTACACCGGCGACGAGATCAACCCCAAGGATGCCGACGCGGTACTCATGACGGAAAAAGATGCGGTAAAATGCGCCGCATTCGCCACCGCTAAACACTGGGTGCTGCAAGTGGATGCGCAAGTCGCCCCGCCGCTGTTCAACCTCATCACGGAAAAACTATCTCATGGACGCTAAACTGCTCGACATTCTGGTCTGTCCGCTATGCAAATCACCGTTGCTGTATCGCAAGTCCGAACAGGAGCTAATCTGCAAGGCAGACCGACTGGCTTATCCGATCCAGGATGACATCCCGGTGATGCTGGCCGACGAGGCACGCACGCTCACCGCCGAGGAAATCGAAAAGCTCTGATGCTTTCGTTCAAAGTAGTCATTCCCGCCCGCTTCGCATCCACACGCCTGCCGGGCAAACCCCTGCTGGACATCGGCGGCAAGCCGATGGTGATCCGCGTCGCGGAACAGGCGGCCATGAGCGGCGCACAGCAAATCATCATCGCCACCGACCACCAACCCATCGTCGAGGCAGCCAGGGTGAACGGATTCGATGCCTGCATGACCCGCGCCGACCATGTCAGCGGTACCGACCGCATCGCGGAGGTCTCCATGCAACAGGGCTGGCCGGATGACACCATCGTGGTC
Organism: Sideroxydans sp.; assembly: GCF_054604835.1. Taxonomy (NCBI): domain Bacteria; kingdom Pseudomonadati; phylum Pseudomonadota; class Betaproteobacteria; order Nitrosomonadales; family Gallionellaceae; genus Sideroxydans; species Sideroxydans sp. The sequence goes on along the minus strand of NZ_JBTSFG010000005.1, from coordinate 36,408 downwards.
AACGTACAAGGCGACGAGCCCTTGATACCGCCGCAACTCATCTCGGCTGTCGCGCAACATCTGCACGACCACAGCGACTGTGCCATCGCCACCGCCTGCCATCCCATCCACGATGAATCGGCCATGCGCAATCCAAATATCGTCAAGGCGGTGCTCAACAAACACGGCAATGCGCTGTACTTCAGTCGTGCGCCTATCCCATGGCCGCGCGATGCCTATGCTAAAGGTGCGCCCCTGCCCACCGATGTCGCAGTGCTGCGCCACATCGGTATCTATGCCTACCGCGCTTCCTTCCTGAAAGCTTACGGCCTGCTCGCGCCCGCCCCCATCGAGCAAGCGGAATCCCTTGAACAACTGCGCGCGCTGTATCATGGCTACCAGATCGGCGTGACCGTCACGCCGGACGCACCGCCCAGCGGCGTAGATACCGAACAAGACCTGCACACCGCACGGCGCATTTTCGAATCACGATAACCACTGGAGAAATACAACATGAGACTGATCCTGTTAGGTGCACCCGGCGCCGGTAAAGGTACTCAGGCCAACTTCATCAGGGAGAAGTTCGGCATCCCGCAGATATCCACCGGCGACATGCTGCGCGCCGCGATCAAGGCGGGCACACCGCTCGGCATCGCCGCCAAGCAGGTGATGGATGCGGGCAATCTGATCTCCGATGACATCATCATCGATCTGGTGAAGGACCGCATCAAGCAAGCGGACTGTGCCAACGGCTTCCTGTTCGACGGCTTCCCGCGCACCATCCCGCAAGCGCAAGCGATGAAGGATGCCGGCATCAAGATCGACTACGTGGTGGAGATCGACGTCGCCGACAGCGAGATCGTTCAGCGCATGAGCGGTCGTCGTGTGCATCCGGCCTCGGGCCGCACCTACCATCTGGTGTTCAACCCGCCCAAGGTCGCAGGCAAGGATGACATCACCGGCGAGGAATTAGTGCAACGCCCCGACGACAATGAAGATACCGTGATCAAACGGCTCGACGTCTATCACGACCAGACCCAGCCGCTGGTCGAGTACTACAACGCCTGGCAGAAGACCGGCGAGGCGCTCGCCCCCAAGGTCGTGCATGTACCCGGCGTGGGGAGTGTCGACGACATCCGTGCGCAGGTGTTCAAGGTATTGGGAGCCTGAGCATGGCGAGCAAACCGGTATTGACGCTGGAGGATGCCAAACGCATCGCCGCTGCGGCCGAAACCGAGGCGCGTGCTAATGACTGGAAGGTGTCTATCGTGATCGTCGATGACGGCGGTCACATGCTGTACATGCAACGCAGTCACGATACGCGCTTCGGCAGTGTCGAGACCGCCACCGCCAAAGCCCACATGGCGGCGGCGCTGCATATGCCTTCCAAGGCCTCCGAAGATGCTGTCATGGGCGGACGTCTGATCCACCTCGCCCTGCCCGGCGTGATCCCGGCCGAAGGCGGCATCCCGCTGCTACGCGACGGTGTCGTGATCGGGGCGATCGGTATCAGTGGAGTGCGTTCGGCGCAGGACGGCCAGATCGCGGCAGCCGGCGCGGCTGCACTTTAGAAAATCAAACCGCGCCGGAACGTCCGGCGCAGTCTCGATTCTTATTTCGGCTCGCGGTAATGATCCTGCGTCATCAGATCGATGCCGCACGGCAATGCCTCGATCCAGTTCAGGAACTCGTTCACCATCTTCTTGCCTTTGAACATGCGGCCGTGCTGCGGCACGATCATCTCCACGTCCATGCCGCGCACCATGTTCACCCAGTAACGGCAGATCTTGTTGGAGATCATGTAGCGTTTGTGGAAGCCTTCCATATACTGGATGTGCGACTTGAAATCCTCCACCGGTGTATCGACCTCGGTATGCGGCACGATGGAAGCCCCCATGTCGCCGGTGAACAGGATCTTGCTGACCGGATCATAGAACTGGAAGTTGCCTTCAGAGTGCATGAAGTGCGCGGGGATCGCCTTGATGACCGAATTGCCCAAAGGCAATATCATCCCTTCATCGGGAATACCTTCCACACGACCGGCTGAATTGCCCACGCTGCAAAAGTGCGGCACAAAACGCGCCCACAGCTTGGAGATCATCACCTTGCATTCGGAATGGATCATCCATTTGTTGACCGAAGCGATGATGTCCGGATCAGCATGCGACGCCAGGATGTAATCAAGGTTCTTGGGCGCGAAATAGTTATGCATCTCCATCAACAGACCGTTGTAGGTCATGTTGCCGCCCGGGTCGAGCAATGCCCCATGCTCGTTGTCGATGATCAGGAACTGATTGGCTTGCACCGCCTCGCCCATTGAATCATCCACCAAGTCATCAAAAATCAGGCAAAGATGCTTGCCGTTGTTGAACAGTTCGATCGCCATTCCACTCTCCAGAGATAATCTTTTTTATAAACAGGTCGCGCATTCTATCGAAACGCTCCTCGCTAGAATTTGATGAATATCAAATCTGCCCGACCTCGACCACTGAAATAAAATCGGCGTAAGATGAGCATAATCTTCATCAACCTGCGAGGGAAGCATAACATGGCAAAAAAGAATGCGTTCTATGCCCAGTCCGGCGGCGTTACCGCCGTCATCAATGCCTCGGCCTGCGGCGTCATCGAGACGGCACGCAAGCACAAAGACCAGATCGGAAAAGTATATGCGGGACGCAACGGCATCATCGGCGCCCTCACCGAAGACCTGATCGACACCTCCAAAGAATCCGCCAAAGCCATTGCCGCACTGCGCAACACGCCTTCCGGCGCGTTCGGTTCCTGCCGCTTCAAACTCAAGGGGCTGGAAGAGAACAAACGTGAATACCAGCGCCTGATCGATATCTTCAAAGCGCACAACATCGGCTACTTCTTCTACAACGGCGGAGGAGATTCCGCCGACACCTGCTACAAGGTCTCGCAACTGTCGGAGAAGATGGGCTATCCGGTGCAGGCCATCCATGTACCCAAGACCGTGGACAACGACCTTCCGATCACCGACTGCTGCCCCGGCTTCGGCTCGGTCGCCAAGTACATCGCCATTTCCACACTGGAAGCCGGGTTCGACGTGCGCTCCATGGCCAAGACCTCGACCAAGGTGTTCGTGCTGGAAGTGATGGGACGCCACGCGGGCTGGATCGCCGCTGCCGGCGGACTGGCTGAAGAACAAGGCATCCCGGTCGTCATCCTGTTCCCCGAGATCCCCTTCGACCAGAAGAAATTCCTCGCCAAGGTAAACAGCATGGTGAAGAAACATGGCTACTGTACCGTCGTCGTCTCGGAAGGCTGTCATTACCCGGATGGGAAATTCCTGGCCGAACAAGGCACACGCGATGCTTTCGGTCATGCGCAGCTAGGCGGTGCCGCACCGGTCGTCGCCAACATGGTGAAAGAAGCATTCGGCTACAAGTTCCACTGGGCGGTCGCCGACTACCTGCAGCGCGCTGCCCGCCACATCGCCTCGAAGACAGACGTGGAACAGGCTTACGCGCTGGGCAAGGCGGCCGTCGAACTGGCGATCAAGGGCGAGAACGCCGTCATGCCCGCCATCATGCGCACTTCCGACAAACCCTATAAATGGAAGATAGGCGTCGCGCCGCTCTCCAAAGTCGCCAATGTGGAGAAGTTCATGCCGCGCAACTTCATCACCAAGGACGGGTTCGGTATCACGGACAAGTGCCGCGACTATCTGACACCGCTGATAAAGGGCGAAGACTATCCAACCTACAAGGATGGCTTGCCGCAGTATGTGCAACTGAAGAATGTAGCTGTGCCCACCAAACTGCCTGTGTTCAAGATCTAAACTGACACCGCTCCGCAAGGGGCGGTTTTAACTTGGGGAGGTAACGATGTCATCTGCTCTCGGTTTTGCGTTGTTGTGCGCCATCGCCGCGTTGCTCTACGGCGGCATTTCGATCAAATGGATATTGGGCCTGCCGACCGGCAACGACCGCATGCGCGAGATCGCGGCGGCGGTGCAGGAAGGCGCACAGGCCTACCTGAACCGGCAGTACACCACCATCGCCATCGTCGGTGCCATCCTGCTGGTGGCGATCTTCATCGCGCTGGGCTGGCAGACCGCCGTCGGCTTCCTGCTCGGCGCGACATTGTCCGGTCTGACCGGCTACATCGGTATGAACGTTTCGGTGCGCGCCAACATCCGTACCGCACAGGCCGCAAATGACGGGCTGAACGCCGCGTTGAACGTAGCCTTCAAGGGTGGCGCGATCACTGGCATGCTGGTGGTCGGCTTGGGTCTACTGGGCGTGGCCGGTTACTACGCATTCCTCACGCTCGTGATGGGAGCCAGCACCAACGAAGCGACCCATGCCCTGGTCGGCCTAGCGTTCGGCGGCTCATTGATCTCCATCTTTGCCCGTCTCGGTGGCGGCATCTTCACCAAGGGCGCGGATGTCGGCGCGGATCTGGTGGGCAAGGTTGAAGCAGGCATCCCCGAGGACGATCCGCGCAACCCGGCTGTGATCGCGGACAACGTAGGTGACAACGTGGGCGACTGTGCGGGTATGGCAGCCGACCTGTTCGAGACCTATGCCGTGACCATCATCGCCACCATGGTGCTGGGCGGTCTGCTCATCACCGGTTCGCCCGAGGCCGTGGTCTATCCGCTGGTGCTGGGCGGCGTGTCCATCATCGCTTCCATCATCGGCACCTTCTTCGTGAAGGCGCACGAAGGCGGCAAGATCATGAACGCGCTCTATCGCGGCTTGCTGGTCTCCGGTGCATTGGCCGTGGTCGCGTTCTATCCGGTCACCACCTGGATACTGGGTGACGGCGTGATGATAGACGGACAACTTGTATCGTCGATGGATCTGTACCTGGCTTCGCTGATCGGTCTCGCGCTGACCGCGGCGATGGTGTGGATCACCGAGTACTACACCGCCACCGAGTTCAGCCCGGTGCAGCATATCGCGAACGCCTCGACCACCGGACACGGCACCAACATCATCGCAGGACTGGGCGTGTCGATGAAGTCCACCGCGCTGCCGGTGATCGCTGTCTGTCTATCGATCTGGGGCGCATTCGAACTGGGCGGGCTGTACGGCATCGCCATCGCGGCCACCTCGATGTTGTCCATGGCGGGCATCATCGTGGCGCTGGATGCTTACGGCCCGATCACCGACAACGCCGGCGGTATCGCCGAGATGGCCGGTCTCGATGAAAAGATCCGCAACATCACCGATCCGCTCGATGCAGTGGGCAACACCACCAAGGCAGTGACCAAGGGTTACGCCATCGGCTCGGCCGGTCTGGCGGCACTGGTACTGTTCGCCGACTATACCCATGCACTAGCGACCCACGGCGGCCCGGCTCTGACCTTCGACCTATCCAACCACATGGTGATCATCGGTCTGTTCATCGGCGGCATGGTGCCTTACCTATTCGCCGCGATGGGCATGGAAGCCGTTGGCCGTGCCGCTGGTTCGGTGGTGATCGAAGTGCGCCGTCAATTCAAAGATATCCCCGGCATCATGGCAGGCACAGCCAAGCCAGAATACGGCACCTGTGTCGACATGTTGACCAAGGCTGCTATCAAGGAAATGATCGTGCCTTCGCTGCTGCCGGTCGCCGTGCCACTGATTGTGGGCTTGTTTCTCGGTCCGCAAGCGCTGGGCGGCGTACTGGTCGGCACGATCATCACCGGCATCTTCGTGGCCATCTCGATGACCACCGGCGGCGGTGCTTGGGACAATGCGAAGAAATACATCGAAGAAGGCAACTTCGGCGGCAAAGGTTCGGATGCACACAAAGCCGCCGTCACCGGCGACACCGTAGGCGACCCTTACAAGGACACCGCCGGTCCGGCGGTGAACCCGCTGATCAAGATCATCAACATCGTGGCACTAATGATCGTGCCGCTGCTTTAAAACAAAGCGGATCACGCTTGGCTGCGTGATCCGCTTTCCATCCGGCCACCTTGATGAAGCGGCCTTTCAGGCGCCCGCTTCCGCCCAGTGCATCTGGTCTATCCCCCACGCCTCGAACGACTCGTGCGACTTGATCCTGTCATCTGAAGCCGACAGATCAACCAACTCAGGGGGGATATTGCACAGTCGCTTACAGTCGTAAATCAGTTGCACGATGGGCTGCAATATCTTCTCCGGTAGCACCTCGCGCACGATACCCAGCTTGTCACTGTCCATGCGCACCAGCGAGCCGGCCGGATAGATTCCTATCCCCTTGATAAAGGCCTGCACCAATTTTGGATCGAAATGCGCCCCGCTCCACTCATACATTTTCTGCAACGCCTCAGTCGGCGGCATAGGCTTGTGGTAGACACGCAGCGAGGTGATCGCATCATAGACATCCACGATGCCGATCATTTGCCCGTGCAGACTGATCTGCTTACCTTTCAGGCCCTGCGGATATCCTGTTCCGTCGAAACGCTCGTGGTGCTGCGCCGCCGCATTCAGCGCGATCTCGCTGATGCCATCCATAGCCCTTATCAACTCGGCGCTGCGCACCACATGGTTCTTCATGATGGTGAACTCGGCATCATCCAGTTTCCCCGGCTTGTTTAGAATCTTGCCGGGCACGGTTGCCTTGCCGATATCATGCAACAAGCCACCCAGTGCGACTTCCTTGATCTCGCGGCGCGGCAGTTCCAACACACGTCCGAACGAGACAGACAGGGCCGCGACTGAAACGGAATGCTGGAAGGTGTATTCATCCCTGGTCTTCATCTGCGCCAGCGGCAGCAGGGTCGACGGGAACCTGAACATCGAATCAAGGATGTTGTCGACCAAAGGCTGGCACTGGGCCAAGTCGACCGGCTTGCCCATGCGCACTTCCTGCATGATGCCCTGCATCAGCCGGTTGGCATTGGCATACAGGTTTCTGGCGAAATCGAACTGCTCGGCGGGAGACAGTTTGGCGATGATGGTCGGTCCTGCCGAAGAGAGCTCGTTCTGCACCTCCGGTTCCTGCTTAGCATCCGTTACACCAACATCGACCCCAAGCTCGTTATCGATCTCAAGCCTGGCGATACCGGAATCTACGATCTTGCGCAGCATATCGGCATCTTCAATCAGGAAACATTGCCATGCGAACGGATGCGCCTGCCAGGCGAGATTCAGGTCGTAGACGTACATCCCGACACGGAGTTGTTCTATTGCAATTTCCCTAATCATGCAGCGGTCCCTTGTGCGATATTTGACATGTTGCATGACCGCTCCACTTCCGTATAACGGAAAAGCAAGCCACCTGCAGCGTGACGAGAATATCACCGCCCTCATTCTGGGAATATATGCCGGAATATATAGGCACGAGCCTATATATTCCTCGCTGTACTCTATATCTTTCCCGCATTCGTCCGGCCGACAGATGGCTCAGATCGAAGACTCGATCAGGCGACCTTCCATACTTCCCACCACTTCTTGGAAGCAGACATGTGTGCGAATTCGGCGCTAGCTTCACGTTCCCACGAAGCCACGGAAAAACCAGACTGCTGTAACGCAGCACTGTACTTGGTATCCACCCCCTGGATATGTTCCCTGAGCCAGGACTTCAGGAAGCTGAGCATCTCGAAATAGATCGGCTTTTCTTCCATCATGTGCTTGCTGCATAGCTCATCCAGTTGCGCGATCAGCTTGCGGTGCTCTTCCATATGGGGGATCAAGTCTTTGTATTTGGCCTCGCGCATCAATCTTTCCTCCAGCGCGAAATGTGTTCGGGTGTAGCTGGTCAGGGCGTCCAGTATCCCCGCGATGGCATTACCCCCTTCCCGCTTGGATACCGCCACGAAAAGGCGGTTCAGGATATTGACCAGTTCCTGATGTTGATCATCGATCGTCTTGATATTGACGCTGTATTCGGGCAACCACTTGAAGAAGACTTCCTCGTTAGTCATATGCACCTCCACTGAAAGTTCAAGTTGCTCAATAACCTTTTCCAACACGTACTCAGGCATGCCAGTTGGCTTAATGATGCGTTCAGCTTCGGGGAGATATAGCGACAACAGTCACAGGACAGAGACGTCTCTGCGGCGGTCCCGCTACCATAGTTTCCCTTAGGCCGGAGACTTTGCGCCCATACCTTTCGATATGTTTGCCAAGTGGGACGGATATTAACCCCACTACTCCGCATGGACAATGTTTTTTTCCGGCGCTTGATCCATTACCACATCTATATGACCAGATACATTTCAGCCGATATTCAATTCCACTCTGCAGACAGGCTCAATTGGTTTATCCTTGCCAGCATCAAGTTGCTCCATAGAACCCAGGCACCGCATCACGGTAAATGAATAGCGTTGATTCTCTTACAGGATTCCTGAACCGCTTTGGCTGTTTCCATACGGCCATGCGCTTGGCTGCCGAAGCGACCGGCAATCGCCAGACGTTCGCCGTGATCTGGCTGGATCTTGACCGCTTCAAACAGATCAACGAATCGTTCGGCCATCTGATCGGCGATGAGGTGATCGAGAACCTTGCCACTCGCTTCCGCCCCTGCGTGATAGGACGCGCCGAAATATCACGGGTCGGTGGTGATGAGTTCGTGTTGCTGGCCCCTGGATTCAACCGCGAGCAAGCATTCCAGTTCGCCGTCGAACTGGCCGGCATCGTGCAGGAACCGCTCAATATCGGCAGCCTGACACTGCGACCTACCGCCAGCATCGGCGTCGCCATCCATGAACCCAATGAAGACCCGCTCACCCTGCTGGAACGGGCCGATCACGCCATGTTCGCGGCCAAATCCAAGGGGGGAAACAACATCGTCTGTTCCGGGGACGAGCCCATCCCGGGCCGCCTGGGTATCAGCTTGGCCCGCGAGGAGCTTTCCATCGAAAGCGCCATGCATGAAGCCCTAGAAACCGGAGGGTTCAGCCTCCACTACCAGCCGATCATCCGGGCCAATGGCGAGATCGAGGCAGTGGAGGCGCTGATGCGCTGCAAACTCAATGGCGAGAACATCTCCCCCATGAAATTCATTCCGGTGGCGGAAAAGACCGGGCTCATCATCCGTCTGGGAGAATTCAGCCTGTTGCAGGGCGCGATGCATGCGCGCGCACTACAGGATGCCGGACACGAGACCAAGGTGGCCATCAATGTATCGCGCGCGCAATTGGTCTCACCCGCGTTCACCCAGGCTTTGCATGCCGCCCTGTTGTGTTCGAACGTCAGGCCCGGCTTGATCGAACTGGAATTGACCGAGTCGCTGTTCATGGACATCTCGGATACGGTTCAACAGAACCTGAAAGAGATCATTGCCACCGGCGTGGGCCTGTCCATCGATGATTTCGGCACCGGTTATTCCTGTCTGGCGAACCTGAAGGACATTCCGGCAGGCAAGCTCAAGCTGGACCGTGCCTTTGTGACCGTATTGCCCGAGGACCGGCGTGCGCTATCGGTGGTCAAAGCAGTCACCCAGCTCGGCCACGAATTGGGCATGACTATCGTGGCCGAAGGTTGCGAGAACCAGCAACAGATCGATGTCCTGCTCGAAGCGGGTGTTGATGCCATCCAGGGTTTTTTCTATGCGAAACCGATGCCCGATTCAGAACTTCTGATATGGCTGAAAGCAAGGAGCAACAAGATTTGAACCTGCACGCCCCCACACCGACAGCGGTCGACCAGATGGTCGAAAAGGCAGTGATCGATCTCGGCATCCCCCCCTGTCCCGCCATCCTGAATCGCTTCATGGCAGAAGCCCGCAAGGACGAGCCCGACTACCAGCGTCTGGCCAGCATCATCAGCTCGGACGTCAGCCTCTCCGCCAGTCTGATCAAAACAGCCAATTCCCCCTATTTCGGCGCTCGGCAGCGGGTGCGCTCCGTCAACGATGCGTTGGTGATACTCGGGCTGAACATCGCCAGCCGGGCTGTGGCAGGCATCATCCTGCGCAAGAGTTTCCCCACCGTGCCGAATATGGAGCGCTTTTGGGATGCCTCTGCGCGCTTTGCGCGCGTTTCCGGCTGGCTGGCGCAGCGCTTCGGTGCGCTCGAACTGGCTTCCGAAGATGCCTATACCTACGGGCTGTTCCGCGACTGCGGCATCCCTGTCCTGCTCAAACGCCTGCCCAGCTATGAATCGGTCCTGCATTCTGCAAACAATGAGACCGAACTCGATTTCACCCAGATCGAAGATGCCGTACTGCCCACAAACCATGCCATCGTCGGCTGCGTGCTGGCCCAGAGCTGGTGGCTGCCTGAAGAGCTCTGCCTGGCCATACGCCATCACCACGACCGCAGTGTGCTGGCGACCACCACCTCGCCGCCGCCTTTGCTCAGCCGCAAACTCATCGCCGTCACCCAGCTTGCGGAGCATCTGGTACAGCAGCAATTGGGACTCAGCCTCACTCAGGAATGGGGCAAGCTGGGCGAGACCTGTCTGAACCTGCTGGATCTGGAGACATCGCAACTGGAAGCCTTGGCGTTCGAAGCCGCCCCAGTCATCGCGTCCGACGAGTAGGCGGTATTGGGCTTAATCCTGCCCGGTGGTACAATCCGCGCCTTCATTTTTTATGGCAAAGGCGGCGCATCATGGGTTTGAACAAAGTACCTTCCGGCAACAACCTTCCCGACGATTTCAACGTCATCATTGAGATCCCGCAACACGGCGAGCCGGTCAAGTATGAAGTCGACAAGGACTCCGGCGCGATCTTCGTCGACCGCTTCATGAACACCGCGATGCACTACCCCTGCAACTACGGCTATATCCCGCACACCTTGTCCGATGACGGCGATCCGGTCGACGTGCTGGTGATCACACCGGTTCCTTTGAACAGCGGCGTGGTCGTGCGCTGCCGTCCGTTGGCAGTGCTGAAGATGGAAGATGAATCCGGCTTCGACGCCAAAGTGCTGGCCGTGCCGGTGGACAAACTCTCCACCCTGTATCGCGGCTTGAAGGATTACAGCGAGCTGCCCGAGATCATCCTCAAGCAGATCGAACATTTCTTCGCGCACTACAAGGATCTGGAGCCCAATAAGTGGGTCAAGATCGGCGGCTGGGAAGGCATCGAAGAGGCACGCAAAGAGATCATGGAAGGCGTTGATAACTACAACAACGCCAAAGTGAAACCCGAGTTCTGATCAGGAGCACAAAGATGACCGCACGCATCATCGACGGCAAAGCCATCGCACAGGAAGTTCGCGCCGAATGGAAGGTTCGCGCCGACGCGTTGAAGGCGCGCGGCATCACCCCCGGCCTGGCGGTCATCATCGTCGGCGAAGACCCCGCCTCCAAGGTCTACGTCGCCAACAAGGTGAAAGCATGCGCCGAACTGGGATTGCATTCCGAGCACATCGCCTTGCCTGCCGACACCAGCGAAGCCGCATTGCTGGCACAGATCGAAGCGCTCAACAACGACCCCAAGATCCACGGCCTGCTGGTGCAACTGCCGGTGCCCAAACACATCGACAGCGACAAGGTGCTGAATGCCATCAACCCAGAGAAGGACGTGGACGGTTTCCATCCGCTGAACGTGGGTGCGCTGGCAACCGGCAACATGCGCTTTGCGCCCTGCACGCCTTACGGTTCGCTGGTGCTACTACAGAAGAGCGGCGTGGTCATCGAAGGCAAACATGCCGTGGTGGTTGGACGCAGCAACATCGTGGGCAAACCGATGGCGCTGTTGCTGCTACAACACAATGCCACAGTCACCATCTGCACTTCCAAGACGCAGGACCTGGCCAAGTTCACGCGCGATGCCGACATTCTGGTGGTCGCCACCGGACGTCCCAAGATGATCACCGGTGACATGATCAAACCGGGCGCTGCCGTGATCGATGTAGGCATCAATCGCATGGAGAATGGCAAGCTGTGCGGGGATGTGGATTTCGAATCGGCCAAAGAAGTAGCCGGCTGCATCACGCCGGTACCCGGCGGCGTGGGCCCGATGACCATCACCATGCTGGTGGCGAACACCGTGCAATCTGCGGAACGCGCTGCAAAATAAGATTGCTTCAGAAAGTCATCCAGAAGACCGGACGTTGCAGAAACGTCCGGTCTTTTTTTTATAGGCCGTATTTCTGCTTGAACTCAGCCAGCGGCACAGGCTTGCTGAACAGGTATCCCTGATACAGCTTGCAACCGTTCCACTCCAGGAAATCGCGCTGCGCCTGTGTCTCCACCCCCTCGGCAATCACTTCCATGCCCAGATTGTTCGCCATGCCGATGATGGTCTGGATGATGGCTGCATCGGACGACTTGGTGCCGATATGCTGCACGAAGGACTGGTCGATCTTGAGCTGATCCAGAGGCAATCGGGTCAGGTAAGCCAAAGAAGAATATCCCGTTCCGAAATCATCCATGGAGAAGCTGATGCCAAGCTCCTTGAGCGAGTACATCTTGGCGATACTGTCGCCGATGTCATCCAGCAGGATGCTCTCGGTCAATTCCAGCTTGAGTCGGCTCGGATCGATGGCTGTCCTTGCCAATATCTCCTGCACCTGCTGCACAAAATCCGCCTGACGGAATTGACGCGCGCTGACATTCACAGCTAGCCGCAGATCGCGTGTCGCATCATCTTGCGCCCAGACACTGATCTGCCGACAGGCCGTTTCCAGCACCCACCTGCCGATAGGCAGGATCAAACCGTTCTCTTCCGCCAGCGGGATGAACTGCAGCGGCGGGATCAAGCCGCGCTCGGGATGGATCCAGCGCAGCAGCACCTCTGCACCGATGACCTGCCCGAGTTGATCGACCTGGGGCTGGTAATACAGCTCGAACTCCTGCAGACGCAACGCTTCACGCAGGCCGACTTCCGTCTGCGCACGCGATTCCAGTTCCTGCTGCATGGCAGGATCGAAGAAGCGCAGCGCGTTGCGGCCCGATTTCTTCGCTTCATACATGGCGGTATCCGCCTGCTTGAGCAATTCATCGATCGTGTCTTTGTAATTGATGAACAGCGTGATCCCCATACTGGAAGAACTGTGGAATTCGGAACCTTCTAGCTGATAGGGCTGACTGAGCGAGTGCAATACTTTCTCACCCACCGCACGCGCCTGCACGGCGGCATGGGCACTATCCACACTCAAACCTTCCAGCAGCAGTACGAACTCATCCCCGCCGAAACGCGCGACGGTATCACCCTCGCGCACACAGGCTTGCAAGCGGCGCGAGACCTCGATCAATAGCAGGTCGCCGATACCGTGGCCTTTGGTATCGTTCAGCGTCTTGAAGTTGTCCAGATCAAGGAACATGAGCGCACCGCCGGTATGGTTGCGCGCGCCGGTCGCGATAGCCTGACGCAAACGATCCAGCAGCAGACGCCGGTTAGGCAACTGGCTGAGCGGATCATAGAACGCCAGATGATGGATCTCGTTCTCGGCTTTCTTGCGTTCGGTGAAATCGACATAGGCACCGACGTAGTTGGTCACATTGCCATCCTTGTCCACCACGGCCGTGATGCTCAGCCAGGCGGGGAATATTTCGCCGTTCTTGCGGCGGTTCCATATCTCCCCCTGCCAGCTGCGGTCACGCTGCAAGCTGGCCCACATCCGCTCGAAGAACACCCCGCTCTGACGATCCGACCTCAGGACGGCCGGGCTCTTCCCTATTACTTCCTCGGCCTTATAACCGGTCAGCTCGGTGAATGCCTGATTGATCTGGATGATGTTCGCTTGCGCATCGGTGACCATCATGCCTTCCTCGGCTTCAAAGGCTGTCGCGGCGATACGTAATGCCGCCTCGCGCTCTTCCAGCTCCGACATCATGCGGTTGAATGCGTGTGCCATGCGCGCGATATCGCGCGGGCCACCCGGTTTCGCGCGCACGCCGATCTCGCCGCGCTGCGCACGCGCCATACTCTCGGACAAATGATCGAGCGGACGCGACAGGTTGCGCGTCAGCTTGCCGATCAGGAACAGGAACAGCAGCGCGAACGAGAATGATGTCAGCAGGTTGGTGATGAAGATATTGCTGGTCGTCTGTGCCAGCGCCGACTTGCTCATCACCACCGAGACATATCCCAGCAACTCCGGTTTGCTCGCATCGCCGAACGGCGACTCTTCCGCGGGCTGGGAGAATACCGGCGAGGAGAAATGCCATGCCCTGTTGCTTTCCGCATTGAGCATGGAATCCGCTTGCAGCCCCCCGGTTTGCTGCGGCTGCATGAACTGCGCCAGATCGTTGTCACCCTGCGCCAGCAACAAGTCGCCGTTGGCATGCCTGATCTCCATGCCGATCACGCCGGGGAACGCCATGGTGGCGTGCATCACCTCGCTGGCGTTATCCGCCGAGGAGTAGATGAGTGCCAGCGTACTTTGCCGTGCCAGATTGTCGGTGATGCGCCGCCCCTGCGAGATCAGGTCCTCGCGCACCTGCTCATTCACCTGCCAGGAGCCCGAGATCGAGGCGAACAGCGACAGAAGCAGGATACCCAAGGTGATGGAGATGCCGATCTGCCGTTTGAATGTGAACCGTTGAAAGAAGGCGCTGATGTGTTGTCTCATTTCGCGCGCCTCATTGCTCGGGGAAAGCCATATCGAAACTCTGCAAGCGGCTGGTATTGACCCCCAGATGGCGGGCGGTTCGCAGATTGACTGCCATCAGCACTTCGCGCAAAGGCATCAGTCCGGAGCCATTTCCGCCGGATGCCATCAGGTTCAACGCCGAGCCGGCCAGACTGCGCCCCATATCCACGTTGTCCGGATAGAGCGAGAACAACACCCCGCGCCGCACATGACTGAAGCTGCTGGAGAACATCGTCAGATTGTGCGCCCACGACTCCTGCAGCAACATGGGCATCACCGTGCTGTCCTCAACGGTGGTCGAATCCTGCGGCAACCACAGCGCGTCCTTTTCGACATCCGCTTGGGCCAGTATCTCCTGATAGGCGCGCATGGCGCTACGCAGATCCTCGGCCTGATAGGTCACCAATTCCACACCCTGCTGTTGCGCGGCATCCTTCGCCAGGCGGATCAACCATTCGTTCTGCCGGGGATCGTAAACGGTGAATATGCGCCGTGCTTTGGGCATCATGCTTTTCAGACGGGAGAACAACAGCGCCGGATCTGGCGAGAGACTATTCACCTGCGCCGATCGGACCTCCTCTTCGGAAGCAGACAGGACGCCGCCGACCACCAAACCCAGATCGCTTTCCAGAGCGCGGGCCACCCGCATGCCCTGTCGTCCAAGTGCGATGACGACCTTGGTGTCCTGACGGCGCAAGGCCGCTTTCAATTGGCCGACGTCCACATCCTTGCCGACTGCAAAGTTGCTGACCCGGCCTTTCGCCTTTTCTTCGATGCCATCGATGATCTGCGTGAACACGCTGCGATAAGGCTCGCCGATCTCGGGATAGATCACCGCGATGCCGCCCGCCCCGCCGGCATCGGCCAGCTTGTTGGCGACCTTGCGCTGCACGGCGACGTTCACCAGCCCGGCGACCTGCACCGGAACGATCAATACTTCCTGGAAATCATCGAGACGTTCGATATCCAGCAGCGAATCACCAACCCAAACCGGCTGATCACGGGATATTTCGTGGGTTTCTTTTGTGCTGGCCTGCGCCGCAAGCGCAAGGCTTGTGAAGGCCGCGAACAGCAAAGAGCCAATGCCCATGCGCCGCATGAAGCTAGATTTCCGGCCGGATCGGATAGGGGAATGGGACATAGTCACGATTGTGCGCAGTGTCGTTCAAAGACCCTGACAGCACAAGTGCAATTTCCATCCTGAGTTGCGTTGAAAACCTTGCATATCTCCTCTCCAAGGAGCGAGTGACAGCCACCGCTGTGATTCTTGCGAGCCCCCTCTAAAATCTCCTGTACTAATTTGTCGCTCATTTTGACATCTATCGGCTTGCGACCGATATTAACAGGCTTTACACTCACCACGTTGCAAACATGGTTTTTTACCGGTAGCCAATCGTTAATAAAAATAACGGCTAACTGAGTACAGCCACAAGGAGGAGATAATAAGAATGAATAAATCAGCTTCAGCTAGCGCCCTCACTAGCCTCACGAATAACATACAGGATCGGCCCATAGAGATTGCCGATCTGCTCGTTTCCTATCTTGAGCAGATCGGCGTGGAATATGTATTCGGCGTCCCGGGCGGTGCAATCGAACCTCTTTTCAATGCCATGGCTCGCAGTCAACGCAGAGGCGGCCTGCGCGTCATTGTGGCAAGGCACGAAGCTGGCGCAGCATTCATGGCGGACGGCTATGCCCGCGAGACAGGACGACTGGGGGTGTGCTGCACGACTTCTGGCCCCGGTTCGACCAACATGATCACCGGCGTGGCATGCGCCCACGACAACAATGTCCCTTTATTGGCTATCAGCGGACTGCCAATCCTGTCTTCTTTCGGCCGAGGCGCGTTGCAGGAATCATCCAGCACCGGTGTCAACGCATTTGCCATGTTTGACCACTGCACCCGCTACAACGCGATGGTGTCACACATCAGCCAATTTGAACGAAAACTGACCAATGCATTGATGAAGGCGCATAACGATCCCGGCGGCCCTGCTCATTTGGCGATACCGCTCGACATTTTGCGTAGCACATCGCTGTGCGCCACCCCCACTTACGATCTGGCAGCATTGTATGAACAGGAACCTGTCCTCATCGACATACATGCCGTGCAGCGGCTCAAAGAAGAGCTGGTGAAATCACCGCGCATAGCCTTCGTGATTGGTGCCTCATGCATCGAGGCGATCGAAGCGATCATGCAGCTCGTCAAACTGACCGATGCGCTATTCATCACCACACCTGATGCCAAGGGCTACATCAATCCTCGCCACAAAGCCTATTGCGGCGTATTCGGCATGGGCGGCCACGCCAGTGCACACAACCTGCTGGCCGGAGTACCTGATATCGTGCTGGCATTCGGAACTGGCTTCAGTGAATTCGTCAGCGGCGGCTGGTGCGACTCGTTGCTCAATGAACGCCTGATCCACATCGACAACTCCGAAGACAACCTGATGCGTTCGCCAATGTCCAAATTCCATGTGCGTGGCAACATCCGCTCTGTATGTGAGCATCTGATTGGACTACTGAAGGACGATACGTCGTTCAAAATCAACAACACAGAAGATCTTGTAGGTAACTTCAGCCGAAGCCAAGCCGGAGTATCCCTGATCTCACCTGAAAGTTTCAGCTCAGAAGTCTCGCCGATCAAACCACAGCGACTCATGAAGACATTGTCCGAGCGCTGCCCGCCCGGTACGCGCTTTCTAGCCGACTCCGGCAACAGCATGGTGTGGACGACGCATTACCTCCAACCCCGCGACAGACGGAGCGAGCAGGAACGAGCAGAAATCAATCCGCAGCAACTCGACCAACGCTCGGGAACAGCCAGCTGGTTGCGCGTGATGATGGACTTTTGCCCCATGGGCTGGGCCATCGGCGCGGCGGTCGGCATCGCGCGCGGCAACCCCGCTTGCCCGGTGGTATGCATCACCGGCGATGGCGCTTTTCTGATGAGCGGACAGGAAATCACCGTGGCCGCCGCAGAAAGACTCACCGTCGTATTCGTCATACTCAACGATAGTGCACTGGGCATGGTCAAACATGGACAACGCCTCGCCAAAGCAGAACCTGTCGGCCACGAACTGCCGCAGGTCGATTACCGGAAACTCGTGGAAGCCATGGGAATCCCCGGCCACGTCATCCACTCCCCTCAGGAACTGGACGCTCTCGATTTCGACACCATTCTGCAACGTAAAGGCCCGACGCTGCTTGACGTACGGGTAGATGGTGAAGAAGTACCGCCCATGATGCTGCGCATGAAAACACTGGGAACGCTGAAATGAACAATGAACATATTCACACGCGCATCTGGCGCGAAGAATCCGAACAAGACAATCCTTACGCTACTCGAGCCGCTTTCTGCCACGGCTACGACGTCTTTGGTCAGATGCTGGGACAAGCACGCTGGGTCGAGATGCTTTATCTCTTGTTCCGGGCCGAGGCACCTACGGCAAAGCAAGCTGACATGCTGGAAGCTCTGGCGGTCGCACTCGCCAACCCCGGGCCGCGCGATGCTTCGGTGCATGCGGCCATGTGCGGCGGTGTGGGAGGTTCCAGTGCCGCTGCCACTTTGATCGCGGCACTTTCTGTTGGCGCGGGTAGCTATCGCGGGGCACGAGAAATTTTCGATGCTATGCATGCCTGGGAGATTTGCCATACCGATCTTGATGCCTGGGGTGTCCATATCCATCGCGATACGCAAGACGACGTGGTAGACACATGGCCCGCCAGGGAGCATCCGCCCGGCTTCGATCCTTACGGCGTATCGACAGCTACCAGCGTCTGTCAATTGCTGGAGATACTGACAATGACAGGAGCGACGCCAAGACTTGGCTGGCTCGCTTCTCATCGCGAGTCGTTGGAAATGATCGCCGGTCATCCTCTGGACATCTCTGGCGTTTCCGCCGCCGCATTAGCCGATCTGGGATTCCGGCCAGAAGAGGGAGAGATGCTGTACCTCATGCTGAGGCTGCCCGGTGCCGCGGCACATGCACTGGAACAGGGGCGCTATGGATTCAAGCGTTTCCCTTTCTATCCCGTCGAACTGGAAGACGACCCTGCCACCAAGGAAAATTCATGAACGGCCCAGATCTGCTGTTTGCCCATGCTGACATATTGCGCACCAAGGTCGGTGCATGCTGGCCAGGTAAGCGCGCCGTGTTTCGCGGCCATGATCTGCATCAGGATCTGCACGATGCAGACTGGTTAGAGCTGTATCTGTTTGGCATCACCGGGCGGCGCTTTACGCCGCAACAGGTCAAGCTGCTGCACGGAATCTGGGTGATGACCAGCTACCCCGATGCACGCATCTGGAACAACCGTGTCGCAGCCCTTGCCGGCAGCTCGCGTAGCTCACCCGTGCTGGGCCTGAGCGCTGCGCTTGCGGTTTCCGAAGCGCGCATCTATGGCGGCGGCCCCGGCCTGCGCGCAATCGGATTCTTCCAGCGTGCCTCCAAGGCCCTTGCGGCCGGGCAAACGCTACATGGATTTATCGCCGAAGAACTCAAATCGCGCCACATCTACGGCTACGGACGCCCCATAGACTCATGCGACGAGCGTTTACCCTGGCTAGCGGCATTGGCCACAGAACAAGGACTGGATCAGGGCTCGCATTTCAAAATGGCTTTCGATGTCGAGCGCATCCTGCTCGAAATGGGGAAAATCAACCTGCGAATGAATTACGCGGGCATGACAGCCGCGTTGGGTGCCGATCTGGGGCTGACACCCAGAGAATTCCATCTGTTCAGGGTGCCCATGTTCCTCGCCGGGATGCCTCCATGCTGGGTGGAGGCTGCAGAAAAGCCGGAAGGGGCACTATTTCCTGTCGCATGCGAAAAAATCATCTATGAAGGTGTACCAACTCGCCTCTGGCAAGGTAGTATTCCCACACAATAAATATTGTCATGGCTGATTCTTCTCAAAGAAATGCCAGATAAGCTGCCAGACAGCACAGGGGAGGCTAGATGAAGCAAACTTTCAGTAATTCCTATCTGCTCATACTGATGCTGTTTTCAGCAAGCAATGTATGGGCGCAACCCAGTGACGAGGAAGAGTTGGCGCTGATCTACGGCGACAAGGCCAACATCAGCATCGCCACCGGCAATCAGCAGCCGCTGCGTCATGCGCCCTCCGTTGCCTCCGTGATCACAGCCGAAGACATCGCCGCGATGGGTGCAACCGATCTGGATGAAGCGCTGGAATCCATCCCCGGGATGCATGTTTCGCACAGTAGTCTCAGCTATACCCCGCTCTACAGTTTCCGAGGCATCTTCAGTGCCAATAATCCGCAGACCCTGATGCTGTTGAACGGCATCCCGACCACGACCATGTTCACCGGCAGCAAGGGTAACGCCTGGGGTGGATTACCACTGGAAAACGTCGCCCGCATCGAGGTCATCCGCGGCCCGGGCTCGGCCTTGTACGGTGCGGATGCTTATGCAGGCATCATCAATATCATCACCAAAACGTCTTCTGAGTCTGCAGGGACGCAATACGGCGCGCGCTATGGCTCTTTCAAAACCCGGGATGTCTGGGTTCAGCACGGCGGCAAGTGGGGCGCAGTCGATGTTGCGGCATACCTGAGAGTAGGCGATACAGACGGGTTCAAACGCACCATCACGGCAGATGCGCAGACACGCTTGGACGGCATCTTCGCTTCTTCGGCCAGTCTTGCCCCGGGTGATACTTATCTCGGACACGATGCCGCCGATGCCAGCCTTGATCTGTCTTGGCAGAAATGGCACCTGCGTACTGGATACAAGTTGCGCAGCAATCTGCAACTGGGGGTCGGCGTAGCTTCCGCGCTCGATCCCACCGGCTCGGAAAAGAGCGAGCGCATCACCACTGAACTGTCATGGATAGACCCGGACATAGCCTACGACTGGGGCGTCGGCTTCAATGCCAGCCTGCTGCAATACAACGACACAATCCTGAGCCCGCTGGTGATCTACCCGGCTGGTGCGACCTTCCCAACCGGCACTTTTCCGGATGGCATGCTAGGTTCACCTGAAAAATGGGAACGGGATGCAAGGCTATCCAGCTACGCCACCTATGCAGGATTTTATGGACATCAGCTACGCTTCGGCATCGGGCACGACGATCTGAACCTGTACAAGACAGCGGAAAGCAAGAACTTCACGCTGACATCGACAGGGTTACCGGTTCCGCTCAGTTCGATGATGGATTTTTCCAGCACCGCCCCCTTCATGCGCCCGCAACGACGCAAGATCGATTATGTCTATGTGCAGGATGAATGGAATTTCGCGACAGACTGGGCGTTGACCGCTGGTGTGCGTCATGACAACTATTCCGATTTCGGCGGCACCACCAATCCGCGCTTGGCGCTGGTGTGGGATGCCACACTCGACCTGACCGCCAAACTACTCTATGGTCGCGCCTTCCGTGCGCCCTCCTTCGTCGAGTTGTATTCCATCAACAATCCGGTCCAACAAGGCAACCCGAACCTGCGCCCCGAAACCAACCAAACGTTGGAAGCGGCCTTCACTTGGCAAGCCAAGAAAGACATGCTGGTCAATTTGAACTTCTTTCACTATGAGATGAAGGACATCATTCGACTGGTAGCGAACACTGCTCCTTCTGTCGGTTCGGCCTATATCAATACAGGCAAACAGCATGGCAACGGTATGGAATTGGAATCGGTCTGGGACTACAACAGCAACACGCGCCTGACTGGCAGCTACTCCTATCAGAAATCCATCGACGACGTGACCGGACAAGATGCGGGTTACGCTCCCCACCATCGTGTCTATCTGCGTTCCGACTGGCGTTATGGAAGTGGCTGGCGCTCCAGCGCACAACTCAACCACGTGATGGATTGCCAGCGTACCGCCGGCGACACGCGCCCCAAAGTGCCAGATTACACGACTGTCGATCTAACCATTCGCAGCCCCGGCTATAGCAAATGGGAATTCTCGACTTCGGTACGCAACCTGTTCGACGCAGATGTGCGCGAACCCAGTCTTGCACCAGGCACCGCCATACCCAACGATCTGCCGATGGCACCGCGCTCGCTATGGGTGCAACTCACCTACAAGCAGTAGAAAAGTCATCCGCGATCCAATCACCGGCACACTTTGTTGCCGAACGGATCGGTGCCGCAACGCAGCTTTTCTCTGACCTCTGCGCGCCGTTTCTTTTCTGCATCCGATACGCCCGAAGCACTCTGCAACGACTCCTCACTCGCATAGTCTCGCGGCACATGACTCAGAACACCGTCTTTATCCATGCATACGATATTGCCGAACTGATCAGTACCGCATCGACTCCTTTCTACGGCAGACGCAGGGAAGGAGATCACCAGCGCAAACAGCAATAGATATCTATTCATGAATCTCACACTCCACAAGCGCCATTCCGGCAGCGCATTATGCCCTGACCTTGCGGCTATTCAGGCTGATGATCAGCACGCCCGACAACACCAGCACAGAACCGATGATCTGCAACAGCGAGACGCTCTCCCCCAGAAACACATACGCCATATAGATGGTGCTGACCGGCCCCACGGTGCCAATCAACGAAGCGCTGCCGGAGCCGATGCGATGGATGGCGAATGACAACAGGAACACCGGCAACACCGTGGAGAACACCGCCATCGCGATGGCGTATTGGTACACCTGCAATGGCAGATCCAGCGCACTCCACGGGCGCATCACCAGGAACTGCAGCACACAGGCCGTAGTGGCGACCAATGAAGCATAAGCCGTGAAACGCACCGCACCGATGCGCGCAATGGCATGCCCTGCCCCCACCAGATAGATGGCATAAGACAGCGTGCTGGCGAATACCAGTGCCGCGCCGATCAACACCGCATCGCCCTGACTCACACCCACATCATGCAGGAACACCAGCGTGATGCCGGCATAACTCAGGGCCATCGCCGCCAGCACTTTGGCAGTAATGCGCTGCTTGAAGACCAGTGCCGCGAGGATCACCGTCATGGTCGGATAGAGGAACAGGATCAAACGTTCCAGACCTGCTGTGATGTATTGCAAACCAAGGAAATCGAGATAGCTGGACAAGTAATAACCCACCAGCCCTAGTCCCACGACCAGCAAGCGATCATGCGCATCCATCGGCGCGGCATGATGCCGCCGCGCCCAGATCGCCACACCGATGAAGAACGGCGCCGCGAACACCATGCGCAAAGCCAGCAGCGTCACCGCATCCACGTTGCCCAGATACGCCAGCTTCACCAAGATCGCTTTGGCCGAAAAACCTACCGCGGCCAGCAGGGCGAAGACGACGCCGAGAAGAACATCCCGTTGAGCGAAGGTGGAACGAGTTTGACTTGTCATGATGAAGACCCTGAAGGTTCAGCTAAGCGGGTCTTGTAGCGGAGCAAAGCGGAAGACCCGCCGTTGCCCGTTTATAAAGTGAAGCGTTAAAACAGGAACGCGCGGCGGCTGGTGGCTAGCATGGCTAGCCACAGTCGCTTGGCGTTGATGGAATCGATGAAGATGGATCGCATGGGATGGAATATACGTTGCCGTCTCAGATCCGGTCAATTAGCCCGCCAAGCCGACGTACACGTTCTGCACATCATCGTCTTCATCGATAGCTTCGAGGAAAGCTTGCACCTCTTCGAGCTCGGCTTCGTTGCTGATGGTGACTGGATTCTTGGGACGATAGCCCAATTGTGCGGAAACGACAGTGAAGCCCTGCGCAGGCAAGGCTTTGCACACGGTATCGAGATCGGTGGTGTCGGTGATGAAAAGTGTCGCGCCTTCTTCGGAAGGTTCGAGGTCTTGCGCACCGGCTTCGATGGCGGCGACTTCCGGGTCTGCATCCGCTGCATTCGGTGTCGCTTCGATCATGCCGACATAGTCGAAGTCCCACGATACGGAACCTTCCACACCGAGCTGACCTTTGCGGAACAACACGTTCATGCTGGACTTGGTGCGGTTGATGTTGTCGGACAGACATTCGACGATGACCGGTACGCGGTGCGGGGCGAAACCTTCGTACACCAAACGATCCAGACTCGCGCCACCATCCAGCAGGCCAGCGCCTTTCTTGATCGCGCGATCCAATGTCTCTTTAGGCATCGAGGCCTTCTTGGCTTGCTCGACGACCAGACGCAGACGCGAATTGCTATCGGGATCGGCACCACCTTTGGCGGCGACCATGATCTCTTTAGCGAGCTTGCCGAAGATCTTACCCTTGGCGTTCGCTGCGACTTCTTTGTGTCTGGCTTTCCACTGTGCGCCCATGTCTGTTCTCTTGTGTTGGTTTTACGAAATTTGATCGGGACTGAATCCCGAGGCCGCATCTTGCACTAAGTGGCGGGCGGCTTCAATCTTGAACCGGCGGATCGCGGTCAGATCAAGGCGTAGATATCCGCTCAGAACGACCAGGTCAATTGCAGGCTGGCGCGGTTACCCAAGTTGCCGGCGATGACGAGGGCATTGTCGCGCGCGGCACCGGCAGCGATGGCGGCGGGATTGGATACTTTCATGTTGCGCCATTCATAGTTGAAGATGACGCGCATGGCCGGGTTGATGAAGTGTTGCATGCCCAGCGTAATGGTGGCGAACTCTCGCTCGTTGGCGAGGGTCTGCGTCATGAAATCGAGATAGTCGTAGCGCAGGTCTGCCTCCCATTGCGGCTGGAAGCGCCAGCCGCCTTCCACATACCAGCCGCCGGCTTGTTCATTCACGCCAGCCGCCAAGGATTGCCCCACGAAGGGCGGCGCTTGCCCGCCCACCACCATGCCGTTGGCGCGCAGATATTCGGCCGAAGCGCGGTAGTTGCCTTGCAGATATTTGAGGCCGACGCCTTCGCGCACCAGTGCGTGATGCTGCGTGCCGAACAACCGCGAACCATTCTGCCGCCAGACAAAGGCGCTGAAATCTTCGCGATTGGGGCCTTGCCCACCGAGCAGATACGAAGCCTGCACGCGCAACGTCAGATCCTTGCGGCTATTGCTGTCGCGCGGACTGTCGATCGCATCGCCGTTGGAGACCATCGCCGCGTAGGAATATTCCCATTGCCCGCGATTGTGCCAGTCGTACACCTGCACGCCCCAATCGCGGTAACCAGAGAAGCCGCTGGTCAGCCGGGCGGTGGAGGTGCCGCCGGCATTCACCGCGCCGGTGGCTTGCACCGGCAAGCCCACCAGCATGTACAGCACGGCATTGGAGTTATACACATAGGGCGAGGAAGTGTTGACCGCCAGCAGCGCTTCTTCGCTGGTAGGCAGTTTGAACAGGCCGGCGCGGATGCGCGCCCCAGGGATGAAGTTGAAGGTCAGCGAGGCATCGGTCAGCACGACATCGTGGTAATAGGTGGTGCCGTTCTCGCCGGCATCGAGCGCGACGAAATAATTGATCTCGTCGCTGAATCTGCCGCGCGCGCCCAGCCCGGCACGCATCACCTGGAACTGGTGCGGATTCTTGAGGTCCGGCCAGTTCAGATTGAGCGCGGAGTATTGGCCGTTATATACCGCTGCCGCCCCCTGCAGGGTGGTGACGGGCTGCGCGTCGATGTAGGTGTAGGTCGGCTGGACGAAGCCGAACACGCGGAACGCGGGGGCATCCGGTGCCTCGTTGCCCTGCAGTTGCAGCCAGTTAGTCGCGTTGACCGTGCAGGGAATGAACGTCGCCAGCAAAGCCGCGCCGAGTCTGACTTTCATATCGAGGTGTTCCATTATCCGAGCAGCTTCACGAATTCAGCCGCAAGCACCGGACGGCTGAAGAAAAAGCCCTGTGCTTCGTCACAACCGTAGTTGCGCAGGAAAGCGAGCTGGGCATCCGTCTCTACTCCCTCGGCGATCACTGTCAGTTGCAGGGTATGCCCGAGCTGGATGATCGCCCTGACGATGGCGGCAGAATCGGCATCCTCGGCCAGATCTTGCACGAAGGACTGGTCGATCTTGAGTTTGTTCACGGCCAGCCGCTTCAGGTAAGAAAGGCTGGAATAACCCGTGCCGAAATCATCGATGGAGAACTTCACGCCCATGTCTTTCAGACTGTGGAGCGTCTTGATGGCGACATCGATGTCCTGCAACAGGATGGATTCGGTCAGCTCCAATTCCAGCATATCCGCTGGCAAACCGGAACGCTTGAGCGCGTGAGCGACCGTCTCCAGCAAGTTGCCGCGCTTGAATTGCAACGCGGAGAGATTGACTGCCATCACCAGTTGATGTCCGCTCTCGCGCCACTGTTGCGCTTGCCGGCAGGCTTCGTTGAGCACCCATTCGCCCATCGGGATGATAAGACCGCTGCGCTCCGCCAGCGGGATAAAAGTGCCCGGCGGGATCAGTCCCAGCTCGGGATGCTGCCAACGCACCAAAGCCTCGGCGCCGATGAGGCGCCCGCTCTCGATATTGATCTGCGGCTGGTAGTGCAGCAGGAATTCGTTGTTCTTCACCGCGTTGCGCAACTGTCCCTGCAAGTGCAGTTGCTCCTGCGCATCGAAGTTCATCTTATCGGAGAAGAAACGGTAGGTATTGCGTCCGCTGTCCTTGGACTGGTAAAGCGCGGTGTCGGCACTCTTCAGCAGCAAGTCGAACTCCCGGCCATCCTCCGGGTACAGGCTGATGCCGATACTGAACGAGGTATTGATCGCGTAATTCTCGATCTCGAAAGACTCGCCAAAAGCCTCGACGATATGTTGCGCGATGCCGCCGATGACAGCCAGGTCGCGCATATGCGGCAACAAAACGATGAATTCGTCACCCCCTTGACGGCTGATGGTGTCGGTGTCGCGCAGACATCCGCGCAGACGCTCGACCACCGCCACCAGCAACTTGTCGCCGTAATTGTGCCCGAGCGTGTCGTTGACCTGCTTGAAGTTGTCCAGATCGAGGAACAGCACGGCCACGATAGACTGTTCGCGCTCGGCCTGCGCTATGGCCTGCTCGAAACGGTCACGCAGCAGCAGACGGTTGGGCAATCCGGTAAGGACATCGTGATGCGCGAGAAACTCCAGTTGCCTTTCCGCTGCCGCATGCTCGACGCGGGTGCGCAACGTTTCCACGCCATAGGCCAGATCGGTGGCAAGTTCCTGCAACAATCTCACCTCGTCCTCACCGAAAGCATCGACTTCTGACGAGTAGATGGTAAGTGCGCCCAACGCATGCTCTTTTCCCCGCAGTGGCAGTGCGATGCTGGAATGGTAACCGCGGGCAAGCGCCATATCGCGCCACGGGAGCATGCGCGGGTTGGTCTGATAATCCTGATTGATATCCGTCTGCCCGGTCCGGATAGCGGTACCCGTGGGACCGCGTCCGCGCTCGGTATCCGCCCAGGACACTTTCAGACCTTCCAGATAGTCATTGCCATTGCCATGCTGCGCGACCGGGCGCACGGTCTTTTCCGCATCATGCTCGGCATACCCCACCCACGCCATGCGATAACCGCCTTGCTCGACCACCAAGCGGCAGATCTGTGACAGCAGGGCATGCTCTTCCGTCGCATGCACCAGCGCCATATTGCAATCGCTCAACAGTTTGACCGAGCGATTCAGACGCTTCTGGTTCTGTTCGGCGTGTTTGCGTTCGGTGATGTCCTGCATGGTGCCGATCACCCTGCTGGTCACCCCCTGATCGTTCTCCTCGATCTTGTAGCTCACATGCACCCAGCGCGTCTCCCCGTCGGCGCACATGATCCGCACTTCGACCTGCAGCAGATCAGTTGCGCCGGTTTCCCGCGCCATTTGGATATGCTCGCCAACCAACCGAGCATCCTCCGGGTGAACTAGGCGCCGGGCGAAATCTGCCGACGACATGCGGTACCCCCCCATCTGCGCGGCGGTGGTACGGTGCAATGAATAATACTGGTCGTTGAAGACGAACTCATCGGTGGCCACCTCATACTCCCAGTGACCCATATGGGCGATCTTCAATGCTTCGGAAAGTTTTGCCTCGCTCGCGCGCAATGCCGCTGTCGCTTGCAGGCGCACGTTGAGCATCTCATTGAACTCCTGTGCCACTTCCCGGATCTCGGGCGGCCCATCCATCGCGGCACGGGCATCTTCATGGCCTTGCCTGATCGCGCGCGAGGCGGATGCCAGCGCACCGATAGGGCGCGATATCTGGCGTGCGATCAACCAGGCGACGCCAAGGATAAATATCAGACTGAGCAAACCCAACAGCACATTTCTGAGCACCGCTTCACGAAGTTGGGAATAGACATAACTGGTCGGAATGCCCACATAAACCGTCCAGCCGGAATCCTCCACCCGGTCAACGTGATAGAGTCTCGGCACCGAATCGACACCTTCCATCTCGCCTTCCACACCGGCCAGAATATTTTGCAGCGTCTTGTTGTTGCTGTATTTTTTCCCGACCCACTTCTCGGTATCAAGGTTGCGCCATACGAAAACTCCGCCTCCCGTCACGATCCCGATGGTCGTGCCGGGGATCATCGGCGCATTGGATAGATTGGGTTCGTACAAAGCCAGATCGAGCGGCAAGCCGAGGAAGCCGATCTTCTTGCCTTGGCCATCGTGGATCGGATAGGTCAGCACTGTCACCCATCTGCCAGTGATGGGGCCGAAGAACGGATCGCTCACCACAAGTCCGTCCATCGTCAGCGACTTTTTAAACCATGGCGCTTGGGCGACCGACACCGGCTTGCCGCCTGGCTGGGGAACCGCCGAACAGATCGCCGTCCCCTGCATATCGATCACGGTCATGTTCGCGGATCTCGGGAACAACTGGAGGAAATCCCACAGCACCTGATCGCAGTGCTTCACATCCATCTTGCGGATGAGCGGGCGCTTGGCCATCTGCACCAGAAAATCTTGGTTGGAATTCAATACCCGGTCGACGTCGGCAGCAGCAGCTGCTGCCAGCATGCGCGATGTCAGTTTGGCTTCGAGGACGCGCTGCTGGGCATTGTCGTAGATCGTATACGCAAGGATACCTACCATCGGCAGGGCAATGGCCAACACCAGTGCCAACAACTGCGTTCGGATTGTAAGGCGTGATCTCATTTTTTTCAGGAATTACCGGCGGTTCGCATATGGAGCAAGAGATTGACCGGCGTACAAAAATCGCTGAAATACGGAACTACATCATAGTTCAATTCAGGCTGCACACACGAACCAAATCATGCCCTCTATTTGCCGTTTGCGACGTCTTCCACCACCTGCAGGAACGTATCGCCATACTTGGCCAACTTGGCCTGACCGATGCCGCTGAGACGTCCCATTTCGTCCAGCGTCTGCGGTCTTTGGTTGAGTATCTCGAGCAAGGTGCTGTCGTGGAAGATGACGTAGGGTGGCACGCCCTGCTCGCGCGCCAATTCCATACGCTTGTCTTTGAGCGCCTGCCACATGGGGTCTTCGTTGGCACCCGCGAAGGCTTCACGCAGACGCGAGCCGCGTTCGGCTTTGCTGGATGTGCGTTTGGCCGGTGCCGCATCGCGACGCAGCCAGACTTCCTGCTCACCGCGCAGCACCGGACGCGCCGCTTCGGCCAAACGCAAACCGCCATAGCCTTCGATGTCCACTTCGATGAAGCCGCCTGCCGTCAGCTGACGATAGACGCTGCTCCACTGCTGCTGCGCCAGTTCCTTGCCGATACCAAAAGTGCTGAGTTGTTGGTGATGGAATTGTTCGATCTTGGGGGTGACTTTCCCCAACAGCACGTCGATCAGATGCGCGACACCGAAACGTTGCCCCGTGCGATAGATGCACGACAGTGCCATCTGCGCGGCCTGCGTCGCATTCCAGGTGTCCACCGGTGTCAGACAGTTATCACACTGGCCGCAATCGCCGGGATGTTCTTCGCCAAAGTAACGCAGGATGCTCTGGTGACGGCATTCAGTGGATTCGCAGAAGCCGAGCAGCGCGTCGAGCTTTTGCAGTTCGACGCGCTTACGCTCCTCCGGTGCATCGCCGGACAACAGCATCTGCCGCATCGACACCACATCACCCAACCCGTAGGCCATCCATGCATTGGCCGGAAGACCATCGCGCCCGGCGCGTCCGGTTTCCTGATAGTAGCCTTCCATACTCTTGGGCAGATCGAGGTGGGCAACAAAACGCACGTTGGGCTTGTCTATGCCCATGCCGAACGCGACGGTGGCGACCATGATGACGCCTTCCTCACGCAGGAATCTTTTCTGATTCTTGCTGCGCACGGCAGCATCCAATCCCGCGTGATACGGCAAGGCATCCCGTCCCTGCGCCGATAGCCAAGCGGCGGTCTCCTCCACCTTCTTGCGCGACAGGCAATACACGATGCCGGCATCATCCTCATGTTCGGCTTCGAGGAAGGACAGCAACTGCTGGCGCGCATTGTTCTTCAGCGCGACGCGGTATTGGATATTGGGACGATCGAAGCTGGAGACGAACTGCTGCGCCTGCTCCAGCGCCAGACGTTCGATGATCTCGCGCCGCGTCGGCGCATCGGCCGTGGCGGTGAGCGCGATGCGCGGCACATCGGGAAAGCGCTCGTGCAACACCGTCAGCGCGCGGTATTCAGGTCGGAAGTCGTGCCCCCATTGCGACACGCAGTGCGCCTCGTCGATAGCGAACAGGCCGATGAGGCGCTCCTGCTGCAAACGTTCCAGCTGATTCAGGAACCCTTCTGTCATCAACCGTTCCGGCGCGACATACAGCAGCTTCAATTCACCGCGCATCAACTGCCGCGATACCTCGCGCGCGGTATCCGCATCCAGACTTGAATTCAGGAAGGCGGCGGACACCCCGAGTTGTTTGAGCGCATCCACCTGGTCTTGCATCAGCGCGATCAACGGCGACACCACGATGCCGACACCG
The DNA here is from genome assembly GCF_054604835.1 of Sideroxydans sp. Classification (NCBI taxonomy): domain Bacteria; kingdom Pseudomonadati; phylum Pseudomonadota; class Betaproteobacteria; order Nitrosomonadales; family Gallionellaceae; genus Sideroxydans; species Sideroxydans sp. The sequence goes on along the minus strand of NZ_JBTSFG010000005.1, from coordinate 6,254 downwards.
TCGCGCAACAATGCAGGGATCTGATAACACAGCGATTTGCCGCCGCCTGTCGGCATCAGAACCAGCGCATCCCCCCCGCTCGCCACATGTTCGACGATAGCCTGCTGCGCACCTCGAAATGCGCTGTAGCCAAAGGTGTCACTGAGTATCTGATGGGCGCTGTCGGGTTTCATGGAAGTGGTTTGATCTGCGGGGGGCGATTATCTCGCACATCCCTTGTTGCCGACAGGGCCGATTAAATCCCAGTCATGCGCCGATGGTATGATGGTCGCAGATCAAGAACCCCATCAAGGAGCGATATGAGCATCCGTACCGTAGTCACCCAGCCCTTCCCCGATCAGAAACCCGGCACTTCCGGCTTGCGCAAGAAAGTCCCTGTGTTTCAGCAAGCGCATTATCTGGAGAACTTCGTACAAAGCATCTTCGACAGCATCGCCGCACCGCAGGGCGCAACGCTGGTGGTAGGCGGTGATGGTCGTTATTACAATCGCGAGGCGATCCAGATCATCCTGAAAATGGCGGCGGCGAATGGCTTTGGCGAAGTGCTGGTCGGTCGCGGCGGCATCCTGTCCACGCCGGCCGCTTCCTGCGTGATACGCAAGTTCAATACCTTCGGCGGCATCATCCTTTCCGCCAGTCACAACCCGGGCGGCCCCAAGGAAGACTTCGGCATCAAGTTCAACAGTAGCAATGGCGGCCCGGCTACCGAGACCGTGACCGATGCGATCTTTGCCAAGAGCAAGAGCATCAGTAGCTATCGCATTCTTGATGCTGCCGATGTGTCATTGGATGAATTGGGTGAAACGACGCTTGGCACCATGAAGGTCAAGGTGATCGATCCGGTCAACGACTATGCCGAACTGATGGCCTCACTGTTCGATTTCGATGCGATCCGCGCCCTGCTTAAAGACGGCTTCCGTATCAAGTTCGATGCCATGCATGCCGTGAACGGCCCCTATGCGACAGAGATCCTCGAAAAGCGTTTGGGTGCCACAAGCGGCAGTGTGATGAACGGCATACCACTGGAGGATTTTGGTGGTGGCCATCCGGACCCGAATCTGACTTATGCGCACGACCTCGTCGAGATCATGTATGGCGACGATGCGCCTGATTTCGGCGCCGCCTCCGACGGTGATGGCGACCGCAACATGGTCCTGGGCAAGCACTTCTTTGTGACGCCATCCGACAGCCTCGCTCTGCTGGTTGCCAATGCCACCCTGGCACCGGGCTACAAGCAAGGACTAGCCGGTATCGCGCGCTCCATGCCAACCAGCGCTGCTGCGGATCGTGTTGCCAAGGCTTTGAACATCCCCTGCTACGAGACGCCGACGGGATGGAAGTTCTTCGGCAACCTGATGGATGCCGGCAAAGTAACGCTTTGCGGTGAAGAGAGCTTCGGCACGGGTTCCGACCATGTACGCGAGAAAGACGGATTGTGGGCTGTGTTGTTCTGGCTCAACATCCTCGCGGTGCGCAAACAGTCGGTTGAATCTATCGTGCGCGAGCACTGGACAAAATTTGGACGCAACTTCTATTCCCGCTATGACTACGAAGGTTTACCGACCGAAGCAGCGAATGGTGTGATGCAGCTGCTGCGCGCGAGCTTCACGTCGCTCACCGGCACGACGTTCGGCAAATACACGATCCAGACCTGCGACGACTTCAGCTACACCGACCCGGTGGACGGTAGCGTGAGCAAGAATCAAGGCGTGCGCATCCTGTTCAGCGATGGATCACGCATCATCTATCGCCTGTCCGGCACTGGCACCGAAGGTGCCACTTTGCGGGTCTATCTGGAAGCGTATGAAGCCGATGCAGCACAACATCATCTTGATGCCCAAGATGCATTGAAAGAATTGATAGTGATCGCTTTGGATATTTCGGAGCTTGTGAAACGCACAGGACGCGAACGTCCGACCGTGATCACTTGATATCAGCTTGTGGAGCGGTGACCGCCGAGGTTGCCGCATTCTCGCCGATGAGCTGAAAGAACACCTCGCCCTGTTTGACCATACCGAGTTCGCTACGCGCTCTTTCTTCGAGCGCATCGCTGCCGGCCTTCAAGTCACGCACATCGGCATCCACCACAGCATTGCGCTGTCGCAATAGTTCATTGGCCGATTTTTGTGCTTCGAGCTGGTGGTTGTTGTCCCACACCTTCAGCCAGCTTCCCTTCCCGAACCAAAGCGGATATTGCAATAGCAGGAGAAGGGCAAGCAGGATGTAGGTGACGGCACGCATCAGCCTAACTGATAGTAAGCCTCACGACCGGGGTAGGAAGCGCTGTCACCGAGGTCTTCTTCGATGCGCAGCAGTTGGTTGTACTTCGCCATGCGGTCGGAGCGCGACAGCGAACCGGTCTTGATCTGCATGGAGTTGGTCGCAACCGCCAGATCGGCGATGGTGGAATCCTCAGTCTCACCGGAGCGATGGGAGATCACTGCCGTGTAACCGGCACGTTTCGCCATCTCGATCGCGGCGAAGGTCTCGGTCAGCGTGCCGATCTGGTTCACTTTGATCAGGATGGAGTTGGCGATGCCGCGCTTGATGCCTTCCTTCAGAATCTTAGTGTTGGTCACGAACACGTCGTCTCCGACCAACTGTATGGTCTTGCCGAGACGGTCGGTCAAGGCTTTCCAGCCATCCCAGTCGTGCTCGCTCATACCGTCTTCCAGCGAGATCACCGGATACTTGTCCACCCAAGAAGCGTACATGTCGATGATCTGCGCAGCGGTTAATGTCAGACCGTCCGCCTTCAGATGATACTTGCCGTCCTTGTAGAACTCGGAGGCCGCAGCATCGATACCGATCGCTACATCTGCACCCGGCACATAACCAGCCGCCTCGATCGCTTCAACGATGACTTTCAGAGCTGCTTCGTTGGAACCCAAAGCAGGAGCAAAACCGCCTTCGTCGCCGACGGTGGTGGTCAAACCGCGATGATGCAGGATCGCCTTCAGGGCGTGGAACACTTCCGCACCGCAACGCAGTGCTTCGCGGAAACTCTGCGCGCCGACCGGGATGATCATGAATTCCTGGATATCCGCACCGCCGGTGGCATGTGCGCCGCCGTTGATGATGTTCATCATCGGCACTGGCATCTCCATGCGTGCAGCTCCGCCCAGATAGCGGTAAAGCGGCAAGCCGCTCTCTTCTGCTGCGGCACGAGCCACAGCCATTGAGACAGCCAGAATCGCGTTGGCACCCAAGCGGGATTTGGTGTCAGTACCGTCCAGATCGATCATGGTCTGGTCGATGAAAGCCTGATTCTCGGCATCCAATCCGATGATCGCTTCTGCGATCTCGGTATTCACGTTCTCAACAGCTTTCAACACGCCTTTGCCGAGATAGCGCTGCTTGTCTCCATCGCGCAATTCGATAGCCTCTTTCTCACCGGTAGAAGCACCGGAAGGTACTGCGGCACGTCCCATGACGCCCGACTCCAACAACACATCTGCTTCTACCGTCGGATTCCCACGGGAATCCAAAATCTCACGCGCTACGACATCAACGATTGCACTCATCTCTTTTCCTTCTCTCTCTTCACACACTCTTCAAGTTAACGTTCTCTTCAATGAACCCCTGTTGCTTCACCAAGGCATCGATCGCCTTAAGTGTCTGCAACATCTCTTTCAAATGCCCCAACGGGAATGCATTAGGGCCATCGGACATCGCTTTTGACGGATCGGGATGTGTCTCCATGAACACCCCCGCCACGCCGGCAGCCACTGCTGCGCGCGCCAATACCGGCACAAACTCTCGTTGCCCGCCGCTGGACGTGCCCTGCCCACCGGGCAACTGCACTGAATGCGTGGCATCGAACACCACCGGGCAGCCGGTGTTGCGCATCACCGCCAGCGAGCGCATGTCGGATACAAGATTGTTATATCCGAACGAAGCACCGCGCTCGCACACCATGATGTTGTCACCACCGCTGACTTCGCGCGCCTTGTCGACCACGTTCTTCATATCCCAAGGTGACAGGAACTGGCCTTTCTTGATATTCACCGGTTTGCCTGACTTGGCCACCGCATGGATGAAATCAGTCTGGCGGCACAAGAAGGCTGGCGTCTGCAACACATCGACCACACTGGCTACCGGTTCGATCTCATCTTCGTCATGCACATCGGTCAGCACCGGCACGCCGATCTGAGCCTTAACCTTTTCCAGTATTTTCAGGCCGGCTTCCATTCCGAAGCCGCGGAAAGTCTTGCCCGAGCTACGGTTGGCCTTGTCATAGGAAGATTTGTAGATGAAAGGGATGCCGAGCTGCGCGCAGATCTCTTTCAACTGTCCGGCAGTATCGATCGCCATCTGCTCGGATTCGATCACGCACGGGCCGGCGATCAGAAACAGTGGTTTATCCAGACCGGCTTCAAAGTTGCACAGCTTCATGCTGCTTCCTTATGTTTGACGGCTGCTTCCACATACGCCTTGAACAGAGGGTGTCCGTCTCGCGGAGTGGAAGTGAACTCGGGGTGGAATTGCACGCCGACGAACCAAGGATGCATGCTCTGCGGCAATTCCATCATCTCCGGCAAGTCCTCGGAAGGTGTGCGTGCTGAAATGATCAAGCCTGATTTTTCCAGTGCAGGAACATAATGGTTATTTACTTCATAACGATGACGGTGACGTTCATTCACCTCATCACCGTAAATCTTCTGCGCCATCGTGCCGCTCTTGACCGGGCAGCGCTGCGAACCCAACCGCATCGTGCCACCCATTTCAGAATCAGCACTGCGTTTGGCGACCTTGCCGTCACGATCAAGCCATTCAGTGATCAATGCCACTACAGGATGTTCAGTATCCAGATTGAATTCGGTACTGTTCGCATCCTGCATATCCGCCACATGCCGCGCGTACTCGATCACCGCAAGCTGCATGCCGAGACAGATCCCCAGATATGGGACATTGTTTTCGCGTGCATAGCGGATAGCTGCAATCTTGCCTTCCGTTCCACGCGCACCAAAACCTCCTGGGACCAGAATGGCATCCAGGCGCTTCAGACAGTCAGTCCCATCGTTCTCGATGACTTCGGAATCCAGATATTCGATATTTACACGCGTAGCGGTATGGATACCCGCATGACGCAATGCCTCGATCAATGACTTATACGATTCGGTGAGATCGACATACTTGCCGACCATACCGATGGTGATCTCGTGTTGCGGATTATTCTGCGCTTTGATCAGATTCTGCCAAACTGTCAGGTCGGCAGGCGGCGCATTCAGTGCCAGCTCTTCGCAGATAATGCGATCCAATCCTTGCTCATGCAGCATCTGCGGAACCTGATAGATACTGTCTGCATCCCACATCGAGATCACGCTGTCTTCGCGCACATTGGCGAACAAGGAGATCTTGGCGCGCTCGTCATCGGGAATACGGCGATCAGCACGGCATAGCAACGCCGTCGGGAAGATACCGATCTCGCGCAATTTCTGTACGCTGTGCTGTGTTGGCTTGGTCTTCAATTCTCCGGCAGTCGCGATGTATGGCACCAGTGTCAAATGTACATATGCCACCTGATTGCGGCCCATGCGCAATCCCATCTGACGTGCCGCCTCCAGGAACGGCAGTGACTCGATGTCGCCCACCGTTCCACCGATCTCGACGATAGCGATCTCAGCCTTACCATCAAGCGAAGCAGCAGCGCCGCGTTCGACAAAAGCCTGTATCTCGTTGGTGATGTGCGGAATAACCTGCACCGTCTTGCCCAGATACTCGCCGCGACGCTCCTTGCGGATCACGCTCTCGTAAATCTGACCGGTGGTGAAGTTATTGGCCTTGCGCATCTTGGCCGTGATGAATCGCTCATAGTGGCCGAGGTCCAAGTCAGTCTCGGCGCCGTCTTCTGTGACGAAGACTTCACCATGTTGAAACGGACTCATCGTGCCAGGATCGACGTTGATATAGGGATCCAGCTTGAGCATCGTGACCTTGAGACCACGTGACTCCAGAATCGCCGCAAGTGAAGCGGCGGCAATGCCTTTTCCTAGGGAAGAGACAACGCCGCCGGTAATAAAGATGTATTTGGTCATGGGCCGCGATTGTATCGCAAATTAGGTATGCTCTCAAAAGAAGAAGAGCGCCAGAATGGCGCATCTTCATATTCGAGTAACAATAAAAAAGCCCAACTTTTGGTTGGGCTTTTTTACTTATAAGGAGTCTGACGATGACCTACTTTCACATGGGTAATCCACACTATCATTGGCGCGGGGTCGTTTCACTGTCCTGTTCGAGATGGGAAGGAGTGG